>JAKQPD010000347.1 GCA_029564935.1 Bacteroidota bacterium
GTAAACCTGTTGATCCTGTTGGGTAAAATTTCCGGGGTCCGGATGAAATTTATGTCTTCATCTTTAAGAGTATAGTTATTGTGGTCTTTTTCCCATACATCAACATAGTGAATATAGGGTCCAAGATGTGAGAATACTACAAAACCATCATTATCCGTATATCCTTCAGATGTCATATTCTTCTCATCCTCCCAGTCGGGAAGTGTCGGATAAAGCCTTACACTCGCTCCCGGAACAATATATTCATCATAGTATTCAACTACTTCAATCTCAAGAAGAGTCGGGATTTTAACATCCATTGTAATTGAGGCTTTATCGGAAAGACCTGATCCTGAATAGACTGTCAGAATAACTTCGAAGGTGCCTGTCCCTGTAAAGGCATGTACAGGATTGGCTGCGCTGGAAATAAAACCATCACCAAAATCCCATTCAAACTCGACTGCATTATGGGATTCATTTGTAAAATATACATCCTGTCCCACCTCAGGCTCAATTTTATCTACTGAAAAATGAGCTTCGGGTGTCCTTTCGCATGCAAGAAGAAAAACCGGCAGGATAAGGGAGAGATAAAATATCTTTTTCATTGTCTTCTGTGTTAGTATCTGCAATAATCAATTCAAATTATGTGCCACCTTTCAGTTGTTAACAAACGTAAACCAATTTGTTAAGGATTTAAGGCCACGTGGAGTTATACTTTTTAATTGTTATCAACACTTTCTGAGCAGTAAATATCAGCCCCGGGAATATAAAAATTATAATTATCTTTGCACTCCATTAAAAATGAACACTGATTATGATTAAAATTACGTTTCCCGACGGAACTGTAAAAGAATATAAGGAGGGTATTACCAGTCTGGAAATTGCCGAAGATATAAGTCCGAGGCTGGCTAAAGCCGTATATGCTGCAACTGTCAATGGTGAAGTTCGTGATCTTACAAGACCCATAAATTCCGATGCAACACTGAAGCTTCACAAATGGGAAGATGAGGATGGGAAGCATGCTTTCTGGCATTCATCGGCACACCTTATGGCTGAGGCGCTTGAGTCACTGTACCCCGGGATTAAGTTCGGTATCGGCCCTGCCATTGAGAACGGCTTCTATTATGATGTCGATCCGGGAAACGGAAAGGTCATTACAGAAGCTGATCTTCCGGTAATAGAAAAGAAGATGAAGGAGCTTGCCTCACAGAACCAGACATATAAGAGAATGGATGTGAGCAAGAAAGAAGCAATGGATCTTTTTACAAAAAAAGGAGATGAATATAAGACCGAGCTGATAAATGATCTGGTTGACGGTACCATTTCCCTTTATACAAATGGCAATTTCGTTGATCTTTGCCGGGGGCCGCATCTTCCTTCAACAGAACCAATAAAAGCAATAAAGCTTACAAGTCTTGCAGGTGCATACTGGAGAGGAGATGAAAAACGTAAAATGCTTACAAGGATCTACGGAATAACCTTTCCCGATCAGAAGATGCTCAACGAATACCTTGTTTTCCTTGAAGAAGCGAAAAAAAGGGATCACCGCCGGATAGGCAAAGAACTGGAATTGTTCACCTTCTCCCCTAAAGTCGGAATGGGATTGCCTTTGTGGATGCCAAAAGGTTCTGATGTCAGACAGAACCTGATCAGCTATCTTACATCACTTCTCCGGAAGAGAGGATATAAGATAGTTACCACTCCTCATATAGGGAATGTCAACCTTTACAAGCTATCGGGTCATTTTGAGAAATATGGGACAAGTTCTTTCCAACCCATTTCAACCCCGGAAGAAGGGGAACAGTTCATGCTCAAACCAATGAACTGCCCGCATCACTGTGAGATCTATAATGCAACCCCGCATTCCTACAAAGAGCTTCCGCTCAGGATGGCGGAATTCGGGACTGTTTACAGGTATGAACAGAGCGGTGAGCTACACGGACTTACAAGGGTACGCAGCTTTACACAGGATGATGCTCATCATTTCTGCCGTCACGATCAGCTGAGGGAAGAATTCAAAAGCATAATCGACCTGATCCTGTATATTTTTAAAATACTGAATTTCAATGATTATACTGCACAGATCTCATTAAGGGATCCCGATGACAAGGAAAAATATATCGGATCGGAAGAGAACTGGAAGAAAGCTGAACAGGACATTATCGAAGCAGCATCGGAAAAGAACCTGAAAACCGTTGTTGTTCCCGGAGAAGCGGCATTTTATGGTCCCAAGCTCGACTTCATGGTAAAAGATGCAATTGGCCGGAAATGGCAGCTGGGTACAATTCAGGTAGATTATAACCTTCCTGAGAGGTTTGATCTTACATATAACGGAAGTGACAATCAGAAGCACAGACCTGTAATGATACACCGTACAATCTTCGGTTCCCTTGAAAGATTC
>JAKQPD010000350.1 GCA_029564935.1 Bacteroidota bacterium
AAATCTGTTATCTCCTGATACCAGGAAGGCACTTGAAAAGATGGGGCATAAACTTACCGGCACATCAAATCTCGGTTCCCTGATGGGCATAATGTACGATTTCAGGAATGATGTTTATGTGGGCGCATTTGATTCAAGTGCGGGAGAAGGTGGCGCAGCAGGATATTAGCGAATTAGCCTTATTGATTTAATCAAACCGGCTTCCCTGCTATTCACATCAACAAGCTTCAGAGTGATATTTTCCGGACCGCCGTTAAGTCTGATCTGCCCGATATCCATCCAGGTCCATGTTCGCTCAACAGATTCAGTGCGTTTTACATAATCACGATCGGGGAGTATCTCCGAATCAAATGCCTTATCAATCGTAAAATATATTTTCCCTGAGTTTGTTCCGAGCATTAATTTACTGCCGGTTTCACCCGGAGGACATCCATATTGCAGCTCTGCCCTGTAATTTCCTGATGTATTGATATTAAGGGTCCAGAAAATTGAATCACCCTCCTGGATCCAGTTTTCAGTATGCGACTGGTTCGGGTGAATACTGGAGTACCTGATCTTACCTGATAATATTGCATCCTGAACAGGTAATGTAAAGCTCTTCTCTCCTTCGAACCCGGCCTCTATTGTTGTAACAGGTTTATAGTTTGAGACAAGTTCTTCATTCAGATGAACCAGTCTGGTCAGCAGATCAGCGGTAATTTCAGTTTCTTTTCCTGAAATATCTGATTTTTGCCCCGGATCAATTTTCAGATCATACAGCAGAGTATCTTTTCTTGTAAGAACAAGCCTGTACCGGTCATTCCTAACTGAGCTATTACAATTCTCAAGTACCTGATTGCCCTGCCTTGAAAAAACGAATCTGTCAAATGGTTTCTTCCTTCCTGTAATGATCCCGGACAGATCGATACCGTCAGGCGGATTTACCGGATCATATTTTATTTTGCAAAGGCTGAGTAAGGTTGGCATTATATCTATATCCTGAGCCAGCTGGTCTGTTGTCCCGGGTTTGATATTTTCCGGCCATTTAATATAAAACGGGACTCTCACTCCTCCCTCATCAACG
>JAKQPD010000311.1 GCA_029564935.1 Bacteroidota bacterium
TGCAGGGAATGTGCAATAATTATCGACCAGCCTGACTAGCTTTTCCATGCTATAGTCGTACTTTGTGTCTCTGCTCAAGCCTGCCAACTGGGCAAAATCTTCGACAGGAACTTTCCCACGCTGTCCTTTCCTGTCAAAACGTTTTATAAAATAAGTTAATGTATTATCCCCGGACCACAATAAACCATGTAAAGGAATCTCCAGACCGATCTCATCTGCCAGCCTCATTGTAAGGTCTTCATTTTCCGGCAACTGAATATAATACTCATGTTGAGGTTTAAGAATATATTTGCCGCCTTTATCTACAATGGTGAATTTTTCATCTTTAAAGCTTAAAACAGCGCTCAATTTTGGCTGGACTCCCTGAACAGACATTTTTGCTGCACGTATGAAAGCTTCTTTTCGCATCTCTTCGGCTGTATATTCCAGATCATGTAGCTTCTTCAATCCCTCACCTAACAGCTTAAGACCAGCCTCGCTGTAACGCTTTTCACCACAGGGGGTATATGTTATCGGACAGACGTTCATTTCACAATTTCTTTTACAGTAACGGTTCCAACCATTTCCTCTCCGACAGCAATTAATTGTGAAAAGTAATCCTTCCTGTCGATTTTATTTATTTCCAATAATCCTTCCAGTTGAATACCTTCAGGCAATAATCCATCGAAAAACGGCGGGAATCTATCGAACTTATAAACCTTTATGTTTGCCGGCATTGTTCTTGAGATATCAGGACCATCATATCCGTCAAGATATTCAAATATATATTCCCTTCCGGGTAGCAACTCGGTAAGAATTCCCGCCTCAATCCCCTGAACATATACCTTAGCTTTTCTCATCTTGTGTTTTTCTTAAACTTTCCATGAGAGGACTTGTTATTTCTATCTTTATATTCAGCACTTTAAGTATTTTTTGTAAAGTATTTAACCGTACACTTTCCTTGCCTTTCTCAATATCATATATCACAGTCTTGCCAACCCCGGCGATTTCTGCTAATTGGGCACGACTTAATTTTGCCGCTTTACGATGCATCCTTATTATTTCTGCCAAAGCCTGAGATTGTGTCATAATTTATCTTTATAACGGTAAAAATACGTAATTTCTTTCATTTGAGCAATCTATTTGTATATTATTACTGTTATAGCAGTAATTCATATGTTATTATTTGAAAGTGATGAGGTAATGGCCGTATTTTACCGTTATAGCAGTAGAAAATATGTTCGGCAAATTCAGTAATGCGGTAGAAAAATTGCATGGCTTCATAAACATATACTTTTTGCCCGATGATATGAAAAGTTCATTCCACGATCTGATAAAGGAGCGGGTCGGCAGGATATATAATATCTGACAGATCAAATTCTTTAAATGCATATGGCAGGTACTTTATATACCGGCACATACCTCTAAATTGTAAACCCCTGAAGATTAAGGATCTACAGGGGTTAATAAGTTTATCGTTTACGGGATTATTGATGGATTTTACGGTATACATGTAATCAAATACACATTTTTTTATTCAAAGGAATTTTCTTTGCAGTTAAAAATCTGCAGCGAGGACAGAGGTGAGGCAGCTTAGTTGAATGAGCTCTAAGGTTTATGGATGATGTAAGGGACAATACGATTTTTCATTAAATATACCGGACCTGGATGAGATGTCAGAATAATAATACTCGTGGTTACCGGGGATCCAATAAGTAGTTTCAAAAGTATCTGAAATATATTTAAAAAAATCAGTGTGTTTTTCCATTATCGCGAATGGAACAATGTCGCCTGCCAACAATAAAACATCCCCACCGGGTAATAATGGATTCCGTTTTAAGAATTCTTTATTTTCAGGGAATTCAAGGTGCAAGTCAGATGCATATTGCAATTTCATTTTGATTTCACTTTTCAGAAAGTAACTGATATTAAAAATTCCCCCTCGCTTAGTTCGAATTTCCCGCTGCCTGATCCTTCCGGAACAATGGTTTTTAATGGCTTGTTCTCTTTTATTGTCTCAACTTTCTGAACCTTGCCGGGTCGCAGATCAACCAGCGCTGTACTTCCTTCAGGTATTTTGATCCGGTACTGGACTTCATTCAATCCGATTTTTTTCCAGTTTGAAATAATTTCTCCCTGAGGTGCATGATATGAACAATTTACATAATCAAGTCCGGAAGGGATTGCCGGAGCAAGAATGAACTTTTTAAACCCGGGTTCATCATCGACAGGGCGGATACCTCCCAGCCAGCGGTAAAACCATTCAGATACCGAACCAAACATCGGGTGACAGTTCGAATATGTATTGTCACTTTCTTTCCAGGTCTCCCAGACTGTTGTTGCGCCACGGTCGATCATATGGCCCCATCCCGGAAATTCTGTACTGTTAACTATGGCAAATACTTCTTCGGGTGATGCGTATTTTGAAAGTGTTTCCAAAACATACTTTGTCCCGAAAATCCCTGTTATAAAATGCCCCGAGGGACCATTCTTTATTGCAGCTTTTAATGAATCTGTTGCAGCATTAATTTCTTCTTCAGGGATAATATCATGATAAAGCAATGTTGAAAACAAGGTCTGACGGTTTATTTTTCCAGTGACTGGTTTGTCCCGGAATTCAGCTTTTACAAGCGACTTGAGTTCCCGGGCCAGCAATCCATATTTCCCTTCATTTTCTTTATCACCCATAACGGAAGCAAAAGTCTGCATTATACGGGCACACTGAAGGTAATGACATGTTCCAATCAGCTCTACAGGTACAGGTTCCAGCGACTCATGATCGCTTAATCCTTCATGAACTATTCCTTCAGGATGAATTGCTGCTGCCTTCTCCATCCATTTCTTATCCAGGTCGTAAAGCTCTTTAACAATCCCGGTATCGTTATAATACAAATACATGTAATACTGGGCGATAATGAAAGCTGATTCCCAGCTGATGCCGCAGTACTCGATGCCGACAAAAGGTGCCGTGTCGATAAACGAAGTATCTTTCATGGCATCCACCCAGTCATAAAGTGTTTTGAGGTAGAATGATCGCATGTCGAAGTTGTAAATAAAGGACTCTGCTGTTGCATTCAGGTCTCCCCCGTAACCAAATTTTTCTCTTGCCGGACAGTCTGATTGTACACTTACAAGATTCGCCCTGAAGGTCCTTTCCGTAATTTCCTGTATTGAATTCAACAGATCAGACGAACATGAAAAAGAGTTTGGCCTTTCAATATCGGAATGTATGAACAATCCTGTAATGTCTTTTAATTGAGGCTGATATCTTAACCCTGAAATTTCAATATATCTGTATGTATGATAAGTAAAATCAGGAGTGAACCAGGCTTCTTTTTCTTCTCCGATAATATAACTGTCGGTTTGCCAGGCAATATCGGGTGCTCCGGGACCACCCATTCCTTTTTGCTTTATCTGACCGGCAACCGTGGTCATCGGGTTGAGACTTCCATCATCATAGATCCTCTCGCCAAAGCGGAATGTAACCGTATCACCTTTATTACCTGATAATCTGATCTTATATGTTCCGGTAAAGTTTACACCCATGTCAACAATGTATTTCCCATTTCCGGGAGAATATATCTCTACCGGTTTAATCTCTTCTGTTATCCGTACAGGCGGGAAAAACTCTTTTTTCAATTCGCCGCCCGGAGGTGTCCCCTTTATTGCAGTTTGCCAGGAATTATCATCAAATTCTTCTCTGTCCCATCCGGGTATTATTTTTCCGGCATCGTAAGTAACGCCGATATAGACGTCGTTTTTTAAGACCGGCCCATAAGAATATTTCCAGCTCCCGTCCGATACAATTTCTTCTGTTTTACCATCCCTGTAATTGATGATGAGCTTGGCAATAAACGCGGGTTTACCAACCGAAAGATCGTTCCTCAGATTGCGATGTCCCCATTTAAGAAGAGGAAGCGGGTTATAAAAACCATTGCCGAGTGATACACCCAGACAGTTATTGCCATCCTTAAGGAGGGATGTAACATCATATTCTGCATAATAGATCCTTTTGCTGAAATCCGTCCATGCAGGATCGAGAACATTGTCTTCGATGCCCTGACCATTAACATAAACTTTATAATAACCTGCAGCAGCGCTGTACAATTTAGCGCTCCTTATGTTTTTCCCTGATTTAAATTCCTTACGGAACAAGGGTGCAGGCTGGTCTGAATAGAACAATGAATCGTTTTCAGGCAACTGTCGTTCATCTGTTATCCATTCGGCTGTTTTATTTTCAGTAAAAACATTACTTTCCTCTTTGCCGACATTCCCTTTGCAGGCAACAAGGCAGATCAGAATAATTATAAGACTTTTCTTTGTCAAGTTACTATGATTTTATTGTTACGAATAGATCATGGCAGTCAATGTTTCAACGGGTGTTCCCAGCGCCCATAGGGCCAGGATCAATGCCAGTATTCCCACGGGAATGGAAATCCCTGTCTTGTGGGTTTAAACAAATATACTCATTTGTATGTATGTATCATGAAGGTTTCATTATTTTGTAAACCTGATTTGAAAATGAAAATTTAATTTATTCCGTCATGAAAATATGTTTCAGTAAGCCATTGGTTTTAACAGCCTTTCTGTTTGCAGGACTGGCATCGGTCACAGGACAGGGTCTTTCAGATTTCAGGGCAGAATCCTCAGAGGAAGCAGGAAAATCATCCGTAATCAACACCAACAGGTTTAACGGCTATACAAATCACTGGCAGAATTATTATTATGAATGGCACAGGTATGGGAATCTGTTCAAAATAGCCCTGCTTGAAACGGAACTTGCAATACTGCAGAGCAAGATTGACATCGCCGAAGACATGGGTATTCCCGGCTTGCTTATGCAGGAGGGCTTTATCTCCGCTTTGCTCAGGGAACCATACAGGTATGTTGAGAATCCGTCCCTGGACGAACTGGAGAGCCTGGTCCGGCAGGAAGGAAACATTCTTGTTATAACCGATCCATCCGGACCCGCTGGTCACAGGCTGGAAGAAAAGGCTGCTGACATTTTCAGATGGGCTGAGAAAATGAACAGCTACCAACTCAATGATGTTGATCTTGAATTGGTGAAAGCTTTCTGCCTTACAAGAGGAAACAGCCATCTTTTTGTAATATCATCCGGATCAGGGGAAAAGATACAGCAACTGCTTTCCCTGATAGACAGGACCTCTGCCTTTATGGAATCCTGTAAAATGTATAAAGGCTGGCACGGGATCAATACAACACTGTATATCGTAACCTGTTCACCCGGTCATCCGCTGGAACTGATCGGTAAAGGAATGAATGAAGGCAAGTCGTGGTTCATTTTTGACGGTTACATAGCCCGCTACGGCAAGGAAAAACTTGAAGGCTGGGTAAAGGAAGTGAACCTGCCAGTAGTGGCAGACGCGGGTTATTCACCAGTATTCGGATGCAGCGATTATGAAAACCTCCAGGTTCAGAATTACATGGCATCCAGGCAGTATCTGATTGATTACGCACATTCGAAAGACGGTTATGCGTTTCGTGAGGTTTTTGACCCAGCCGCCGATAAGTTCAGATATGACGGATATTTCGTGAATCCCGGAAACAAGGAACAGATTGACAATGTGAATGTACCTTTTATACTAAAATCGGGAAATCTGAGCGACAATATGACATCATCCATGGTATTGTTTATTGAAAAGGACAAACCACTGAACAATGAGTCGATATGGGATGCAATAATGGACAGGCGGGCGGTGGCCGTAATGGAGGAAGCAAACATGATGGGACCTGCAGAATACAGAAATGTCCTGGGATTGCTTTATCTCGACAGGATATATCTGGAAGAGTACTTTGGCGACAATCTGGATATAACTGCCGAAGTTGAAGGATACAACCTGATTGTTACCCTGAGGAACTATTCATCGGTTCCGGTGAAAGGGAACCTTGAAATCATCACTTCAGCCAGGGTGAAGGTCAACGACAGACTGAAGGAAAACATCAGTCTGCCGGTGAATGAAGAAAGACAGTTCATTATTCCCCTGCAGCCCCTGAAGGAAGCCATGGGGAACACCAATCCGGTAGCTGTTCATTTTACACATGGAAACAGGACCAAGAGTACGGTGACCCTGCTTGACATGCCTCCGGCAATCTCCATGAACCAGTTGCTTTACGGTCATTCTCCGGAAGTTCATTTCCCGGTTACTGTTCACAACTTTTCAGAAAACAAACCCTTTCCCGTGGAAATAAGCGTGTTCAGAAAGGACAACACCCGGAAAACAGTTGTCAGGCAGTCAAAGGTGTGTGAAGCAGCAAAAGCCGCATTCGCGACCTGTGATTTTAACCTGCGCCTGGAGCCCGGTGATTACATTGTAAGGGCAAATGTTCTGGGTATGACTGCGGAAAGCCAGCTGGGCGTCGGCAAGGCAGAGGGAAGAACCTTTGTCTATGAGGTTGACCTGAACAGCGACGGCATACAGGAGTATCGCATGGAAAACGATTCTGTCCGGATCACACTTCTCAGAACCGGTGCAAGGGTAATCGAGTATATCGTAAAAAGCAGGAATGATAACGTGCTGTTCAGAATATGGCCGATTATTATGGCAATCACCTGAAAAAGATTTTCACACTCTATGGCAATTCTCCCCTGCTTGAAGTCAGGTTTGAATTGAAATTCAGGAACAGGGAAGCCAATATGCTTGGGCCGCAGCCCATACTGGAACTTGGCAAAAAACATGGTCCGGAAGATGTATTCATGATACCGGCAAAAAACGGTCTGCAGGAGTACCGGATGCTGCCTGAACAAAAATATGGCTGGGCATTTGATCTGAAAGAAGGATGGAATGCCGGTCACGACACCATGGAAGATATTGCCTTTGCAGGTGCATTTCCCGTGGCGCAGCCGGTCTTCCTGCATATGTACTTCTGCACTCCGGGGGATATTCTTCCTCCCAGCCAGGGCAACATTGAAGCACCCCATTACTATGTTGAATTTCAGCCCTGGGTACGGATTCCGATGAATACGGTGATGTATTTTTCATATTACCTGTGGGGAAGCGGAGGGTCATGGGAAAATGCCGTCGAAGAACTGAGAAAAAGAAATCTGATAACTGTAAAGTAAAGCAGGATTTGTTAAAAGATCAGTCAGTTGCATTGATGAAGTTGTAAATTTGCCGCACTAAAAGAATTCCTGAAGCCCCGACAACCGCGTGATTGCAGTTTCAGGTGAACGGTCGATACAAGATCCTATGGAATATAAAAGATACTTGCTTACAGAGGTTGCGCGGTGACGAAATGTGATGTATTTCAAAAATATCGTTGTCTGAGGCGATCATTCCCGGAGAACAAAAACGGATTCTAAGTTACTAAGCCAGTAAGATCTTCATAAACTCTTCGCCCGAAATGGTTTCCTTTTTAAGCAGAAAATCGGTTAATTCATTCATTTTGGCTTCGTTTTCGCGGATGATGCTGCGTGCTTTCTCGTGCTGGGTAGTGATGATTTTCTGTACTTCCCTGTCGATTTCGGCAGCTGTTTCTGCTGAGCACGTGAGCGATGCATCGTTGCTCAGATACGGGTTGTTTACTGTTTCGAGCGCCATCATACCGTAAGTCTCGCTCATCCCGTAACGTGTAACCATGGCGCGGGCAAGTCTGGTTGCCTGTTCGATATCGTTCGATGCGCCTGTGGTAACAGTTTTCAGGATGACTTCTTCGGCAGCGCGGCCGCCGGTGAGTGTGGCAATCCGGTTGAGCATTTCATCGCGGCTCATCAGGTTTTGTTCACCGCTGTCCACCTGCATTGTGTATCCCAAAGCACCCGATGTGCGCGGAATGATTGTGATTTTATGAATCGGTGCCGAGCCGTTTTGTTTGGCGGCAATCATAGCGTGCCCGATTTCGTGACAGGCGATGGTACGTTTTTCTTTATCCGATATAACTTTGCCTTTACGCTGAGCGCCGGCGATAACAGTTTCGATGCTTTCTTCAAGATCGGCCGTTGTGACACTTTCCCGGCCCATTCGTACTGAACGCAACGCGGCTTCGTTCACAATATTGGCGATTTCGGCTCCCGATGAACCGGCGGTGGCCCGGGCAATGAGATTGACGTTGATCTCGTCGTGACGCACTTTCCTGAGATGCACTTCAAGAATAGCTTTCCGGCCTTCCAGATCAGGGAGTTCCATACGAACCAGGCGGTCAAAACGGCCAGGGCGAAGTAGGGCTTTGTCCAGGCTCTCGGGACGGTTTGTGGCGGCCAGAATTACAACACCTTTTTTCCCGTCGAAACCATCCATCTCGGTAAGCAACTGATTGAGGGTTTGCTCACGCTCATCGTTACTGACCATCCCGTCGCGTCTTTTACCGATGGCATCAATTTCGTCTATAAAAATAATACATGGCGCTTTCTGAGAGGCTTGATTGAACAGATCACGTACTTTGGCAGCGCCCATCCCCACGAACATCTGGACAAACTCCGAGCCGGAAATGGCAAAAAAGGGCACTTTGGCTTCGCCGGCAACGGCTCTCGCAATCAGCGTTTTTCCCGTTCCGGGAGGACCTACGAGCAAGGCCCCTTTGGGCAACGATGCGCCAATGCTCGCGTATTTGCCGGGATTATGCAGAAAATCCACAATTTCCATCAGGGAGTCTTTGGCTTCGTCCTGCCCTGCTACGTCGGCAAAGGTGGTTTTTACCTCGTTTTCGGCAAAAATTTTCTGCCTGTTCTCACCGAATGACATGAAATTACCGGTCAGTCCACCCTTGCCCTTCATGGATTTCATCATGTACGACGCTCCCAGGTACAGTAAAAGCCCGGGCAGAATCCAGAGAAGCAGGAAATTTACCATGGGGGAATTCTGTTTCGGGATTATCTCCGTGAATGAAATTTTTCCGTTTTCACCCTGACCATTTGCTTCAATCAGGCGGTTTACAAGATCAGGATCATCCATTTTTCCGGTCCTGTAAAACTTTATTTCGGGCTTTTTCGTCAGTTGATTTATATTCTCTGTTTCCGATGAATAGTTAATATTTCCCTGATAGATGCTCACTTCCTTCACTTTCCCTTCATTAATCATTGAAATAAAGGTATTGTAATCGGTTACTTCAACCGATTTTCGCGTAAGTTTGGGAAACAAAAGCCAGTTGAAAAGCAACAATAAAACAAGCGTTCCGAGAAGCGACGACCAGATATTTTTGTTGCTTTTGTTGAGACCGATGTCGGGTTTATCGGTTATTTTATTGTTTTCCTGGTTATTCTCTGCCATAGTCCTGAGAGATAAATTTATTTATTTTCCGGAGTTCAAATGCCATGTAAACGCGGGAAATGCCATCAAGTCTGCGGATACGGAAATTAATGTCGCCCGGTTAGCAACAAATCTACCAAATATTACTGGTACATATCCTTTTGACGGGTTGTTTTTCACCTGAATTATTCAAAAAGGGATTTTTTGTTTTTCAATTTTAACTTCAGACACCCTGATCTTATTCGATCTCCCGATGGTCAGTTTTTTTTCCGGGATGATTGGAATGAGTGAGATGGCTTATCACAAACCTGATGTCGCTCCATGATACCTTGTCCCCCAGAGCTTCTTTGACAGGCCCCAGTTTAAAATCTCCTGTTCTCTCAACCTGATCCACAACCAGGTCAATAATTTCCTGTGATACAAATTTCGTGACGGGAAGTTCACCCGTTCCGACATAATATGCCAGATGTCCTTCTATGGTATTAATACTCAGAGCCCTTTCCTGCGCTATCCGGGCAATTGTCTTACCTTCCCTGAAAAGATCGTAACTTATTTTCTTTGTGTCTTCTTTTACCTTTTTTTCTTTCTTTTTCTCAATGAGTGGGATATCAGGCGCTTCGATATTTTCCTTCGTGCAGTATGATATAATTATGTCAAGAAGTTCTTCACCATATTTTTCAGATTTCTTCGTACCCATACCCTTGATCTGCTTAAGAGTACGTAAAGACTGAGGTACAAAATTTGCCAGAGTGACCATTGTTTTCTGAGGAAGTATCATATAATGAGGGAGATCAGTTTCCTTAGCTTTTGTATTACGCCATTCCTTAAGCTGCTTTAATAACGCGGGATGTTTAATAATTCCGGAACTGTTTTCCACAGTCTTGACGGTATGAGATTTGACTGCAGGAATATCAATAGCTGCTTTTGCCCTGGCATCAAGATATCTGCCGATCTCAAAACCTGGTTTGGCAACATTCAGACAGGCAAGCTTTATGAATCCCGCTTTTCTTGTACCCTCCAGGGCTTCATTAACTGATTTACGAACCGTCCTGTTATCTGTTTCCACGGTAAAACCTGCAAGTATTTCCTTAAAGTCAGCTTCCAGTTTATCAGAAAAATATACAACTGCTTTTCTTACCCGTTCCTGCAGGAGATCATTTGGTCCATCATCAGATTCCCTGCTGAACAGGATTTTCAGCTGAAGCCGGAACTTTTCAGATACCTCAGTAAGATCTGTCCTTGAAGCAGATAAAATACTTTCAAGCTGTTCAAGTGGATTTCCCAATAATTTGTCGCTGTGTTCCCTGACTATCTTAATACAATAATTTAATCTGTTTGTCAGTTCAGAAAAATCAAAGAGCTCTGAAAGCAGCTGTCTCTGATAAGCTTTTTTCGAATCAGCTAACTGGTTCCGGTCGGGTTGATTCCTGGCCGGATCATTAATAAAGCCGGAAACTGCAGTACTCTCTATAAGGCTCCGCCTGCCTATCCGGCTGCTGAGTACAAGTCCGTCCAGGGTCCGGCATCGGCTGAGCGCTACATAAACCTGTCCGTGGGCAAATGCAGCGCATGCATCAATCACTGCCCTGTCGAAAGTGAGACCCTGGCTCTTATGAATTGTAATAGCCCAGGCTAATCTGAGGGGATATTGAGTAAAGGTTCCGATAACTGTCTCCTCAATCTCTTTGGTCTCTTCGTTGATGGAATATTTCACATTCTGCCATTCAGCCATTTCAACCCTTATACTGAAATCATCTTCCGGACATTTAACAACAATTATGTCGTCCTCAAATGATTTCACCTTTCCTATTTTGCCGTTAAAGAAAAGCTTGTCAGCCGACAGATCATTCTTAACGAACATCACCTGGGCTCCGGTCTTAAGGATCAGTTCACTGGCATTAGGATAAGAGAATTCCGGAAATTCATCTTTGATTTTGGCTGTGAACTTATGAGGTTTGCCCGGAAGCTTGTCGAGCTTAAGATCATTTATTTCCTGAGCCTGGTAGTTATGGGTTGTAAGAGTGATATATCCCCCTCCGGAGTCAGGATCAAAGTCAGGTATATATCTTTTATTCAGTTCGGTCAGCACCTCCTGATCCACATTATTTTCACGGATCCTGTTGAGCAGGTCAATGAACATCTGATCATTCTGCCTGTAAATATGTTTCAGCTCAATTGTCACATAGTCGGTGCTGCAGAGGGCTTTACTTCCGAAGAAAAAGAACGAATCGTAATATCCGCCGATTATTTCCCGGTCTTCGTCTTTAACAACAGGAGCAAGCTGCTGAAGGTCACCTATCATGAGCAGCTGTACACCGCCAAACGGCTTAAAACGGTCCTTGTATCTCCTCAATGCGGAATCTACAGCGTCGAGAGTATCAGCTCTCACCATACTTATCTCATCAATGATGATCAGGTCGAGACTTTTGATAATGTTGATCTTTTCACGACTCAGTTTATATCCGGGCGGATTATCCTGATCGGTCTGGACAGTACGATTATTATCCGGCAGGTAAAATGAAGGAATATAAGGATGGAACGGCAACTGAAAAAAAGAATGTATTGTAACGCCTCCTGCATTTATTGCAGCCACACCTGTCGGAGCAACAACAATCATCCTTTTCGGCGATAATTGTTTCAGGTCTTTGAGGAATGTAGTTTTTCCTGTGCCGGCTTTTCCTGTAAGAAAGATGTTCCGGTTTGTATATTTTACAAAATCGAATGCTAACTGAAGATCCTGGTTTGTGTCAGTGTCCATAACAAGAGGTAAAAATATAAATATATCTGTTACAGCGAGAGTCTGAAGTCAAAGGTAAAAAAGTCTTATCTATTATTGTACAGTTGAGCATTAATAATTGTCGACATATCCTGCGGTTTAGTTTGTACTACAAGCAGAACTTGCAGATCAACCTCATCGTGCAATGGCCGGGCTCTCGATGGGTGGGATGGAAACCAAAACAATAACTCTGGCACAGCCCGGCATGTTTTCTCATTTTGGTCTTCTCAGCGGCGGAACATATGCTCCGGAAGATATTAAGGATAAGTCGAAGGTGAAACTAATTTTCCTGAGCTGCGGGAGCTTTGAAAATGCGAATGGTGTGAGGAATGCCGCTACCGCTCTGAAAGATGCAGGCTTCAATGCTGTCTCGTATATCTCTGAGAATACCCGCCATGAGTTCCAGACCTGGAGGCGCAGTCTCTTTGAACTTGCACAGCTGCTGTTCATCAAATGAATAACTGATGCTTACAAAGCCCTCCTATAGTTGTTTATCTTACTAAATTCTTAAAAGCTGATCCAAAAATTAGATAACTGGTATTTCCACCAATTGTGCCCTCGTTTTGGCCCCACAGAAATGGCCAGTCGTCGTAGTTTTCAAAGTGGTCGGGTTTTCTGAATAAGATACCCGGAGCAACATTGCCCGGGATAAATGAGAAATCTGCCCTGTTATTCCCGTAAAATACTGCTTTCGGACGGGCGGCTCCGACCGTTGACACTAAGGAATAATTGTGGTACGGATGGCATCCAAACAGCCAGTTGGTGGTCTTGAAAGCATGGTTTGCATCGATAATATCAGGAAACTGTTCACTCGCAAAGCAGATAGTAATGTCTGGATTTCTTCCGCAGCATAATTGATAGGTGGCAACAAATGATAAAATCCAGAAAGCCTAGCTGTGAAAAAACCTCCATGGTTTGTATTTGTCGATGGTTCAATTTTGTCGGCAGCTACCCCCATGATAGCTCGCATTGCACATCCTGCAAGTATTGCCTGAAGGAATTTACTCCAAATAAATCTCAGATGTGGGATTCTCCATTTTTCTCGTAAATGTTGCCATAAATACAATGCTATGCTACTAACTGTTCCGACAATTGCCCCCGTCTCCAAATGCTTTTAAAATTTGCCATAACCGTATCACTCTTTATTTCAGCTTATTAATCCTTCTTTCAATTTCATTTCTCGGTAACCAACTGTTTGTCTTCAACAATTGCTCAAGCAGTTCGATGGCTTTTTCTGATGAAATCAAGTTGTAATTATAAAGTTCATCAATGACCCAGATGCTGCCATGAACTTCAATTCCAATGTTTTCAGCAATTTCTTTCATTTTTTTATCTCCTGTCAACATTGGACAATTGAGTTGTACCGATTTCCAAATCACGGATTTATCGGTGAATCTCTTTAACCCTTTTACAGTATCGAAGTTCACTACATCTTCAACATCTTCTCCGGTAAATTCGATAACAGTCAGTTTCTTTGCTCTTATAAATGTATCGACCAATTCCCTTTGTCCGGATGGTTTAATTTCTTCAATTACAAACACAGTTGTACATATGTCATAATCAAGACTAAAAAATTCAGGCAACGCACCAATTTTGATAACATCGAATAATACATTGGTGTCAGTGATAATCAGTTTCATGCCATTTGGTGGATTTGTTCCCTGAACTCCCAGACACTTTTTCCAGCATAAAAAGCGGCATCATTTACGGAGATTATTTCTTTGCCCAATGCAAACCAAATCAGCCGTTCAAATTTCACTGGTTTTTCTTTACTCAGAAAAGTTCCGGGTTCATTTAGATGCAACCTGCGTGCCCTATAATCCATATTCAGATTTCGATAAACGTAATCGTTAATAATTCCCAAGCGTAGTGCCCTGTTGAAAATGGCGGGGAAAGAAATACCCCAACGTTCTTTTACCATTTCCAGTTCCTTTTGATAAAAATGAAACCTGTCGTGATGTAGTTCTTTTATTGCCATTTCCTCAGGATAAAGCACAGCAGAAGCAAATACATGACATAGTTTTTCCTTTTCTTTTTCTGAAAGATTATCAGAAAATAATAATGAATGATGGGATAATTCATGTAATGCGGTAAAACGTTTACGAACAACGTCACCATTGTGATATTGCCGGAGTACAATAACTTTCTTATTGTCCACATCAGCTTTCATGCCGTCAAAATCTTTAGATGCCTCTACCTCAATGACCAAATAGCCTTTATCTTCAAGCATTTTGACTACATCCGGAATAGGGTCATAGCCGAGATTCCATAATTTACGTAGTTCCTTTGCTGCATCCTCTGCATCATCTTCACTGGTAATAATTTTGGAACATTCAAAATATTCTGATGATTCCTGAAGGTTGACTGCTTTTTCAAGTCCTATGAATCTCTCAAGAATATCTTTTGATTTTTCAATTACAGCATCTTCTTCTGATTTTTTAATCTTTGAAGAATATTTGCGAAAATCCACGTTTGCCAGACGAATCTCGATTTCAGGACTGGCAAAAAAATAATCCACCGAAACATTTAATATGTTGGCAAGACGTAATATTAGAGTGCTATCAGGTTTCATTTTACCTTGCTCATATTTGTTCAGTGACTGTTTGGTGACAACGTTTCCAAGTTTGTCAGCCAAACTTTGCAACGACAATCCAGCCATTTTACGGGCAGCTATTAATCGGTGTGCAAAAATGTTATTCATAGTTTTCTTGGTTTGTTGACAAATATACAATATTTATGCCAATTGTCAACCTTTTTATATGAATTATTTTTAATATTATCGTATTTATCAATAAAACAAGTATTTAAATCATAACAGTATTGGATTATACAAGTAAAAATTGAAGACTCTGTGGAGAAAGTAGAATAATTTTTTCTACCACTTTTTCAACTACAATGAAAAATGCCGTTGTAACTTATTGATTTACAACGGCATCTTGTTTTAATCAGTCGGGGTGAGAAGACAATCCAATTATTCTATTTAGTTGATATTCAATTTTAATTATTCCACCACTATTTGTAATATCTAACATTATTCCACCAATAACAGTAGCTTAATAACCTAATATTGTTATATTTGGATATAATATTTATTGCTTATGCCATTCGGTCAAGTATGATTTTCAATAATATAATTCAGCCCAACAGGTTCTACATCGACGGCTTGTTGCATAAGCCTGTAAAACAATTTACCTCTGAAGGTAGACATCTTCCTGTTGAACCTGAAAGCAAATTCATCCAGATAGTATGGTAAGTATTTTGAGTATTTTGGGGACACTTTCCCTTGATGTGTCCCGTTCAGCCACCTCTTTAGCAAAGAATCAACCATATGCACATGAGGTAATAACTCATGTGCCTCTTTTCCACTACCGAAAACAACCTTGACTTCGTGTTTATAACCGGTATTGTCTTGAAGTGGCTTATATCCTGGCCACCCATCA
>JAKQPD010000363.1 GCA_029564935.1 Bacteroidota bacterium
TTTCCTGTCGGCCCGGAGAGGCTCGAACTCTCGACCCCATGATTAAGAGTCACGTGCTCTACCAGCTGAGCTACGGGCCGGAAAAACGGCGCTAAAATACAAAATTTTATCTTCCAATGTTCTTTGGCTGAATAAATCTCAACAGAATCTTATAAGTTACTATATTTGAACCAGACAGAAATTTTCAACCCAGGAATAACAGAAGGTGATCAGGATAAAAATAATTTCAACTGATGATCCCCGGACTATCGAAACAGAACCGGGCAACTCTCTTCTGGAAATCCTCAGGAACCACGGACTGAATATCTATGCACCTTGCGGCGGTAAAGGCAAATGCGGCAAATGTATGGTAACTGTCTCCGGCGAGGGAAATGCAATGGCCTGTTCTTTATTCCCAGTAAAAGATATAGAGGTCATACTCCCGGGGAAAGATATAGCGAATATACTGGTCCACCAGACAGAATTCCTTGAAAATATCCCTTTTAAGAGCAGAACCAGTTTTATCGGGGATAATCCTTACGGAGTTGCCATCGATATCGGGACCACCACCGTTGTGCTCTATTTTCTGAATATGCTCTCCGGGAGAATTGAAAAGGTTGCGTCTTTTATGAATCCTCAGAACATTTATGGCGCTGACATCATTTCCAGGATAACCTATTGCCAGGAAAATGAAAATGGACTTAAGGACCTGAGACAGGTAATCATAAATTCAATAAACACGGACCTTGACCGGTTTCGGCTAATAAAAGGAATTAGCTCAGATTCATTTGAAAGAATTATCGTGGCCGGAAATACGACCATGCTTCATCTCCTCATGGGTGAAGATCCGGTATCAATAGCCCTTGCTCCATTCACGCCCAGATTCACCGGGATGCAGGTCAGAAAGGGTGATTCATCAGGATTAAATATTAATCCCCTTGCAGATTTAATTACCCTGCCATGTATTTCAGCCTATGTCGGAGCTGATATAGTTGCCGGACTTGCTGTAATAAAACCTGTTTACCGGAATTATCTTTTTATTGATATCGGGACAAATGGTGAGATGGCGCTGGTAAAGGGTGACAGGATTTTCACATGTGCGACGGCAGCAGGACCGGCGTTTGAGGGCGCAAGCCTTTCTTGCGGATCGGGCGCAGTGACCGGTGCCGTATCATCATTCAAAAGTCCGGATGAATATTCGGTTATAGGAAATGCGGAACCTGCAGGGATATGTGGTTCGGGTATTGCAGATATAATCGCATACCTTCTTGACACCGGTCTGGTTGATAAGTCTGGTGTGCTGAAACTCCCATTCACGATCCATCAGAAAAACAATATTATTGTAACACAACAGGATATAAGGGAGATCCAGCTTGCCAAATCGGCAATATATTCAGGAATCAGAGTTCTGATGAAGACCGCGGGAATGAACTTTAATGACATTGATGCTCTTTACCTTGCAGGAGGATTCGGTAACTACATTAATATAAGGTCTGCCGTAAGGATAGGACTTTTACCTGCTGAACTTCAGGGTAAGATTTTCCCGGTAGGCAACAGCGCAGGAATGGGAGCTCTTCAATTCCTGAAGTCGGACGAATTTGAGGAAAGAGTTGATGAGGTAATGAGAAGATCTGAATATATTGAACTTTCCGATTCGGATGATTTTACGATCGAGTTTGTAATGAATATGGATTTTAATTGAAGTCCGAAGTCCGAAGTCCGAAGTCCGAAGTCCGAAGTCCGAAGCCGGACGCCGGAATTACCCTATCTTATAATGAGCTTCAAGAATTTTACGGAATAATCTGCCGGGGAGAATATGTTTGAGAAAGACAGCCAGCTTTTGTTCGAATGATGAGATTATGTAACGTTGTTTCAAGTTTTTACTTTCAACGATTTTAACCATTTTCTTTGCCAGAGTGACCGGGTCCCATCCATTGGATTCATCTTTTTCGATTATTTCCAGGGTTTCTTCAAACTGCTCCCGGTAAGGATCATTTTCTGTCAGGGGAGCAAGGAACTTCCTGCGATTAGCTGAATTGCTGGTATGAAAATCCCCGGGATTTATTACAACGACTTTAATATCGAATGCTGCCACTTCCATTCTCAGGGCTTCGCTGAATCCCTCTATTGCAAATTTGGCAGCGGAGTAGAATCCCTGGAAAGGAAGTCCCATCAGTCCGCCGATTGAACTGAAATTGATAATTAAACCGCCACCTTGATTTCTCATTCCCGGAAGTACTTCCCTTGTAAGTGCTACTGTCCCGATGAAATTGGAATCCATCTGCAGCCTTATATTTTCAGGGGGGGTGGTCTCGACCGGCCCTCCCGTGTGCATCCCTGCATTATTTATCAGCACATCGATCTTACCTTCTTTCTCAAGAACAGTTTTAACCGCTTCTTTTACTGAAAGTTCATCGGTAAGGTCCATTTTAAGTACATTGACTTGCCCGGGAACTTTACACTCTTTTCGGACAGTCCCATATACAATATATCCTTTCTCCGCCAGAAGCTTTGCAGTTTCTCTTCCAAAACCTGATGAAATGCCGGTAATTAAAATGACTTTCTTTAACATAAGTTTATCTCTAACCGCAAAGTAGGCAAAGTATGCGCAAAGTGCTCAAAGGTAATCAATGCCTTTGCGACCTCTGCGTAATATCTTAGCGTTCTTTGCGGTTAAATTTTTCATAATTCTATACTCCCACCAGAAGTAGATAAGCAGTTGGTACAAATATTTGAAAAATTATCTAATTTAAGATTCCCAGTTCCTTAGCCGCTTTGGTAATTTTTTCTATCGAAAGCTCCACCTGTTCTTTTGTATGTGTAGCCATAAGAGAATATCTGATCAAGCAGTCTTCCTTCGGTACAGCGGGTGAAACGACCGGATTGACAAAGATGCCGTCGGCCAGCAATGCCTGTGTCAGCAGAAGAGCTTTTATATCATCACGGATGAACAGAGGTATGATCGGTGTTTCAGATTTCCCTGTATCAAATCCCATCTCTTTAAATCCTTTAAGTGCATAATGAGTAATTTCCCAGAGATGATTTATCCTTTCAGGCTCGCTGACCATAATATCGACTGCTGCAAGTACGGATGCTGCCGATGCAGGTGTCATGCTTGCGCTGAAAATCAATGTGCGGGAATTATGTTTTATAAAATTGATCGTATCCTTGTCCGATGCAATAAAACCTCCAAGCGAGGCAAGTGATTTTGAGAATGTTCCCATTATCAGATCGACTTTATCCGTAAGTCCGAAATGTGATGAGGTACCCGAACCGTTCTTCCCCAGAACTCCTATTGAATGGGCATCGTCGACCATTATTGTCGTATCATATTTATCGGCCAGTGCAACAAGTTCCGGCAGCTTTACAATATCCCCCTCCATCGAGAATATCCCGTCGACGACGATAAGCTTCATACTTTCTGCCGTACAGCACTTAAGCTTACTCTCAAGAGCATCCATGTCGTTATGTGCGAACTTGAGCACCTTGGAGAACGAAAGCCGGCTGCCTTCAATAATCGATGCATGATCGAACTCATCGAGAAAGACATGATCCCTCCGGCCTGTAAGAACAGACACAACACCGAGATTTACCTGGAAACCCGTGCTGTAACAGAGTGCACCATCTTTCCCGACAAGATCTGCAAGCCGCTCCTCTAGCTGAATATGAATATCCAGTGTGCCATTCAGAAATCTCGAACCGGCACATCCCGTACCATATTTATCAATGGCTTTCTTGGCAGCTTCCTTGATCTTAGGATGGTTTGTCAGTCCGAGGTAGCTGTTGGATCCGAACATCAGGACTTTCTTTCCCTTAATTGTAACAACAGTATCCTGGTCGGATTCAATTTCCCTGAAATAAGGATAGATGCCTGCCTTCATAGCTTTCTGAGGGGCATCATACTTCGATAAAACTGATTGTAATTTTCTCACAGGCGGAAATTAAAAATGGAATTCTCCAAATATATGGAAAAAAGTAAATGATTATTTCA
>JAKQPD010000364.1 GCA_029564935.1 Bacteroidota bacterium
CTGATAATATGGCTCTTACCATGAAATTACAAATATATTCCTTCCAGGGATGACCGGGGAAAACGAATCTCATCAGTACGTAGAGTATTGCATGGTAAATATACTAACATTTCCCGTGCAATTGTTTCTTAAAGCAGAGACAGATTTAATTCTAAAACATCGAACTAATTTTGTTCACTACTTTTTCACACATTCCGGAACAACGTTCCATGCATTGACCTCTAAGAAAATCTTCAACATCATGTATCCTTGAAAAATCATATTGCCATATATCATGACAATTTGTTGAACCAAACTCACTACGGAACCATAAACCCAGTTCATCACTCAAATTTATGGCGGAATTAAAATTGTTTATTTCTTCATCCATGGCCGTGTTGTCATTTTTCCTTAACAGTCTGTTCATTCTGGCAACTCTTGAATAACTGTTCTCAATTTTGGCTGACAGGGAACTTAATGCCATAACACCGGCTGCCAGTGCTCCGCAGGTACGGTTAAGCATTGCCAGTCCGCCGATAAAAATCCATGATGCATTAAGAAGATCTTTTGTCACACTGAAAGTATCACCAAGATTCTTTAAAACATTATGGGCACAATGAAATTTATTATTATCAAATTCATTCAGCAACAATTTCCACGATTCCTTTGTCCTGCCAGGGAGATCCACCTTAAAAGAAGAAGCTCTTTGGAAAGGTTTGTTGAAATTATGTACTGTCCTTCTGCATTCATGCATTCCCCGGCTCCGGATATTAAGGCATACCGGAGACCCGTTATATCCGGTAAATTCCTTTACCAGGGACTGAGCTCTTTCCAGGAGAATGATCCTTTTCTCAATATCGTGAAAATCATCATTCTGATAACTCATGAACATCAGGGGTGCCGTCAAGGCTCCGCATTCAGTACCCGATCCTGCTATATCGCCGGCAAATCCAGCAGCATATAATACCAAACCTGTATTCTGAATATCATTCATTTCAAGGAGAGTTTGCATCACGGCCGGAGCACAATGTCCCATTTTTGCCAGATTATTTGCAGCCCTTCCCCTTACGGAATTCAATGCACAATAGCCAATCAATCCTGCTGCACCTGCTGCTCCAACAGCCAGAATACTTTTTTTCGCAAAATCCCTTCTGGATAGAGAACTTCTCCTCTCTTTCTCCGGATATGTTTTCATATTATCAGATTATTAGTCTGTCTGTTTTTCGTTACCGCAAAGAATGCCGGGCAATTTTATACGGCTGATATATTCAGTTGCAATCTATACAATTCCCGGGCTGGCTGCCATATTCAACCTGTATGGTAGTATGTTCTATCCCATACTTATCCTTTAGATGACCCTGTATACGATTGAGGAAATCAACATTTGTCAGGTCCTTCGTTTCCAGATGAACTGTCAGAGCTGCTGCACTTGTACTCATAGCCCATATATGAAGGTCATGAATGCCTGATACTTCCGGAAGGCCTGATAAATAATCACGTATCTCTTTAATATCAATGTCCTCCGGCACAGCATCAAGGGCCAGGCTTACTGATTCAACGAGTAAGTTCCAGGCACTGTAAATTATTACTGCAATAATTATAAATGACATCAGAGAGTCGATCCATACAATTCCCGTCAGGTACATTAAAAGTCCTGCGATAACCACTCCTGCAGAAACAAGTGTATCTGCCACAAAATGAAGAAATGCACTTTTAATATTAAGATCGTGTTTCTTTCCTTCATAAAACAGCCAGGCCGTAAACCCGTTTATCACGATTCCGATTCCGGCTATGATTATCACGGTTTTTGAATCTACAGGTGCCGGCTCTTTAATTCTCTGAATGGTTTCCAGGAAAAGAAATGCAACAGCTGCGAACAGTAAAACTGTATTCAGAATAGTTATAAGAATTGTAGAGCGCCTGAAACCATAGGTAAACCTCAGAGTTGGCTTCCGTTCGGATAATCTTACAGCAATCCATGAAAATACAAGTGCCAGTACATCGCTGAAATTATGGCCTGCATCAGCTACAAGGGCCATAGAGTTTGAGAGAAATCCAAATATTATTTCAAGGATAATAAATATCACGTTCAGGGCAATCCCTGCCTTAAAGGCATTGCTGATATTACCAAGCTTCCCATGTTGATGATCATGATCCATTTCCAGACTGGCCCGTTTAAATGATAAATTTACAAAAAAGAGACAATTATTAAATTCTTCAAGGGTAAAAGCCAGCTTCAGGGATATTATATTAATTTGTACTTTTATCGACTTTATTATATCATGTAACAGAATCATGAAGAGAATATTCCCGTTGAAATTCAGTATTTTCTTGTGTCTGATAATAAGTATAATCAATCCTCAGAAAAACAGTGCACAGTCTTCAATTCCTGATCCCGCTTCTCATTTTGGATTCATCCCCGGTTCCGATTATATGCTTTTCAACTATGAACAATTGATTGATTACCTGCAGAAACTTGACAAGGCCTCCCCC
>JAKQPD010000367.1 GCA_029564935.1 Bacteroidota bacterium
GATATGTTGTAATGACCGCAAAACATGGCGAGGAATTTGCCATGTGGCCGACTAAATTTACCCCGAGGAATGCAATGGATATGGGACCACACCGCGACCTGGCAGGCGATCTGATCAGAGCAGTCAGGTCAGAAGGAATGAAAATGGGATTTTACCATAATACTACTTACTCCTTCTGGGATAAGAGGTATCCAGGGAAAGAATGGGTGGAATATATGAATAATTCGATAAAGGAACTGGTGGATCTTTATCAGCCCGACATTCTCTGGGGAGATGTTGTTGTCTGTCCGGATAACGATAAAGACGGGAAGCCTTTCCCGGCCGATCACTTTAACAGCAAAGAAGTTATCGCCTATTTTTATAACCACTCAAAGTACCCTGATGAAGTTATGACCAATGACCGCTGGAGCCTTGATACAAGTAAGACTGCCATTAACTCGGAAAGATCGCTTAAAAAATCTTTATGGGCAAAGAGTTTTCCTGACAATATAGAAGGCGGATTACTTGGTGATTTTCAGACACCTGAACGCAGAAATATTTCTGACATTTTTAATCTGCCATGGGAGACCTGCGATGCTCTTGACCCTACATCATGGGGATTTAACAGTCAGACAACGGATGAGAAATATATGACCACAAATGAGCTGGTGGATTATCTGGTTGATATTGTCAGCAAGGGAGGAAATCTGCTTATCAATGTTGGTCCCCGGGCTGACGGTACCATTCCCGAAGTAATGCAGGAACGCCTCCTTGAGGCCGGTAAATGGCTTTCCGTAAATGGTGAAGCAATTTACGGAACCCGTCCATGGTCGGTGTACGGTGAAGGACCAACCCGGAAAGAAGTCGGAACATGGGGAAGAGAAAATGGAGAATACCTGTTCATCGCAGGAGACGTTCGCTTTACACAAAAAGGAAATATATTGTATGCCATACTCCTTGAATGGCCGGGAAATGAAATAATACTCCATTCTTTAAAGAATGAAAAAATAAGAAAGGTCTCATTGCTGGGCAACAAAGATGTACTGAAATGGAATCTCTCAGAAGATGGAATTAAAATATCCCTTCCGGCAGATCCCGTGTCACCTTATGCGAGTACCCTGAAAATAGAGCTTGAAAAAGAATAAATGAACAAAGTATTAAATCAAAAGCTGATCCCGGTTATTTTGTTTTCCATCCTTATTGTATCCTTTAAGGGTGTCGCCCGGGATAGTGATTATTATGGCTTCAGATGTCTTTATTTCAACTTTGAAGGGCATGATGCGAAAATTGTATTTCCTGAAAAAGCTGAACCTCAGCATCATTGGATCTGGAGGGCGAGATTCCGGGGGCATGAGCCGCTCCCGGTTAAGTCGCTGATGTCAGTTAATTTCAGGAGCGATCTGGAAAATTGCAGAATAAAATTTGAAAATGAAAAAAAAGGACGAGTTGCTTTTCTGGGAGGATCTATCACTTTTAATCCGGGATGGCGGGTAATGGTATCCGATTACCTGAAAAAACGCTACCCGGAAACTGAATTCGAATTCATTAATGCTGGTATTCCCTCCCTGGGTTCAACCCCCGGCGCAATGAGATTCAGCAGGGATGTTCTTTCAAAAGGCAAAATTGATCTGTTATTCGA
>JAKQPD010000378.1 GCA_029564935.1 Bacteroidota bacterium
CTTGACAGAAAACGAATCCAGTTGTCGATGAAGGATGTAGACCAGAAAAAACCGTAGCAACTCAATGCATGGTAATATTAATAAAACCAAAGGCTTCTGGGATTCACAGGTTCAGTACTGGGAACCGGCAAAGTGGGTTGCTAAGCTGAGAGACATGAAAACCGACAATAACCTGCTCGTCATGTATTGTAACTTGGATGCCGGTCACGGAGGTGCTTCAGGACGCTTTCAGCGGTTTAAGACTACCGCTTTGCAATATGCTTTTATAATTGATCTTGCAGGGATTAAGTAATAAATAATTGTGTTTACGGCATCATAGGGCCGAAAGGTGATCTTTCCGGAAAATTCATAACCGGTTTCCTGGGGAATTTATCATTTCTCATTGCTGCATGATATGCCAGAGATGCGGTGATAATAGCATTTGTCCTCAGATCAGCAAGTACCAGCCTTTCATAGGTATCCATTACAGTATGATAGGTTCTTCCGTATTCTATAGGATCCTGGATAAACTGAAATCCGGGCAGTCCTGCACGGTCAAACGATTGGTGATCCGTGCCTCCTGTATTTCTGATGGCTATTGTTTTGCAGCCCAGGGATTCAAAAGGTTTAAGTAATTCCGCGAATATGGGTCTGGCCATTTCATTCTGCTGAAGATAAACTCCCCTGTAGCGACCAGAGCCGTTATCCATATTGAAATAAACACAGAATTTATCAAAATCTGGTTTTTTGGCTTTTGCTTTCGAATCATAAAGATATTTCTCGACATAACCTCTTGATCCGTTCAGTCCCTGTTCCTCGCCTCCCCACAGCGCAACCCGGATTGTTCTGCGCGGAGCAACATTAAGGCTCTTCAGAATACGCAATGCTTCCATCATTACAATACATCCTGAGGCGTTGTCAGCTGCACCTGTCCCGCCATGCCATGAGTCAATATGTGCGCCAAGTAATACAACTTCATTTTTGAGAAGCTTATCCGTACCCGGGATCTCTCCGATAACATTGTAGATCTTTGGACTGGGGAAAAATTTATTGAGTATTTCCACCTCCATTTCAACAGGCACCTTGTTCCTGATAAGCCTTTCCATCCTTCCGTGTGCCTCCATCGGGAGATTCAGCTCTGCAATCGGTTCTTTTTCACCGGCGTTGTAACCACCTCCGTTTGACCTTGGGATATTATATGTTCCTGAATTATTAATAATTACAGCTGCTCCTTCGGTTTTTAACATTTCAGTCAGTTTAGTTCTTAACTGTCTCTGAGCCATCATTGCTGCCAAATCGAAAGGCTGACCGGGACGTCTTTGTCTCATGCCTCCGGATTCCATTTCCATCTGCTTTAACTGTTCATCAGTATATCTCGACGCAAGAGGTTCATAGCTTATTTCATAGGGTGTGGTTGAAGATGAAGGCATAAGAATTATCTTTCCGTTCAGTTTACCCCTGTATTTTTCAAGATCATTCTCCGTCCTTACATCCAGCAATATAACTTCACCTTTGATGAGACCGCCGGTACTTCCTGTCCACGCTACCGGATTACATGCGAAATTCACATAATAAGGTGCTGTCATTGCGGCATATGTTTTCAGATTATCCCACCCGCCACGGTTGAAATCGCCTGCTTCTTCAATCCTGACATTCTGAAAACCAAATTCTTCCATTTTTTTCTTTGCCCACTGATTACCTCTGTCTCCTCCGGAGGAACCGGTAAGTCTCTGTCCTGCAAAATCTGTCAGACCAAACGCGAGATCCTCCATTTTTGAATTCTGATTTCCCTCCTGTTTGATCTTATATATCATTTCCAGATCAACATTTTCCGTTTGAGGGTATAACCACAATGGTATTAGCAGCAAAAGCATCATACTGATGCCGGTTTTAACGATTTTCATTTTAAAATCAATTTGGGTTTATTATTTTGAGTTTAAAATTAATTAAAATAGAATATCATCACCACAAAGTCGGTATTATTTAATAATAATTTACCTCAGCCTCAGATTTACCAACCCCTTGCGCCCCATAGCCATCAACTTAAGAAGTTTTAGGGACAAAACTTTCCCCTCCTTTTTTTAAGGAGGGGTGGCCGGGATTGCTGATTTTTAAATGTTTACAATTCTACTTTCCCGGCCGGGGTGGTTGAAAGTTTTCTGTCTTTTGAATTTTCTACCTTCAAGATTCTTTGATTTAAGGTGATTCCTTGGAACAGATTCAGCATAAGCGGACTTATTTCTAAGAAATGAATCAACCACCCCGGCCAGAACATCTATATTTTTACACATTAGATGATTTCGGTCTGGCCACCCCTCCTTAAAAAAAGGAGGGGAAACTTTTAAACCCCAAACTCCCTAGATTAAGGGCTATGCCCTGCGCCTCTGACCCACTGTGCCGTTGTGCCACTGTGCCGTTGTGCCACTGCACCATTTTACTTAATATTTCTTACTTTTGTCATTTATCCTAACCAATGATTTACCCTGAAAATTTCGAATCCAAGATCGGTTTCGACCGGATAAGGGAGCTTCTCAAAGAGAGGTGTCTTAGTCCGATGGGTATTGAAAAAGTTGACGGGATCCATTTTAATACAGATCCTGCCTTGATCTCTGAACAACTTACAGCCACTTACGAGTTTCAGCAGCTTCTTGTCTTTGAGGAGAATTTCCCGTCGGACAATTATTTCAGCTTCTCTGCCTGTCTTAACAAGATACGTATCGAGGGTACTTTTCCGGAAGTCAGGGAGATCTACGATCTTAAAAGATCACTTGAAACTGTACGGGCAATATTGAATTTTTTCAGATCGAAAGAAGAAACGAAATATCCGATCCTGAAAAAATTATGCGGTCCGGTGAAGACATACCCGTATGTTATTGATTCAATCGACAGGATCATTGACAGGCATGGTGCGATAAAGGATAATGCTTCTGCTCGTCTTAAGGAAATACGGTCAGAGATCATTTCAAAGAACATACTTGCATCAAGAAGACTAAGCACCATTCTTAAACAGGCTCAGAATGACGGGATAGTGGATTCCGAGACGACAGTTTCCCTGAGGAACGGGAGAGGAGTGATTCCTGTTAATGCTTTTGATAAACGCCGGCTGAAAGGGCTTATACACGACCAGTCAGCTTCAGGAAAGACAGTATATATTGAGCCTGAGGAGATTGTCGAAATAAATAACGACATTGTAGAACTT
>JAKQPD010000386.1 GCA_029564935.1 Bacteroidota bacterium
GATCACCCTGTATTTCATAAAAATGAGGAATAATACCGGGCACCCGGATTTAGAAGTTCAGTGTTGCCGAGAATGCTGGCAGAAAATCAATACGTTTGCCGGGGTGAGAGAAGGCATATGTCCCTATTTTCTTATTCAGCAACAGATTCTGAGGCATTATATTTATTTTCCATCCCGGATTCTTAAGGTTTCCGGAAAATATAAGGCTGTTATTTTTTTTGTAGATCCCTATCATTATAGCATATGCTGTAATGCCGGTCGCGTAGGATATTGCATAGTATGGGAACATCGATTCAGGGGTGAATAGTGTCGCCATTCCCAGACCGATAGCTTCTCCTCCGGCTGCAGCCAGTGCAATATTTCGGCCCTGCTGGGGAGACAATTTTGTATCTCTGGTAAGAAGATGACCCGCAATAGTGCCGCCAAGCGCTCCGACAGCAGGTATCAGAATAAGCGAAGGATCTAAATCTTCTGAATCGTCTGCCAGATCGGATAGGATCAGGAAGCCTAAAAGTGCATTTATGCCTGCAAGTGTACCGGTTGCATTTATATCTCCGATTGTGTAATCATGATGGTCTGCTATTCTGTCAGCGATCAGATAACCGCCTGCACCTGAAATAAGAGAAGTCAGGCCGATAATTCTTATATCTTCAACATTTAAAGCGCCGATAAGAGCCAATCCTTCGAGAGGCATAATTGTTCCGTAATACGAGTATAATCCGGCCCTTCCTTCGGTCCATGGTTTATTTTTGCCCAGGGAATATCCAAGTCGTCCCATGCCTATGCTGGAAGCAGTTGAAATTGCCAGCAGCAGTTTGCCATCGTCGACTTCCTCACCGATAAGGAGTGCTCCCAGCGCAAGTCCCTGTGCAGCTCCCATCGCTTTTCCATGTATTGCCAGAGACAGGGAATTATAGGATACAAATTTGTCTTTGAGAGTGATAATGGGAAGCAATACGGATGCACCTGCTGTCAGCAGTGGTATGCCTGCAACGAGACCTTCGTCATCTTCAAGGCCAAGCACTGCTATGGCTGCACCGCCATAAAATGCACCGAACAACCCGGAAGCGATAAGGTATTGGGTATACATGCTTCTTTCACCGGAAAAAACATTAGTTTCCGGCCCGGGAGGAACATTGTATGCCCTTCCTGAATCACTTGCCCACTTAGCCCTGTATTTGTAATAAAGCGATTTCTCCTCATCCGGCAAACCTTCAAAATATTTGCTGAGTCTGGCTTTATACCCGGCAAGAGTGGTTTGTTCCTGTTCTGAAAGCGTTTCCCCGGCAGTCTGCCGTTCCACAAGCTTCTTATATAGCGAATCCTGTTCCATCCTCCAGTATTCAGCTGCAGTATTTTTCTGTCCGGAAATTTGTGTTAATGAAAACAGGATGGATCCAATTAAAATAAACGCCATTCTTTTCATAGGCTGTGTTTATATTTTCCCTTCTGTTTAAAGTTTTGTTGGAAGCAAAGTCTCAATTCTTTATCAAATTTAAGATAATCAACTCCAAAAGTCAAGTATCCTTTTCGTACCTTCGCAAAAATCAGAATTTATGAGCAGGAAGGGCAGGGGGAAAAAGAAATCCGGGATTTCGGGAGAACAGTTAAAAGATCAGATACTATCAATTCTGTCAGGTAATCCTAAGCAGGGATTCAACTACAAGCAGATAGCCAAGAGGCTGAATATCAATGATCCTTCGGAGCGGCAGATGATCTCTGAGATAATGCGGAACCTGAAAAAGCAGGAAATTTTAGAAGAGGTTTACCAGGGTAAATACAGGGCTAAGGTCGTTCATGCATATGTTACCGGTACTGTCGACATGACCAGGATGGGATATGGTTTTATCACTGGAGAGGATATAAAGGAAGATATTTTTGTTTCGGCAAGGAATCTGAAGACCGCTCTTCATGGCGATAAGGTGAAGGTATGGCTTTATGCCCGCAGGAAAGGCTCAAGGCCTGAAGGAGAAGTTGTAGAGATAATAGAAAGGTGGCGCAGTTCCTTTGTCGGGACCATCGAGCTCATGCCGAATTTCGCTTTCCTTATTCCCGACAATAAGAATATGCCTTTTGACCTGTTCATTCCCTTATCGAAGCTTAATGGTGCAAAGCAGGGGCAGAAGGCTGTTGCGAGGGTTGTAGAATGGAATCCTGATTCAAAAAACCCCGTTGCCGAGGTCATAGATGTTCTTGGTGAACCGGGGCTTCATGAGACGGAGATGCATGCAATTCTTGCAGAGTTTGCTCTTCCGTATCATTTCCCGGCGGAGGTGGTAAAGGATGCCGAAGGTATCCCGGCAGAGATAACCGTAAAAGATATCAGTGCCCGCCGCGATTTCCGGCAGGTTCCTACATTTACAATAGATCCGGCAGATGCACGTGATTTTGATGACGCCCTTTCATTGAATAAGCTTGATAACGGCAACTGGGAGGTAGGAGTACATATAGCAGATGTTACATATTATGTGAAACCCGGTTCGCTCACCGAAGAAGAAGCCAGGCAAAGGGCCACATCTGTTTACCTTGTCGACCGTGTTGTTCCCATGCTTCCTGAAAGGCTTTCAAACCATATATGTTCACTTAATCCCGGGGAGGATAAGCTCACCTATTCGGCAGTTTTTGAGCTGAATGACAAAGCTGAGGTGATACAGGAATGGTTCGGAAGGACCATCATCAATTCCGACAGGCAATTTTCCTATGCTGAAGCTCAGAAAGTAATCGATACCGGCAACGGACCCATGAAAGACCAGGTACTTGTCCTTCATACCCTTGCTCAGCATTTAAGGAAAAGAAGGTTCTCTGCAGGATCCTTTGCATTTGAAAAGGTTGAAGTCAAATTTGAACTGGATGAAGCAGGAAAACCACTGGCAATAAAATTCCGTGAGATGGGAACAGCCAATCAGCTTATCGAGGAATTCATGCTTCTGGCAAACCGCAGAGTTGCAGAAATGGTCGGTAAGAAACTTAAGGGAAAAACATTTGTTTACCGGATCCACGACAAGCCTGATCCTGAAAAGATCACAAATTTCAGTCAGTTCATTAAAAGATTTGGCTATAAGCTGGATGGTGATGGTACCACTCCTCTTCCCAAAGCGATGAGCATGCTCCTTACTTCAGTGGCAGGAAAGAGGGAGCAGAATATAATCGAGACGCTGGCTCTGAGATCTATGGCCAAAGCAGTCTATTCGACAGATAACATAGGTCATTACGGGCTGGCATTTAAATATTATACTCATTTTACTTCACCTATAAGACGTTATCCCGATATGATGGTACACCGGCTTCTTACATCATATCTGAGTGGTGAGATACCCGGGGGTAAGGAGAAATTTGAGAAGCTCAGTGATCACTCTTCCAAAATGGAAAAGCTTGCTGCTGAGGCTGAAAGGGCGTCAATCAAATACAAACAGGTTGAGTTCATGAGTGATAAACTTGGCAGGAAATATGACGGAGTGATCTCAGGTGTTACGGAATGGGGTATTTATGTCGAGATCGTCGAGAACCAGTGTGAAGGAATGATCAATATCAGGGAGCTCGGGGATGATTATTATGAATATGATGAAGATAATTACTGTCTTCGGGGCCGTTCAACCGGAAAGGTCTATACTCTCGGCGATAAGGTCAGAATAGAAGTCGTAAAAGCTGATCTTCAGAAGAAGCAGCTGGATTTCAGGATGGTGTGATTTTGACTATCCAACACCCCAACCTCGAATGACCCCCCGGCCAATTTGATTATCTGACCCTTCACCCCATAGCCGTCAACTTAAGAAATGTTTTAATAAAGAAAACTGCTGTAAATAGCAGAAATATAGCTAATAAAGTTTCCCCTCCTTTCAAAGGAGGGGTGGCCGGGATTGCTAATCCTGAAATGTTTACAATTGTCCTTTTCCCGGCCGGGGTGGTTAAAAAGGAATTAGAAAACCTGAACTCATTTCTCCGAATTAAATAAACCACCCCGGCCAGAACATCTCTATTTCTGCACATTAGATGATTTTGTTTTCTGGCCACCCCTCCTTGAAAAAAGGAGGGGAAACTATTATACCGAAAGCTCCTTAAGTTCACGGTAAAGTTTGCATCCTCCGAAGGGGGGCTATACCAAATCTTCCTCAATAATCTCCAGCAACTTTTCCACAGCCTCCTCCTCCGGAACATTTTTATATACCGGCACCATTCCCCTGTATATATGGACCTTTCCTTCGGCAGCGCCGACATATCCGTAATCGGATCCTTCCATTTCGCCGGGTCCGTTGACAATACAGCCCATAATGGCTATTTTCAGTCCCGTAAGATGATTTGTTGCGTCTTTGACTTTCCGGACTGCTTCCTGAAGGTTGAATTTTGTCCGGCCACATGTTGGGCAGGAGATATACCGGTTCCGGGTTATTCGTGCTTCTGTAGCCTGAAGCAGAGAAAATGCCAGTTCTTCCAGCGCTGCTCCCTGAACCTTACCCCTGTTGGTAATACATATACCTTCAGCCTGTCTGAGTATGAAATATCTTCCGAGAATGGCAGCTGCATCAATTGAAAGCTTAACAGGATCATCCTCATCAAAAATAGGATTAAGGAAATCTTTCCTGTCAGGTTTATCTGATAGCAGGGGTGGGGTATTAAAGTTGAAGATCAGCATTTTTCCCTGGAAAGGACTGCCATCTTCTTTTACATACTTACCGTCGGAGTATTTAATGACTTCCGGTTTATATAAATTATTGCGGGTCCTGAGATCCTGATGAGGGACCGGATTTTTAATTCTTCCTCGCGGGCCGCAGAGGAAATTTACTATTTCCCGGGCCACCGGGATCTCTTTCTCCGGGTCTTCGGAAAGAGAGACCCTTATTGTATCGCCGATACCTTCGGAGAGTAGTGTTCCTATTCCTGCTGCTGACCTGACTCTTCCGTCTTCACCCTCACCTGCTTCAGTAACACCCAGGTGTATCGGATATGCGAACCCGTTGTCCTGCATCATTTTAACCAGCAACCTGTTGGCTGTCACCATGACTCTGGTATCGGATGATTTCACTGACAATACAAGGTTATTGAAATTCTCGGAGCGGAAGATTTCTATGAACTCGAGGGCTGATTGTACCATCCCTTCCGGAGTATTGCCATATCGGGTCATGATACGGTCGGAGAGGGAACCATGATTGATCCCGACACGGATCACTGTAGAATTCTCAGCACAGATCTTTATAAGAGGGAGTAGTCTTTCATGGATCCTTTCAAGCTCCTCGTTATATTCTTTTTCTGTAAGGTCTTTTTTAATGAAGGTTGCTCTTTTATCGGCATAATTCCCCGGGTTGATCCTCACTTTTTCAACGATCCTGGCTGCAGTTTCCGCAGCTGCAGGATTGAAATGGATATCAGCAACAAGAGGTGTTTCAAAACCGGCATTTCTTATCTCACGCTTGATATTTTCAAGATTCCGGGCTTCCGTTACTCCCTGGGCAGTAAGTCTGACAAGATCAGCTCCGGCTTCGATTATTCTTATACACTGTGCAACCGAAGAAGTTGTGTCATTTGTATCGGTGTTGGTCATCGACTGGATACGTACCGGGTGATGGGATCCAAGGGGGAGGGTGCCGATGAGGACAGAGTTGGATTTGTAAGCAGACCCCCTGTGGTCCCCCTGGGAGGGGGCAGTATTTATCAATCCCTCTCCCATGTTACCCCGTCTTTAGTATCATTAAGCATAATCCCTGCTTTCTTCAGCTCCGCCCTGATATGATCCGATACAGCCCATTCCTTTTTGTTCCTTGCCTCAAGACGAAGATCCATTATGATCTTCATCAGTTCAGATGTAAGCTTTTCATCACTTTTGTTTTCACTTTCATCTGTCAATCCCAGAATATCAAAAACGAATGTATTGAAAAGATCTCCGGTTTCCTTTATTTCATCAGCGGTCATCCCGGAGCTTCCGTCAGCTGCCGAATTTATAAGTTTTACTGCTTCAAAAAGATGAGAAAGAAGGAGCGGAGTATTAAGGTCATCATTCATTGCTTCATAGCATCTGGCCTTGAGGGATACTATATCTATCGAACTTTCCTTAGAAGGTTTAAGGTTTTTTAATGTCACTGAAGCTTTCAGAAGCTTCTTTAATCCTTTTTCTGCAGCGATAAGTGCTTCGTTTGAGAAGTCGACAGTACTCCGGTAATGAGCCTGCAGAAGGAAGAACCTTATAGTCATCGGGCTGTATGCCTGATGGAGTAAAGGATGATTTCCGGAAAAGAGCTGGCCGAGGGTAATGAAATTTCCCAGTGATCTGGCCATTTTCTGACCGTTTATTGTGATCATGTTGTTATGCATCCAGTACCTGACCGACTCATTGCCGAGGGCTGCGGCAGATTGTGCAATCTCGCATTCGTGATGAGGGAACTGCAGGTCGATACCGCCTCCGTGAATATCGAAGACCTCTCCGAGATATTTTGTGCTCATTGCCGAACATTCAAGATGCCATCCGGGAAATCCCTCACCCCATGGCGAAGGCCATCTCATTATATGTTCAGGAGTGGCTTTTTTCCAGAGTGCAAAATCAAAAGGGTTACGTTTTTCGTCTTTCCCCCCGATGATCCTTGTATTTTCCTGAAGGTCTTCCAGTACTCTGCCGGAAAGCTTTCCGTAATGGAACTTTTGGCTATATTTAACTATATCAAAATAAACTGATCCGTTCACCTCATAGGCAAAGCCTTTTTCAAGGATCTTCTTAACCAGTTCAATCTGTTCAATTATATGACCTGAAGCCCTGGGTTCAATTGACGGAGGAAGTGCATTAAGTTGTTCCATATTCTTCAGGAAGGTATTCAGGTATTTCTGGACCACCTCCATCGGCTCGAGATGTTCGAGTCTTGCTTTCTTTTCTATCTTATCCTCACCTTCATCGGCATCATTTTCAAGATGTCCCACATCGGTAATGTTCCTGACATAGCGTACCCTGTAGCCCAGATGGAGCAGATAACGGTACAGTATGTCGAATGTTACGGCAGGGCGGGCATGACCAAGATGGGCATCACTGTAAACCGTCGGTCCGCAAACATATAACCCCACAAAAGGCGGATGAAGCGGATTAAAAGGTTCAATTGTGCGTGTCAGACTGTTATATATTGACAGATTGTTTTGCATAATCAATGATTGTGATGCAAAAATAAACTAAAATTCCATGCGGATTACCTGTCTGGCGCTGTTTTGAAATTTCCATATTCCTTCATATCTTTGACATAGAAAATCTGTATTTTCAGTTGTAAAACATGATTTCACATCATCTTAACCAGGAAAATCTTCTTATTTCTATCATGCCTATGGGCATGGTCAGATGATCTCCATGTATTTTATTTAAATTTGCAGCCTGAATTTTGCGAAAATTGCATAAGCGGGGGAATGCCTCATTCATTTCTGTTTCCCCCTATATTTGTTTAATTATGAAAAAATAAGTTATAATGAAATATTCACCTGAAGATATTATAAAAAATAAGATCCTCATTTTAGACGGTGCGATGGGAACGATGATCCAGAGGCACAGGTTAAGAGAGGAGGATTTCCGCGGGGATCAGTTCACTGACCACCCCAGGCCTCTGAAAGGCAATAATGATCTTTTAAATATTACCAAACCCGGGATTATCCGTGATATTCATAAGCAGTATCTGGAAGCCGGAGCTGACATAATTACGACCAATACTTTCAATTCAAACAGGATCTCGCAGGCGGATTATGGTATGGAAGGTCAGGTGTATAATTTGAATTTCAATGCTGCATGTATTGCCACTGAAGCTATTATGGAGTTTGAAGGCTCGAACGAACCTGCCGATCATTTCATAGCCGGTTCTCTTGGCCCGACAAACCGCACCGCATCGATGTCGTCGGATGTAAATGATCCGGGAGCACGTTCAGTCACATTTGATGATCTTACAGCTGCATATGCCGAACAGGTAAGAGGGCTTATTGATGGCGGTGTACATATACTTCTGGTTGAAACAATATTTGATGTTCTGAATTGCAAGGCAGCTCTTTATGCTATAGAGACTGTCTTTGAAGAAAAAGGTAAGAGATTACCTGTAATGGTTTCCGGAACGATAACCGATGCAAGCGGAAGGACACTTACGGGACAGACACTTGAAGCCTTCCTTATATCCGTATCGCATTTCCCGTTGTTCAGTGTCGGCCTTAATTGTGCACTGGGAGCAGAACAGCTCCGACCTTTCATTCAGGAATTGTCGGCCAAAACAGGATTCTTTGTATCAGTACATCCTAATGCCGGCCTGCCCGACCAGTTTGGTGAGTACGACCAGTCGGCTGAATTTATGGCCTCGGTCATTGAGGATTTCATGAAGGAGGGATGGATTAATATTGCCGGTGGCTGTTGTGGTACGACACCCCTGCACATCCGGAGAATTGCTGAAGTATCGAAAAGATATCAGCCCAGACAGAAGCCGGATATTGTAAGATATACAAGGCTTAGCGGTCTGGAAGCCCTGACTATTAAACCGGAGACAAATTTTGTGAATATCGGTGAGAGAACAAATGTTTCCGGCTCGATCAAATTTGCAAGGCTTATAAGGGAGGAAAAGTATTCCGAAGCGCTTGCCATAGCCAGGAACCAGGTGGAAGGCGGCGCCCAGGTCATAGATATATGCATGGATGAGGCTATGCTCGATTCCGAAAAGGCAATGGTGAAATTTGTAAATCTCATCATGGCCGAACCGGATATTGCAAAGCTTCCTTTGATGATCGATTCCTCAAAATGGAGTGTAATCATTTCGGCACTGAAATGTATACAGGGCAAGTCGGTTGTCAATTCGATAAGCCTCAAGGAAGGTGAGAATGTATTTCTTGAACATGCGCGGGAGATAAGGAAATTTGGTGCTGCAGCCGTAGTGATGCTGTTTGATGAAAAAGGCCAGGCCGATACCTTTGAAAGACGGATTGAAGTGGCAGAACGATCATACAGGCTTCTCACGGATAAACTGGGATTTCCTCCTGAGGACATAGTTTTTGATCCCAATGTTCTTGCCGTGGCTACCGGTATCGAGGAGCATAATAATTATGCAGTAAATTTCATTAAAGCCACTCAATGGATAAAGGAGCACCTTCCTTATGCAAAAGTAAGCGGAGGGATAAGCAATCTTTCTTTTTCTTTCAGAGGCATTGATAAGGTACGTGAAGCGATGCACTCCGTATTCCTTTATCATGCAATTGAAGCGGGTCTGGATATGGGAATTGTCAATCCGGGAATGCTGCAGGTCTACAGTGAAATCCCTCCAGATCTTCTTCAGCTTACAAGTGATGTGATCCTGAACCGCAGGAAAGATGCTACAGAAAGGCTTGTAAAGTTTGCCGAGGGGTTGAAAAGCGAGGGGAAGAAAGAGGAGAAGAGTGATGAATGGCGTTCACTGCCGGTTACCGACAGGATTCGGCATGCACTGATAAGAGGTCTGGATGAACATATTGAACCGGATGTGGAAGAAGCCCGTTCTCTTTTTGAACGGTCCATTGATCTGATAGAAGGTCCCCTGATGGGTGGGATGAATGAGGTTGGAGATCTGTTCGGTTCGGGAAAGATGTTCCTTCCGCAGGTCGTCAAAAGCGCCAGGGTCATGAAGAAAGCCGTTTCGAAACTTGCTCCGTATATTGAGGAGGAAAGTAAAAATGCTGAAAAGAAAGACGCAGGCAAAATAATCCTTGCAACTGTCAAAGGTGATGTACATGACATTGGCAAAAATATAGTCGGGGTCGTTCTGTCATGCAACAATTACCGGGTCACTGACCTTGGAGTGATGGTACCTTCGGACAAAATTATTGATACTGCCATCAGTGAAAAGGCGGATTTTATCGGGTTGAGCGGACTGATCACCCCATCTCTGGAGGAAATGAGTCATGTCGCCTCGGAGATGGAAAGGAGAAGGGTTTCAATACCACTTCTGATAGGTGGTGCAACAACATCTGAGATACATACTGCGGTAAAGATCTCGAACCAGTATTCCGGCCCGGTCGTTCATGTAAAAGATGCCTCAAAAGCTGCAGGGGTCCTTTCGGCACTTCTCAGGGAAGATAAGGGGAAGTATTTATCGGATCTCCGTGAGAAATATGGTAAGCTAAGGGACGAACACAACTCGAGGCAGAAGGAGAGAAAACTGCTGTCACTCGACGATGCAAGGAAGAACAGGCTGGCCACGGATTGGAAAGAAACCAAGTTGTTCCGGCCGCTATCCCCTGGTTATAAAATCCTTGATGATATAAGTCTGGCTGAACTTGAAAAATATATAGACTGGACATTCTTTTTCTTCGGGTGGAAGCTTTCCGGGAAATATCCGGCAATATTCAGTGATCCCGTCAAAAGTACGGAAGCAAAAAAGCTGTATGATGATGCTCAACATTATCTAAAAGTGATAAACGACAGGAAACTAATAACTGCCAGAGCTGTGTTCGGATTATATCCTGCTGTTTCGGTCGGGGATGATGTGGCAGTCATCACGGGTGATGCCGGCAAAGGATCCCGGACTTTCCTGAGGTTCCTGAGGAATCAGGAAATCAAGGAAGCTGGTATCCCTAATCTGTGTCTGTCGGATTACATTGCTCCCGAATCCTCAGGTCTCACAGACAACATCGGATTATTTGTCGTAACTGCCGGGATAGATGAAAATAAATATAACGTTTACAGGCAGGATGATTATGCCTCGATAATGATAAGGATGCTGAGCGACCGTATTGCCGAAGCAGCGGCTGAATGGCTTCACGAAAGGATAAGAAAAGAGTACTGGGGTTATGCGGCGGATGAGGTACTTACAATTGAGGAAATGCTTGCGGTCAGGTACAGGGGTATCCGGCCTGCACCCGGCTATCCGGCCTGTCCCGATCATACCGAGAAAAGAGTCCTGTTCGATTTGCTGGATGCTGAAAATGCCATCGGCGCAGGTCTCACGGAGAATTTTGCCATGACGCCTCCTGCAGCAGTAAGCGGCTATATCTTCTCACATCCCGCTTCAACTTATTTTAATATCGGGAAGATAGGGAACGACCAGCTTAAGGATTATTCCGGAAGAAAGAAAATGAGTGTTGATGAGGCTGCCAGATGGCTTGCCCCTAATCTTTGATAAATAATATGAGTGTTATTGAAAAACTGAGAAATGCCAGAGGGCCCCTTTTCACATTTGAGCTGCTTCCTCCGCTGAAAGGACACAGCATTGAAAAGATCTATTCAACCATTGACCGGCTGGTGGAGTTTCAGCCGGCTTATATAAACTTCACATCTCATCGTAATGAGATAACATACAAGGAGAGGCCCGATGGCCTCCTTGAAAGGAAGGTCACAAGACTTCGTCCGGGTACAATTGCCCTGGCCGCAGCCGTGAAGTATAAATATAATCTGACTGTGGTCCCTCATATACTTTGCGGGGGATTTACAAAGGAAGAGACGGAAAATGTACTTATAGAAATGAATTTCCTTAATATTGATGATGTCCTTGCCCTTAGAGGTGATCCTCAACGGGGAAGCCGTGTTTTCATTCCTGAAAAAGACGGTCACAGATATACTCATGAGCTGGTGACCCAGATCGCCAATATGAACAAAGGGAAATATCTTGAAGAATCACTTGAAGAGACTTCTCCGGCAAATTTCTGTATCGGGGTGGCAGGATATCCTGAAAAGCATTCCGAAGCACCGAACATGCAGACAGATATTGAGAATCTTAAGCGGAAGATCGATGCCGGCGCACACTATATTGTTACTCAGATGTTCTTCGATAATGAGAAATATTTCAGGTTCCGGGATGATTGCAGAAAGGCGGGGATAGAGGTTCCTATTATTGCAGGACTTAAGCCGATCTCGGCGCTCAATGATATTAAAATGCTGCCTCAGACCTTTCATATTGATCTGCCGAACGATCTGGTGTCGGAAGTGAGGAAATGTAAAACAGATCAGGAAGCGCGCGAAGCAGGGATTGAATGGGCAACAATGCAGTCAAAGGAGCTTATTAAGAGAGGAGCTCCCGGGCTGCATTATTATACATTGGGGCGATCGGATAATATCGCGAGGATAGTAAGAGCTTCGTTTTGATCCAAGCTACCCCCGCCACGCTGGTATGAAAGCGGCTCTACTCCCTCCACGCTGACGTGCATAGCCGTCAACCTAAGAAATGTTTAAATAACTAAAACTAATGTAATTATCTGAAATATAGTTAAATAAGTTTCCCCTCCTTAAAAAAAGGAGGGGAAACTTTTATAGCCAAAACCTCTTATGTTGACGGCTATGGGGGTGGGGGGTCAGCGAGTCCTGGGTGGTCGTCAGATTTTAAATGCTTTCTTAATCTTTTCGACATGATCCAGTTTTTCCCAGGCGAAGAATTCAACTTTTTTCATCCAGCCTTTCTTCCCGTTGCCATTGATCTCCCTTGGTTTGCTGCCGGGCACTTCATAATAGACCTCAACGTTCTTTACAACGCTCTCCCGTCCGAAATGGCCGTATGATGCTGTCTGCAGGAAGATCGGATTTTTAAGTCCGAACCTTTTTATTATTGAATAGGGCCGCATGTCGAAGAGTTTCTGTACTCTCGAAGCTATTTCTCCGTCTGCCAGGGTATTACCCTTATTGTCCTTTACATGAGCAGTGCCGAAGGTGTTTACATAAAATCCTACCGGTTCGGCCACTCCGATTGCATAAGCAACCTGGATGAGAGCCTGGTCGCAGATACCGGCAGCAACGAGGTTCTTGGCAATATGCCGTGCGGCATAGGCAGCTGATCTGTCAACCTTCGACGGATCCTTCCCCGAGAAAGCTCCACCTCCGTGTGCCCCGTGACCTCCATAAGTATCGATTATGATTTTCCTTCCTGTGAGACCGGTATCTCCGTGAGGGCCACCTATAACAAATTTACCTGTGGGATTAACAAGCAGTCGTGTATCTTCCCTGAAAAGGTCTCTTATTCCTGCCGGAAGGGATTTCTTAATCCGTGGGAAGAGGTATTTTTTCAGGTCAGCGATTATCTGTACCTGCATTGCTTTTTCTGCAGCCTTCTCCGATGCAAGGGATTTGTTTTTCGGCAGAATGAACTCATCATGCTGGGTACTTATAACTATCGTATCTATGCGAACTGGCTTGTTGTTATCGTCATATTCGATCGTCACCTGTGATTTCGAATCGGGCCTCAGGTATTTCATCTGTTTCCCTTCACGTCTGACAGCTGCCAGTTCCTCAAGCAGCCTGTGGGCAAGCTCAATGCTCAAAGGCATATAGTTATCCATCTCACGGCATGCATAACCGAACATCATCCCCTGGTCGCCGGCTCCCTGCTCCTCTGGTTTATCCCTGACCACACCCTGACGTATGTCGGATGATTGTTCATGTATTGTCGATATAACACCGCACGAGTCACAGTCAAAACGATATTCAGCCTTCGTATAACCAATGTCGCGGATGACCCTGCGGGCCGTCTCCTGAACATCCACCCATCCCGATGTCATCACTTCTCCTCCGCAAACCACCAGACCGGTGGTTACAAAGGTCTCGCATGCTACCTTGGACTCCGGATCCCATTTTAAAAATTCATCAAGCAATGCATCTGAAATCTGATCGGCAACTTTATCGGGGTGCCCTTCCGA
>JAKQPD010000394.1 GCA_029564935.1 Bacteroidota bacterium
CTTCATATCAACAACCGCATTCTCGAATAGAAGGTCAGCCGTTCCGGCATATTTGTGTTTGGACCATAACCGCACTTCCGAACCTATGAGTTTTCCCCACTCTTTCGGGACGTTCTGCATAAATCTTTTTATGCCTTCGGCATATTCATTTCCGAATGTTTCACCCGAAAGAATGAAAAGCTCTGCGTCTGCATGATTCTGCTTCCCTTCTCTTCTGCACTCTTCAAGTCTTTCCGCAGAGACAAAAAATCCTTTCTGTGGAAGCACCTGAGTGACCGATGGGAATACAATGTCTCCCATCCGGTACTCATGCAGTTCATCGTTGTACGTTAGCGTACACACCTGAATACTCCGTCTATTTTCTTAACATGGCATCCTTCAGGAACATATTTTGCTCTTTCGTCCTTTGTGATATTCCAGAACCATTTCGGAATTTCCTGCCCTGCTGTGAGCATTTCATGTTTAGAGCTTTCCGGCTGTGACGGCTGAGAGTTTTCGGTTTTTGCTTCTGGCTTCTCCGCAGGGATATATTCAGGATTCTGAGCAGTTCCTTCTCCGGTAGTAGGTAAAGGATTATTGAAACCTTTTGTCATTTCGTCAGGAAGTTCGTCTGAGATATAAGGCATTCCGCCGAACTCATCTGGGAAACACATTCTGAAAGCCTGAGCAATCGCCACTTTTTTAAGCATGAAAGTCGGAGAAGATTGCCACAAGCTTTGGAGTTTGCCGTCTTTATATTTAGCAACTTCACCAAAAAGAACTTCGTGCTCAAATGTATGAGTCCAGTCCTTACGGAATATTATCACTTTCGCTTTCATGTCGCTTCCTTTGCCTTCAACAACTGTTTTCCATCCATCAAGCTTTCCGGTTCTCTCTGCTCTTTTGAGATACACTTCATAGCCGGTAATAATTGATAATTTACGATACTGCCCCTGCCCGTATGCTACACAATATATCTCACGTTTGTACGGATTTAGATTATAAGCTCTGGCTATTTCCAAGAACTGCATTCTTTCCGGTTCGAGAAGGGCGTTTGCCCCCGTAAATGTTGCAAGGTAGCTTGAAAGCACCTGTTCTGAGACAGGCGCTATTTCGTGTTTTTCTTTCGTCATTAAATTCGTACTCATTCTTTACGCTCCTTTTTTATTTATAATCAAGCCGGATTTCTCCGGCTGTTGTTTCTTACTTTTGAACATAAGGCTTATCCCATTTTCCGATAGAAAACCAATAGTAATAAGCATAATCGAAATAGTCTGTCATACTATCAGAATTATTA
>JAKQPD010000316.1 GCA_029564935.1 Bacteroidota bacterium
CGGAGTTTTAGCTTCTCCCTGAAATGAGAATTCCCGGAAATCAACTATACTGTTCGACGGAACCTGAATTCCGGGTTTTGTGAGGGGGATATCATTTTCAAGCTCTGCCTCCATTTCAAGCATATCATCCTGGAAATTAATTTCAATATTACGGCCTTCCTTCTGAATTTCAATTTCGAGCCATTGACCAGAAGGGATCACGGTGTTTCTCCCGGCAACGATCCTTTCTGTTCCATTAACTATCTCACATACACGGATTGTACCAGATGTGGGATCGAGCCTTACGAGACAGTAGTTCCTGATGTCGGTATAGCCCGCTACAAAAGCTATCCCGCTATGATTATCAGGGGCCAGCCGGAACTGAGTTGCCATTTCTGTAGCTTCCCAGGGCGGGGTAAAGAGCCCGACAAGTGCTTCCTGATCCGTTTTAGCCCGCAGGACATTCTGGTTGTTAAAGTTCGCTATGACCAGACCGGATGGATTGCCCTTCACTACATTCCATCCCTCAGGGCGGCTTCCTGTCTTGCATTTAGTAAAATCTATGCTGATATCACGTTCCGGATGAGGAAAGTCATGAGTTTCAGCATAAGTCCAGTCACCTTTATTTCGCCGGTACTGAAGCCGGTATTGCATCCCGGCTGCCGGACCTGAAAGTTGTTCCGTTTCAAACCGTATACGGAAAGGCCGGTCTGTATAAACTGTAACGTTCTCATTCAGTGCACCAGCCCATCCTTCGTCACTGTTTAATGGTGCATCAAAGCCGGAACGGACACGAAATCCGGGCTTACCGCCCCCATCCACTTGTGCAGTCAGCTCTGTATAAATTATAAATAAAAGGCCTGTCAGAGATATTATGAGAATCCTTTTGCATTTAATAACCGTGGTTTCCATGGAGATTATAAATATAGAATTAGATTGACTGTAAATATAATTAAGCAGCATTAATTTAATCCTTAATAACATTCACATAATGGAAAATAACCGGTAATTTAAATTGACTGGCTATTTACAGGGTGTATTACCCGGGCTTGCCGACGTTAATTCTTCCGGTATTTATTCATGAAGTGATAACCTTGTTAATAAAACCTAAAACCGGCCTGATTTTTGTCACCATCCGACTGTTATAATGTCAAAATTAATAATATTGCAACCGCTTTTACGTATTACGATTTGTGATAATAACTTAATAATTAACAGAAACATCAGATGATGATAATAAGAACCCACACACTTGCAATATGCCTGGTTTCTATACTTTCGGGAATTGTATCCGCGCAGGATATAAGCGAATGGCGTGAAGAGAACCGTACGGGTAATTCAGCCGAGACAGGTCTTCTGAAATCATGGCCGGCAAGCGGGCCTGAACTTATCTGGTCAAACACCGGCCTGGCCAAAGGACACTCATCTGTTACTTTCGGAAATAATAAGATCTATACAACAGGTAACAGCGGTAATGACGATGTTCTCTATGCTCTTGACATGAACGGTAAGATACTATGGCAGACCGTTTACGGCAGGGCATGGACAGCATCCAACCCGGAAAGCAGGGCTACACCGACTGTCGAAGGTAACAGGGTTTATTGTACAAGCGGATCCGGCGATCTTGCATGTATCGACGGGAACACAGGAAAGATAATATGGACATATAAAGCAAGCGAATTACATAAAGGAACATATGGCAGCTGGGGTATAGCCGAATCGATGCTGATAGACGGAAATAAAGTTTACTACTCTCCGGGAGGTCCGGAAACAATGACAATTGCTCTCGATAAAACAAAAGGTACTCTCATCTGGAAATCGGCAAGCCTTAATGATAAACCCGGTTACGTCTCTCCCATCCTTGTAAATTACGGCGGGAAGAAGATGATTATTAATGTTTCCCTTGGTAATGCTTTTGCTGTTGATGCATCAAATGGTGATATTCTCTGGAAAATAGCTCACGAAGCCAGAGGGGGTGGAAGAGATCTTATAAAATGTGTAACCCCCTTATTCAGTAATGGCAGGGTTTATGTAACCGGAGGCTATGATACGGGTGGAATGATGATCGAAATAGCCAAAGACGGGAAAAGTGCAAAGGTAATCTGGACCGATAAGGTCCTCGATGTTCATCACGGAGGCGTTGTGCTTGTTAACGGGTATATCTACGGAGCAAACTGGTTGAATAACGGGAACGGTAACTGGTGCTGCATAGATTGGAATACCGGGAAAAAGATGTGGGAAGAGCACTGGTACAATAAAGGTTCAATAATCTATGCCGACGGGATGCTTTACATTTATGAAGAAAAGACCGGGAATGTCGGTTTATTGAAACCCGACAGTCAGAAATTCGATCTTGTCAGTACTTTTAAGGTCACACAGGGATCACCCGGTCCATACTGGGCTCATCCTGTGATCAAAAACGGAATTCTTTATCTCCGACACTCCAATGCTTTGATGGCTTACAATATCAAGGCAAAATAATCGAATATCTTACTTAATAAGTTAATTTCATAAAAATACTTAATTTATTGTATCCCTTTGTGTTATTTAGTGAAAACCTTTGTGATCCTTTGAGGTAAAAAAATCATTTATCACAAAGGCGCACAAAGGATTACACGAAGTCCCGATAGCTCCCGATAGCTATCGGGACGGGATCACAAAGGGTTTGATTCTAAAATTTAAGGTTATTTTGAGACTTTGGGAATGATCTGAATTGAGAACCGCTTGTTGTTCTCTTCTACAGGGTCGCGGCAAAGCCCGTTAAGACCGCTTCCACAGATCATCACCTCGACATCATATTTTCTGAAATTGATGCCTTCACTGCGCCAGAGATTGTATACGGCAAGGGCCCGTGAATAGCTTCTGATATAAAAATCCGGCCTGTCCGGATGTTTTGAATGACGGTAATCATTGGCCATATTGCCTTCAATGACAAGAAGATATGAGAATCCCTTATTAGTACGGCTTAAATCCCCCAGAAAGCGGTCTATTTTTTTCCCCACCGTTATCGTACGCTGAATATACTCCCTCTTGATCTTCACCTGGTTGGGATCAAATATCTCTATCCCCATAAGGTCTTTTACAATGAATTTCTTACAGTCAGGCAGGTAATAGAAACTGCTGTCGTTTATCAACGGCTTAAATTGTTCCTCAAGGTTCAGTAGTTTCTGAAGCCTTTCGGTCTCCTGAATAAGACCCTGTTCCCTTACAGTAAGCTCACCTATAAGCTCACTGTTCTCCTGATTCTTAACAAGCAGGTAACCGATAGCCACCACAAAAAGTACAAGCATTATGAAGAACATGCTTGTCATCAGATCAGAATAACCTATCCAGAAAATATTATTCTTCTTCATTATTTTTTCCGGATTCTTTTCCTCAGGAAAGATCCTGCCTGTTCCTGAAATCTCTTCAATATCCTGCCTGCTCTTGTCCTCGGAACTATTCCCGGCTGATTTGAAGAATGCCCTGAGCGGGATCTTCTTTTGCTCAGAAGATCTTCAATAGAATCAAGTTTGAGTTTAATACTGTTGTTATTCAGTGACAGGCTCAGATTTCTTACCTCCTCAATCAGTGTGTTTATGCCTTCTGTTCCGGCAGAAATAGCTTCCTGCATACCCTGAAGTCTTTCAAGCTGATCAAGATGGCTGAACCGGGGGAAGGCATCATCTACGGTTTTATTCAATAAAGCAATCCGCTCCTTTAACGATGTATTTAAGTTGTCAATTGCCTCCCTGGCTTTTGTGTCAGCATCCGAAGCAGTATTATTAAGGATCGTTTGCCGGCTCCTTATCTCCTGTTCGAGCTTTTCCACAGCATCTTTAAAGCTCAGGTCAGCCAGATCGACTGCTTTCAGGGCATTATGTCCTGCTTCTTCAATCTTTTCGAAGTGTGAAGAAAGGAATTGAAATAAACGCTTATTATCACTCAGAGACTGATCTATCTGGGCAATGATCTGATCAACATTCCTGGTCCGGCCCGCAAATTCCTTAAGATTGTCAGAGATCTGACCCATCAGGCCAATATATTCTGAGAATTTCCCGAATGAAGCCATATTTTCCTCAAGCTTTCTGAAAAGCTCAAGGTTTGTTTCGGATATTTTCAGGATATCGAGATTTCCGATATCCCTGATCAGTTCCTGCTGTGACAGGATATTATTACCTGTCTGGTCAGCAGCTTTAAGGATATTCTCTGATATCCCGGTAGTAACCCTGGCGAATCTGTCGAGGCTGGCTTTTAATCCTGACACCCCTGTATCTTCAGCTTTTATCAGTTCCGGAAGAAGTCTGGCCTGAAGGTATGATATCTGTTTATTCTTATCCTCAAGGAGTGATTTTCTTGCCTTCTTGTACAGGAATGAAGTCAGTACAGTGGTGCAGATAAGACCTGTAAAGCTTCCGAGCATTGCCAGCTTGACGCCGTTGATAAGGGCCCCGATACCTTCTGAGAATCTGCCGCCATCCAGGGCCGGCATTGCAAAAAGTCCACAGATGATACCTATCATTGTCGAAGCAAGACCCAGATATAACGGAGTGGGAAGTGAATTTGATATCTCTTCATCCTTTAGGTCTGCTTCACGGTCGATGAAATCCCTGATAATGCTGAAATTGACAGCTGCCCCGTAATTATTCAGCAGATATTTATTTATGTAATCTCTTATCCTCAGTATTGTTTCCGAGCCGAATGCTTCAGTTATTGAAATGGGTACTGAGTCGTCATCATTCTGACCTCCCTGGCCCATCCTGATCTTGTGATCACTGACAAATACTATATCATCGACAGATGTATCTTCCCGGTTAAGGTCTTTCCTGCTGATAAGTCCGCTCCTTACCTTTAAAGGGTTCCTGAAAATACTTTTTAACTCCCTTATCTTAAAAAAGATCCTGCCTGAAAGGTAGAGCTGCCAGATAATAACACAGGTAATAAGGATTATTTCGGCAACAAACCACGGATTGACAGTATGGTTTACTGTCAGGGACGTGTTAACGGAATCAGCACTGACCTGAAGGAAGATCATGTTCAAACGAGTTTTACTTTTATTTTACCGTTCTCCCCGATCTGCCAGGAGTCATTTCTCTTTAAGACCCGTCCGGGTCCGGTCATAACAATCCTTTTTGCATATCTCCTGCCTGAGAGGTTCTCGATCTCGCAAACCGGATTCAAATAATAATCAATATTCTCAAGTGCCCTCAGATCATAGTCACCGGATAAAAAATGAAGAACTCCTGTCTGGTTGCCCTTATCGGGGATGATCCTGTAGAAAGAATCTATGCCTTTTGCAGATTTTGCATTAATTATCCTGAAACTTCCGTCACTCTCGGGAATCGTAAAAAAGAGCTCTGATGTGTTGTCAGCTTTCCTTTCCGGTTCGTCGGGCACTTGCTTAAATGTATCTCCGGATGAAGTCCGGGTCTCTTTATTTCCCTTCAGGTTTATAAGTCTTTTCCTCAGCTGTTCAATATCTTCAAATAATTCATCGTTCTGGACCGTAAGTTCCGCTATAGTATTATTCTTAACTATTAGCATATCCTGTTTTTCATTTTTCCGTTTCTTTAAGATCCCGACTATACCTATATATTTAAATACTTCCCTGTGCAGGGGATTTCTCTTTGTATCTTTCTCCAGATCATTAAGGTATTTTCTCTTTTCAGTTTCGAGAATTGAATAAATGCTGTTGCGGGAATACAGGAAAACTGCAACTGCTCCTGCAGTAAGCCCCACCAGGAATCCTGCCAGGCACCAGACCCAGGAGATAGTGATCAAGGCCTGAAAACATGAGATAAAATGAATTATCATTTAATTGCAGTATTTGCCAGTTCAAAAGCCAGCTTATTCAGGATCCCTATCAGAGGATAAAAGAACAGGGTTTCCTCGATATGCTTTGAAGGGGATTTATAAAATGCCTGCAGCCCCTGTTCAAGAAAATCCGTTATGTTTAAAGATCTGATCTCCTGAAATTTCATCCAGGCTGAATTATCGATCCCGAAATTTGCTTCAAGATTTACTGAAGTGAAATATTCATCCAACAGAGTGAAGAAATGATTCACTGAAGATTCAATGAGTGATTTATTTCCGTTCCGTTCCAGATCCCTGTAATAAGGAGTTATGGCTATATCGGAATTTTTGTCCAGTGCCCTTCCCCATACTGAGTCATCATTTCCTCCAATCCAGAAAACAATCGGACAAGTGATAAGACTATTATCAAGGTCGGCTTTTAACGCCCCCCTGCAGGTGATCTCCTTTGGATCATCTGCAAGAGCGATCCTTATCTGCGTTTTATCAATGCCGTTTACCTGTTTGAAGAAATATCTGAACAGATCTGCAATATTCGGATTCCCTGGTCTCGTATCAATTATCCTTATTGTTTTTGAAGCAGTTCCGCTGAAAAGTATATTCTGCGGGGCTTCCTTCATGCCCTGTTTTAATAACAGATTTGCGGAATAATAAAACAATGCGCCAAAAAACAGGAGTATCGGAAGTTTCAGCTTCCTGTCCTGTTTCAGATAGTCGGTATAATTATAAATCAGATCTTTTTCATTTTCGAGAGAGAACAGGAAACTGCTGAAGTCGGCTGAATCCTTTCTTTTATTCAGAATATCAGTAAGTATTTCCCACCTCTGTGTACTCTGATTTACCGCATTTTCTATACTGTGCCTGTAAACTTTTACAAAACCGTTATTATCCGAAGAGTTGGCGAATGCCCCATAAGGGAATCCGTCGCCAAAGATCGCATTGCCGGCAAATTTCACTGAGGAAATGAATTCGGGTGAATTGGTGGCATTTCTAAATACTGCTATATCCGATGAACCGCCCCCGATATCGATAGAAAGGCTCAACCCCGGATATTCAGTCCGGTAATAAAGATAGGGAGCCGTACTTTCAGGCACTGCGCGGATATTATTTGTACCATCTGCCCGGAATATCTTTTCATAAGCTTTCTGCCATACCTCAAAGAATATTCCCTGCTCGAATGCATCCATGCTTACCGGGTAGAACCATGTGATCTTTGTTTTCTGAGGATCGCCGTTAAGGAGGAGGGTTTTATATAATACTATATACATTAAACCCTCTATATAACTCTCGACCAGCATCTTATCTTCCGGCTTCGAATAATTGCTCCATTTAAGCTTTGTCTGAAGCTGCAGATATATCGGATTAAGGATCTTTTCAAACAGGAAGAAGTTGTTTGTATGTGAGAAGACATCGACAGCTTCGATGAAGCTTATGTCCTGATTATATGTAAGGGCTGTTCTGAACGGGAACCTGTATTTCGACGATGGGCTGAACTCAAAGGGGAACATCTCCCTTTCATAATTATTATCATCGGCTATCTCTTTTGTCTCACCCTTTTCCCTGTCAATAAGTGATTGCCACATTGGCTGATCTGATGTGACATCGAGTGCTTTTTCGGCATTTACGCCGTATTTGTATTCAATATGGGTATTAGTTGTCCCGAAATCAATTGCAAAGGAGACCTGCTGGTTTGGCTGGCTTTGGTGCATCAGAGGTACAATGAATCCGTTGACCTGACCACTGCCTATCCTTATCGCGTCGAAAGTACCTGTCTTATAGCAGGTACTTTTTATTGTTTTACCGTCTCCCTGCTTCCTGACCACCGGATTTCCGGTGCTGATACTCTTTCCCGATTCATAACATCCGACGGATATCTCACTGTCTCTGTCAAACCTCTTATCCTGTATGCCTATAGTATAATCCAGACCGGCGGAAGGGGCATGAACAAAGGGCAATATTGCAAGATGCATTTCCACAGGCAGGATATCTTCTCTGTGATATGATTTTTTAAGGATCACTTCCCCGCCTTTCACCGGAATGGCAAGCTTTGCTTCAATACCTCCTCCCGCAAGAACTGAAAGCTTCAGGTATTTCAAAACATCCCCGGCATGGAAGTATTCAAAGAATCGTGGTGTTAATGGCAGAAAATGTTTAACGGATCCACAGGTGGCAAATCTCTTGCTGTTGATAGTATAGGGTAATTCAATTATTTTGTCTTCAAAGAAATTACCGGCAGTAAGCCACGGATAATTATCTCCCTGCACAGGCAGTTTCGATACTCCGGAGATCTTCTCATTCCGGTAAGGTATCTTATTATTCGGATCCCATACGACATTCCCGGAAGTATATGCCCAGTTACTTGTAAATCTGTCATTTGGAAGGATCAGAGGCAGGTAGCCCTTAACAGGCAGGCCGGGTTTTATAACAAAGTCGCTTTCATTTTGAATTTCAGCAGGATTACCAATCCTGACGCCAAGTTTTATACCCAGCACCTCGCATATATCCATTTCATTATCAAGAACCGGACATGGAGAGTAGTTGTTCAGTTCGGAGGGGGCAAGAGCTGCAATCTTTGACTGCAGTTCTGCGGGCAGGTGATGAAATACTTCCGAAAGGTATGCATAGACTTCCGGGAAAAGATCCGGAAAATCCGGCTGCCTGGACAAAAGGAAAATATACTCGATAAATGACTTATCATCCCGGTCCGGCAGATCAGTGTAATTATTATCGAAAAGAACATCGTGTCCGCAAGTTATTTTAAGTTCCGAAGCAGCCTTATTTACATCGGGTGCCGAGAAGAACAATGTTGCCGGAGAAGTCCCTCCTATTATCTGGTTGGAATTGTTAAGAATAAAATAAAGCCTTCTGACCTTATCAAAATTATAAACTGCAGCATCCTGGTTCCAGTAAACCTGAAGTGTTTCGGAAAGCTTTACATGCTTTGAATTAATGTCACCGGCCAGGGATAAGAACCGGGCGGACGGGTTCCACGACACAATCCTGTACTTGTCCTTATACTTTGGATAAAGGAAAAAGAGCTGGGCCACATCGAGTGCATCCGAGACGAGCTTATGCTGTGCTGTCTTTCCCTTAGTATCATTGTCAGCCACCCACCGGAATGCTGATTTAACAAGATCGATCCTTGCAAACGGGCTGGGAATGGAGGTCGCAACATCTTTCCCTTCGGTTCTGATAGTCCGAAGCTGATTTCTTGAAATGGGATTGCTGATGAACCATCCGGTACCATCCTGTCCCTCATGTATTCTGAATACTTTCGACATAGTCAGCGGATTACTAAGTTTCGTTTCACTAATACCTTACCTGTTGATCTTCCGAACATCTTGATGAGCATCGTATGCTTCTTTTCCCTGTTGCGGATCGAGATATTGTCAGTAAGCAGGCAGTTTTGGATATCGAGGGCCCTGAAACTTTTGTTCCCTTTCGGGGTCTGTCCCTTTACAAGCTCAAGTGCATCATCGGAAGTGATCTCCTCAAACGGACTGAATGACGGTTTGTTCTCCTTCATCTCCCTGAGCCATTCGGTAAAATAATTGTTAAAAGGACGTATCTGGGTTTTGTATTCAGCACTGTTAAAATAATTATTGTTCAGCAGGGATTGTTTATTACCCCTTACGAGCTTTATATTACTCTTTGTCCAGCGCGACACATTAAGTGATTTTTCCAATCCCTTATCGAGATACTCGGTAAAAAGCCGGAATTTCGTCAGGGGTGGAGAAAGCAGCTTGGCATTCCCGATATTCAGATCTGTGAATGTTATGTTCTGAGTATCATGTTCAATTCCAAACTCCTTTACCTGGGTGGCAGCTCTGTGAGGATCAATATCATTACAAAAATCAAGGATGGCAAGTACTCCGGCAAGCTCAAGAAAATGAGCCTTATTCCTTTGTTCCTGTCCTCCCACCGCATAATCTTCCTGGTTCGTATTGCCCCTGTTCCCAATGAAATACAAGGTGTTGATCTGGTTGAGGGAGATTATTGTCCGGTTGTAATATTCGATCGCGATTTTTGCTTTCTCTTCAAAGGATTCAGCATTAACCTCATCATTTCTGTTCAGAGAGAAATATGGAAGAAATGTTATCCCGCCTATCGGAGCAACCCTGATCTTGGCATACCTTGGCATGGAGACATTCCCTCTGAGGTTCTTAAGCAATAAGGGAAATCCTGCTGCACCCGTTCCTCCGAATATTGAATTAATTATAAAGATTGCATCATCGTCGCCGAAAGTCTGGCCGAATTTCCTGAAGTCTTCCGAATTTGTGAACTGGTTGAGGATTATCGATCCCATATTGGGATTGCCTTTAAATCCAACATCAAGATTGGATTTCAGATTCTGCGCGGAGAAGAGCGACCTGATAAAGTTCTTGTCATCCTTCTCCTCAATGTTATCACTCAGACTGTCAAATCCGATATACTGATTGAAAGTGTTATTATCAGTATCTTTCAGCTTGAACTGGAAATATTCCGGATTGACGCCCGGGGAGTTGACAGTCATTTCATTTATAGTTCTGATCTCCTGGGAGAAGAAATCTTCCGGCTGATCTACCTGGTTCCTTATCTCCTGGTAGAGCCTCAGTATATCCTTAGTCCGGTTCAGATCTCCGTTACTTGTATCAGGATCAATAATGATGGGTATGACAGTATCAAAATCATTCCCGGTCTTTACACCCGATGCAAAGAGCATCGTAAGTGCCTTGAGAACTCTTGAGCCCGTTCCCCCGATAGCGAAAATATATAGTTTTCTGGCCATGATTCACTGAATTAGAATGGTAAATGGACATGAATTCTGCTGAACTGTTTCAGGAGTAAGCTGTAAAGGAAGCTGAGAATAAGTGCAAGCAGGCTGTTTGCAAGCACATATTTCATCGGGAGGGAGCGGGCATACTCCGCATAGCCGGTTTCGGTGTCGGCCAGTAATTCATTCAAAGTCTGATTACCGGAGTTAAATATTTCAGAATTCGCAATTCCGTTTGTGACCAATGCGACGACCAATACCATCACTGCCGTCCATACCAGCCAGTGCCAGAGCTTACTGTACGGATATTTCCAGAGAAAATAGAAAATTATCCAGCCGGCAAGCGGTATCAGCAGGAATGTTAATCCCATCCGTGTATACCCGCCATTATCATACAGATGCTGAAATATCTGGTGGTAGGACTCGTGATAGATGTTAAATATGCCATCGTAGATTGAACCAAAAAATCTGCCCATAATATTTTAGTTTGATATTCTAATCCTGAATACGGCAGGGAACCTGCCTTCTTCTCTGTTATTCTTATATTCGTATGCCTTGCTTATTGCATCCGTGAGTGAACTGAACCCATAAGTATGATCGCTGTCAATCAGATCTTCATTCCGGCTATCTGTTTCACCTATCCATTGCGGTATAGTGTTTTTAAGCACAAGTTCAATTTCCCCGAGAGGATTTTTACCGGTAGATAATGTTATGAGATGCGTACCTTCAATACCCGGGATCTTTTTTGATATTTTTTCGACTTCCAAAACCCTGTAATTTGAAGAAAGACATTCATAATTATTAACTGATGCATAATATGAGTCAGAAAATGGCAGGGAACTGAAATCGGCAGCTATTGTGAACTGAAAGGTTCCCCTCAGAGACTCTGCGTCTGTCAGATGGAAATTGTCTTTAAAGTCAAGCTTAAAGCTTCCTATTCTCTTTAAAGAAGGAGTTACCTGATATGGAATATTCCTTTCCTCATTTACAAGGAAACGGGCTGTCTCGAAAGATGTAACCATCCTGCCTGCAATGCTTTCTTCGGTCAGTAGCTCATTCAGATATTCCGTCCTGCCAAAGAAAATTATATAGAAAGGCCTGTATTCATCGGCTATCTTTACCGATCCCTTTTTCGAAGCATAAAAATAATCCCCGTCAAACTTTGACACAGTCTTTATAATCAGGGTTTGTACGTCTTCATTTTCCAGCCTGTTCCTGAACGACTGCTGTGTTTTATGTGTTTCAATATTCAATGCGGTGAGCGGATCATCTTCGGCACCCACATCATAAATACAATCTGAAACGAGGACTGCAATCTGATTTCCCTTTGCCGAATCGAGAGAGATCCTGAACATTTCATTCAAATCGCTGTATCTCACATCACCTGTGTTGAATGATACCGGATCAAGTTTATTTTTCAGGGTTTCCGGATCATCCCCGACATATGTTATCCTAATATCAGATCTTTTTGCAGGATCATATTTCCCATTTATGAAGTAGAATCTTTTCGATACTTTATCAAATTCAGGAAGGTAGGCAAGACCTACAAGTGAATTCTTGAACTCGTTGGCGCGGTTTACATAACCAAACATACTGCCTGAGTTCTCAATGAAGAAAATAACTTTCTCCGGCGCGGGGACCTTATCTTTAACAGTTGTCACAGTTTCCTCCCTGACAGGTTCAGGTTTTAGTCCGCCTGCAGGATTCCTGGCACTGCGGCTGTTACATCCGGTAATTATGAGGAAAATAAAAAGTATTGAAAAAAAGCGGAAGGAAAAACGCGGTATCATAAAAGATCTAAATTATACACATTTAATAACACAGGCATTCCAACTACAGTAAGAATTTCATTAACAACGGAAATTCAGGATAAATAGTTTAATTCTCTGTTAAAAAGCCTGAACATACCGGCTTATAAACTGATGATAATCTGTTTTCAGACATCACATATATTCACAGCCTGCCGAAGCGATTCAAGCTTGTCGGCCCGCGACGGGACAAACTCCTGGGCAACATATCCTTTAAAACCTGTTTCAACTATCGCTTTCATAATTGCAGGGTAATAAAGCTCCTGTGTGTCATCGATTTCATTGCGCCCGGGGACACCACCGGTATGATAATGGGCAATATACTGACTGTTCTCCCTTATTGTCCTGATTACATCACCCTCCATGATCTGCATGTGGTAAATATCATACAGAAGCCTGAGATTGTCAGAACCGGCTCTTTTAACAAGCTCAACTCCCCACCATGTATGGTCACAGATATAATCCTTGTGATCGACCCTGCTGTTCAGCAGCTCCATCACAAGCATCACATTATGTTTCTCGGCAATACCAAGGACCTGTTTAAGGCCATCAACACAGTTGTTCAGCCCCGTTTCATCGTCCATTCCGTTACGGTTACCACTCAGACAGATAAGATTCCTGTAGCCTGACTTTGCAACAAGGGGGATCATCTCCGAATAATTTTTTACAAGTGTGGCATGATATTGCTTCTCATTCCACCCCTTTTCAATGCTTATTTCCGCTCCGTTGCACATCGACGAATCAAGTCCGTATTTCCTGAGGACCGGCCATCCTTCAGGACCGACAAGATCAACGGCTTTCAATCCGATCTCTTTGGCCTTAATGCAGAATTCCTCAAAGGGTATTGAAGAATAACACCAGCGGCACGCTGAATGATTGATATTGCCTTTAAGCTCTCCGGCCGGGGAGATTGCCGGAATTGATGTATATGTTTTCATACTCTTTGGTATAAATGCGACCAGGCCGGCTGCAGCCAGATTCCTGACAAAACTACGCCTCGAACTGATGCTTTCCTTACTTTTCATGATATTTTCATTGGATATAAAAATAAACAAAACTTTATCAACCCGGAAATTTTAGCAATTTTTACCCTTTCTTTGTGAGAGCCATTGTAATTTAACGGAAATGGTTATTTAACCACAAAACACAAAGGTCACAAAGGGATACCAATAATTGTTCATTTATAAATATTTAGTTGAATGGTTAAAAAAGTTATTGTTGCGGGATTCGGGTTCATGGGTATGACTCACACTCTGAACATTTTGAAAAATAAAGATCTCGAATTAAAGGCCATTGTCGATATAAGGCCATATCTTATTGAGAGTAAGCTAAACTCTGAAACAGGAAATATATCAACGGGGACCGTATCGGCCAGAGATATTGAGGGTATCAGGAAATACTCAGATCTCGGAACATGCCTCCGGTCGGAAGACGCCGATGCTGTAATAATCTGCACCCACACCCATCTTCATTACGAAATGACGAAGCTCGCATTAATGCACAACAGGCATGTCTTTGTTGAAAAACCATTTGTTCTCGATACGGATCAGGGAGAGGAACTGCTAACTCTGGCAAAGCAGAGAGGACTGATCCTTATGGTTGGCCATGTTGTAAGGTTTATGGAACCATACAGGAAGCTAAAGCACCGGGTTGACACAAAGGAGTTCGGGGAACTGAAGTTTCTGTCTCTTACCCGGTTTTCAGGGATACCGGCATGGGGTGAATGGAATGATAAGAAAGTTACAGGGAAATCAGGCGGAGCCCTCTTCGACCTTGTGATCCATGATATAGATTTTGCTGCCTGGGTTCTCGGGATACCGGATGAAATAAGCGCCGGATATCTTCCGGGGCAGCTGAGTGATCACGATTATATATCGGCTATGTGGAATTACAGGGATAAAGGTATCCTGGTAAAGATCGAAGGAGGAAATATCTTCCATGCAACATTCCCCTTCCGGGCAGGGTTTACTGCCGGTTTTGAAAATGCCACACTAAGCTATACCACATTAAAAAGCGACGTCATAGGGATATCAGATAACAAGAAGACTACTGAGATCCCAGCCGGAGATATCGGGGCGGGTTATTACAATGAGATTGAATATTTCGCAGAATGCCTGAAGAATAATTCCGGACCATCAGAATGTACTCCGGAATCTTCGCTGCAATCAGTAAGGTTATGTTATGAACATCTAAAATAATATTATCATGCAAAAAGAATTAGCAATCAACGGTGGTCCCAGGACCATCAACAAGGAATTTCCCTGGCCGGTATATGACGAATCTGATATTAATGCTGCCGCAGAGGTGGTAAGAAGCGGAAGATGGGGTAACCCCGATTGTGCAGACCTTGTAAAGAGCTTTGAAGATGAATTTGCAGCCTTCTGCAGAACTAAATATGCCCTTACATGTGTAAACGGATCTGTTGCCCTGAGACTTGCACTCATCGCATGCAACGTAAGACCGGGTGATGAAGTGATAATTCCGCCTTATACATTCATAGCGACCTCAACAATAGTTCTTGAAGCCAACTGTGTACCGGTTTTTGTCGACATTGATCCTGATACATATAATCTTGATGCCACAAAGATTGAAAAGGCCATTACAAAAAAGACTAAAGCGATAATCCCTGTACATTTTGCAGGACAGGCCTGTGATATGGATGCCATTATGGCTGTTGCAAAGAAGCATGATCTGAAAGTTATCGAAGATGCATGCCACGGGCATGGTGCAGAATATAAAGGAAAGAAACTGGGAAGTATAGGCGATGCAGGTTGCTTCAGCTTTCAGTCATCAAAGAACCTGACGAGCGGTGAAGGAGGAATGGTAATAACCAACAATGAAAAACTGTATGATATGATGAATTCCCTTCGTAACGTGGGGAGAGTTAAAGGCGGACAATGGTATGAGCATCATTACCTGGGATGTAATTATCGTATAACCCAGTTACAGGTGGCAATACTGAAGAACCAGATTAAGAGGCTGAAGGAACAAACGCTTAAACGTCATGAGAACGGTACTTATCTCAATTCAATTCTTGAAAAAATTGAAGGAATAAAACCACTTCGCAGAGGTATAGGTGAGACAATTCACAGTTATCATATTTATATATTCAGGTACGACAGATCTAAATTCAATAACCTTTCGAAAGTTGAATTCTCGAAGATGCTTGCTGCAGAAGGAGTCCCCTGCTTCATGGGATATCCCCAGCCTCTTTATAAACAACCCCTTTTCCAGGAAAAGAACTTCATGTGCTATGCGATCCCTGATTATGTGGATTATACAAAAGTGTCCTGTCCTGTAACGGAGAAAGCATGTTATGAAGAAGCTGTATGGATAATGCAGAATACAATGCTTGGAACAAAAGAGGATATGGATAATATTGCAGAGGCAATCATCAAGATCCAAAAGGCAGTTTTATAGTACTCTATTTTGCCAGGATATCAATAACAGCTTTGCTCATAGCAGCAACACCGCCACTGAATGTCGGTTCAAAATCTGGTGCAAACTGTGAATTATGGATCGGGATCAGAGGTGTGCCGTTTTGAATATGATCATTATAACGAACTTGATTTACAGCTCCAACCCAGAATAGTGCTATTGGTATCTTTTGTTCAGTCCGGCCATATTTCCCGAAATCTTCAGCAATAGTCGCCGGATCCACCTGTATCACTTTATCCTGACCAAGGATCGACCTCATGGAACTAACGGTATTCATAACAAGTCCGGGATCATTTGAGACCGGTGGATCATCCTGGTCGCTGAATTTAACCAGGGGCATTTTTTCTTCGGGAAGACCGGCAGAAATGGCGGCGCCCCCGGAGATGCGGATAATTGCTTCTTTTATATGTTCAAAAACTTCATCCTCAAAATATCTGACAGTGATCTGCAATTTAACCTCATCAGGGAT
>JAKQPD010000317.1 GCA_029564935.1 Bacteroidota bacterium
TTCAGATACAATCCATCGCCCAGGCCGGATTAACCTTCGCGGAAAATCAGTATGACATCGACCGGTATCAGCAGCTCAGGAATCTCACTGTAGAGATCTTACATGAATACACTGAGGTCAGTCACAACAAGATAAGGGATCTTTTTGCCAATGAAACAGGTTATCAGACCCCGAAAGTTGATGTGAGAGCTGCTGTGATAAGGGACGACAGTATCCTGCTTGTAAAGGAGAAGATAGACGGAAAATGGTCGATGCCCGGAGGCTGGGCGGATGTCAATTCTTCTGTCGGGGATTCAGCTGTAAGAGAATGTCGTGAAGAAGCCGGTGCAACTGTAGTTCCCAGAAGGATAGTCGCCCTTCAGCATCTTAACAGGCACAACTCACATCCCTACCCGTATACTATATACAAGGTAATAGTGGACTGTGAATTAACAGGGATTGAATTTGTAAAAAATACCGAAACGCTCGATTCCAGGTTTTTCAGGATTGAGGAGTTGCCCGAGCTTTCTGCCGAGCGGACCTCCAAAGAACAGATTGAAATGTGCTTTGAAGCACATAAGCATAAACTTTTCGAGACTTTATTTGATTAATTATCCACAGGAAAACGGTTTCATTTCTTACTTGTTTTTCTTTCTGAGGAGACTTCCGAAAGTTTTCCAAGGATGATCTTTCCCCTTGCTTTAATACCTGCCGAACCTTCACCCTGAAGCATACTTATTGATGCACTCAGCTCATTTGCCAGCTCGGGATAGATCAGTGCGAGCCGGTAAATGATCTCCATCGAATATGCCTTAATTGCAATAGCCGAAAAGCCTGAATTCAATGCTTTGAAACAATGGTCGGCAAGTATTCCATGGTGCTTCAGGGATAAACGAGATATATCAGTGAGGGAAACTATCCTGAGAAATGAACGCTGCGTGCTTTCATTATCCAGTGAATTGAGCTTTTCAACAATATCCCCGAGGTAAGGATTGATCATCTCCGGGTTTTTATCGAAGACTCTTGACAGTGTCCATGAAGCACGAAAAGACAGTTTCCTGTCATCACTGTATGAATACCCGAGAAGCTTAGCAATAAAAGCCGGGTTATCCATAGCTGATGTTGCGATCCATTCGGCTTCCTGAGCGCTCATCATGCTATGGATCATTTTCCGGAGCTCCTTATCTGTTTCCGACTCAATTTCATTTTCATTTACTGCTTCAGTCTCTGAGGTGGAGCCGCCAATACTTTCGACATACCTTTCTGCCACAATTATATCCGCTTCAGAGAAGTCAACCCATTTAAGCTCCCCGGCAGCGCACCACCTGAAATCGACGTGTTCGGCCAGTACCGGCAATTCATCGAGAGTATCACAGACAAAAGGAATAAGCCGGATCTTTTTGTGGCCATAATCATATGTTACATGATGCAGGCGTCCGCAAATGACAATATCCATGCACAGCTCTTCCTTTATTTCTCTTATTATGCATTCTTCATCCGATTCATCTTTATTCACTTTCCCTCCGGGAAATTCCCATTTCAAAGGATGGTCGGTCTGCTCTCCCTTACGGACAATAAGCAGTTCATTTTCCTCATTCCGTATTATTGCGCAGGTCACATCGATCATTTCACCATATTCAGAAGTTCATCATAAAGAGGTATGGCCAACAGGTATTCAGGCTTTTCGCCTTCACCTTTCAATCTGCATGCATAGTGCCGTAATCCGTTGGTAACCACCAGGCAGGGTACATTGAATTTCATGTTATAGATTGCTATCTGCTCAAAAACCGGATCATCGAGAGGAACATCATATGATTTGCATTCAACTATCATAACCGGCTGTCCCTTCCTGTTATGGACGAGAATATCCACCCTCTTTTTCAGCTTGTTATAAATTAACGGTATTTCGATACCTATCAGTCCCGGGGGATAGCCTCCCTCTCTTATAAGATACTGAACAAAATTCTGCCTGACCCATTCCTCGGGAGTGAGCTTTACAAATTTCTTTCTCTGGACATCGAGGATCATCCTGGTTTTCCCCTGATCGGTAATCCTGAAGGAATATTCGGGCAGATTTAGCTCTTTCAACTTTGTTTAGTACATTTGAACGCAAATATATCGAGATAATTAATTCTGTTTCGTGTTTATGAAGACCAAAGAGGATATTGTTAATAACTGGCTTCCAAGATATACAGGTAAACCGATTGAAAAATTCGGGAAATATTTCCTGCTTACGAACTTCATTCACTATGTTGAGCTGTTTGCAAAGCTGAATAATGTGGAGATTGAAGGGAGAGACAGGAACTGGCCCAATGCCACATCGGAAGACGGGATCACAATAATCAACTTTGGCATGGGAAGTCCGAATGCAGCTACTGTGATGGATCTTCTCAGTTCAGTGTCGCCAAATGCAGTTCTCTTTCTTGGAAAATGCGGAGGTCTTAAGAAGAAGAACAAAGTGGGAGATCTTATACTTCCCATCGCAGCAATCAGAAGCGACGGAACATCAAATGATTATCTCCCTGTAGAAGTTCCCGCACTGCCCGCCTTCATGCTACAGAGCGCAATTTCAGCATCAATAGTCCGCTTTAAAAAAGAGTACTGGACCGGTACTGTCTACACAACAAACAGGAGAGTGTGGGAATATGATGACCGGTTCAGAAAATATCTTGTGAAGACCAGGGCTATGGCTATCGATATGGAAACTGCAACTATATTTACTGTCGGATTTGCAAATGAGATCCCCACGGGCGCTTTGCTCCTGGTTTCAGATCAGCCTATGATATCGGCAGGAATAAAAACCGCGGCCAGCGACAAAAGGGTAACTGATAAATTTGTTGAAACACATCTGAAAATCGGAATAGATGCCCTTCGTGATATTATGGCAAACGGTATTTCGGTAAAACACCTCAGGTTCTGAAATGGACATCACATACGAAGAAATAATTTCCGATATAAGAAAAAGGATCTTCAAACCGGTTTATTTCCTTGCCGGGGAAGAACCTTATTATATTGACCTGATTACGGATTATATTGAACAAAATGTCCTTCCTGAATCGGAAAGATCGTTCAATCAAATGGTGATTTACGGCGAGGACACAACAGTCAGCAATATAATCGAGATCTCCCGCAAGTACCCGATGATGGCCAGCCACCAGGTAATAATTGTGAAGGAGGCACAGGTACTGAAGAAAATTGATGATCTGCTTATTTATGTTGAAAAGCCCCTCCTCTCTACTCTGCTGGTGATCAATTACAAATATAAAACCCTTGACAAAAGGACTAAACTTTTCAAGCTGCTCGGAAATCAGGGAGTCTATTTTGAATCCAACAGGTTACGGGACTATCAGATCCCGGGATGGATAGACCGCTTCCTGATGTCACAGGGAATAAAAAGCGATCCCAGAGCCAGTGCCATGCTAACCGAATTTCTTGGCAATGACCTGCATAAGATCGCCAATGAGCTTAACAAACTCATAATAACCCTTCCAAAAAATAAACCTGTTATTACGACCGGACTCATTGAGAAGAATATCGGGATAAGCAAGGATTATAATAACTTTGAACTTCAGAAAGCGATTGGCGAAAGGAATATACTGAAAGCCAATATGATAGTGCAATATTTCGCTGCCAATCCCAAAGATAATCCCATAACTCTGACAATTGCATCACTTTCCAGCTATTTCAGCAAGCTTCTTACATACCATTATCTTACTGACAAGTCGAAAAACAATGCAGCTGCCGCTTTAAAGATAAATCCATTCTTTGTAAGGGATTATGAAACTGCCGCCACAAAATACAATGTAACAAGAACCCTCCAGGCCATCAGTCTCCTGAGGATATTTGATATGAAATCAAAGGGTTTCGGTGATATGGGGAGCGAGCCCGGAGATCTGCTGAAGGAACTTGTCTATAAAATACTTCACCTCTAATGTCTACGTATTAAAATACGTATTTAAATACGTATTTAAAAACGTATTATAATACGTTGATCCTCTAATTCATATCCGGTGATTCGGGAAAATCGGCCCACATCCGGTATTTGCTGTTCAATCCTCTCAGGACCCGTTTCCAGGTATTATCGATCTGATCATTCAGTACAATGTCGGTTGCCACCCTGGCAATGACCCAGGAATTTTCTTTAAGTTCACGTTCAAGCTGACCGGCCGACCAGCCTGAATATCCGAGGAAAAATCTGATCTGGTTAGTATCCAGCTTTTTATCTCTTATCAATGATCTGATGAAATCTATATCACCTCCCCAGAAAATATTATCATCAACCCTTACACTTTTCGGTATCAGTTCACCCATACGATGGAGATAATGAAGGGTATCGGGAGCTACCGGTCCACCCATGCTCAGATACTCCTCCCAGCCTTCGAAACCTGAAATTGCATCACATACCTTTAATTCAAGCTTCTTGTTGAGAATAAAACCAACGGAACCTTCTTCATTGTGATCGACAAGGTACACAATTGTACGGTTGAAGAATGTATCGGGAAGAAAAGGCTCTGATATCAGGATCTTGCCCTTTTCCGGTATCTTGTCTTCTGCCAGTATTGTAAACAGGTCCAGTTCCTCGTCCATTACATTTAAAATGATATGCAATTTACAAATTTTTTTTATTTCCCTTCTTTATCTTTGCAATCCCTTTGTGGAACTCTGTGTTCCCGTCCCGATAGCTCCCGATAGCTATCGGGACGGGAGCTATCGGGACTCTGTGGATCTCAGTGTAAGTTCTTATATAAAAACATATTACAGTAGAGTCACACGGAGGAGACACGGAGAGACACAGAGATGAGCGGTTTAATATTTTGCCGGGACCGCTTCTTTCATCATTGAATAAACAGCATCAAAAACATCTTCAGCGCTGGGTTTTGAAAAATAGTCACCATCGGTCGTATATGCCGGACGATGCTCCTTCCCTGTAAGTGTCCTTGGAGTTGAGTCGAGGTAGTTCCATCCTCCCTGTTTCTCAAGTATCTCCTGCATCATATATGCTGTTGTTCCGCCCGGTACATCCTCATCGAGCAGCAACAGCCTGTTTGTTTTCCGTAATGACTCCACAATTACACCCCTGAGATCAAAAGGAACAAGTGTCTGAACATCAATAAGCTCTACCGAAATATCATGCAGGGCCAGCTGTCTGACTGCTTCGGCGGCAATTCTTACGGTCGAACCGTATGTTACCAGGGTAATGTCTGTTCCCTTACTGAGGATCTCCGGGATCCCTAAAGGAATGCGGTATTCTCCTATATTATCCGGCATTTTTTCCTTCAGCCTGTATCCGTTCAGAGGTTCAATAACTATTGCAGGATCATTGCCTGCAAGAAGGGTGTTGTAAAATCCGGCTGCCCTTGTCATATCACGGGGCGAGCAAACATATACTCCCCTCACGGAATTGATCAGCATGCTCATTGGCGATCCCGAGTGCCAGATACCCTCAAGACGATGACCCCTCGTCGATATTATCAGAGGTGCGATCATCCTGCCTGCAGTACGGTAATGAGTTGTGGCGAGATCATCGCTGAGTATCTGCAGGGCATACATCAGGTAATCGAGATACTGTATCTCGGCTATCGGCCTCATCCCTCTGAGGGCAAGACCGATGCCCTGCCCAAGGATAGTAGCTTCCCGGATACCGGTATCAGTTATCCTCAGCTCGCCGAACTTCTTCTGTAATCCTTCAAGTGACTGATTAACACCGCCGATATTGCCGGTATCTTCTCCGAAAGTCACAAGCAAAGGATATTTTGTGAAAAGCTTATCATAATTATCCCTGAGGATAACTCTGCCCGGCACTTCAGGAGAGCTTTCCGACCAGACCGGTGCGACAGGTTCCACCTTAAGAACCGATGTGGGAGTTTCATTATAAAGAAATTTGTCATAGCTGAATGATGCATCCTGATAATTTCTTTTCAGCCATCCATGTAGCGCCTCCTTCAGATTGTCGGCTTTATTGCAGGTTTCACAAATATTCCTGAGTATCTTCCTTGCAGCCATGAAATTATCCTTGCGGATCGGATGAAGCACCTTTGTCAGTTCCTCAGTTATTTTTTCAACCGAAGCTTCTTTGACATCTTCATTACACCTGCAGGTCCTTTCGTCAATTATCTTTACAAGAGCATCCCTTTCTATCCTGATGGGATCCTGGAACATATCCCAGGCCTTCTTCCTGGCTTCCCTGGCTTCAGCTTCAGCCTCCGAAGCGATCTTATCCACCTCCTCTGCAGTAGCAATCTTCTGTTCAATGATCCATTCCCTCATTTTTCTTATAGGATCAAATTCCTCTTCCCATTTAAGCCTTTCTTCACTCTTATATCTTTCATGGGATCCTGATGTCGAATGGCCAAGCGGTTGAGTGACTTCTTCAATATGGAAGACTACAGGAACGTGATCTCTTCTGCAAATTTCAATCCCTTCCTTATATAACAGAATCAGACCGGGATAATCCCAGCCTTTGCCCTTAAATATCTTTATGCCGGGGCGGCCGGGCTCCTGTTCAAAGCCTTTGAGAATATCAGAAATACTGCCCTTTGTGGTCTGGTATTTTTTCGGAACAGAAATGCCGTATCCGTCATCATAAACCGAAAGCGCCATCGGTACCTGCAGTACGCCCGATGCATTTATTGTTTCCCAGAAGTGCCCCTCTGATGTGCTTGCATCACCGATTGATCCGAAGGCAACTTCATTGCCTTTATCCGAAAGGGTTATATATCCATGAAGATCCTTATTCTGTCTGAAAAGTTTTGAAGCATATGCAAGTCCCAGCAGTCGCGGCATCTGACCTGCTGTGGGTGATATGTCGGAAGATGAGTTCTTTTGCCGGGTAAGATCTCTCCATGAACCATCGGGATTAATATTCGGAACTGAGAAGTGATTATTAAAGACCCTCCCTCCGCTTCCGGGATTTATTTCCCTGTCGGTGTTACCGTAAAGCTGATGAAAAAACTGAACAGGATCGTAAAGTTTCATTGCCATCATCCAGGTCTGGTCCCTGTAGTATCCCGACCGCCAGTCACCATCCCTGAATTGCTTTGCCAGCGCTATCTGAATTATTTCCTTACCATCGCCGAAGATCCCGAATTTTGCTTTTCCCGACAGGACTTCACGACGGCCTATGATGCTCAGATTACGGCTGACATGTGCCAGGCGGAAATCCGCAAGTACCTCATCACGGTTTAAGCCAGTTTTTGTTAAAATATTATCCTGATTCATTATACAATAATTTTTAATTAACCCGGAATTCAGTCATTAAACAAAAATTCAGGGCGGTTGTTTAATTAAAAGAAAAGAAATGATGATTATCTTTGAATCATGTTCATAAAACTACTAATAATAAGCCTTCTTTTCATCGGGATTGCAGTTTCCGGACTGGCCGTGAGGATTTTGCTGAAACCCGGAGGCAGATTTCCCGAAACACATATCGGGAGAAATAAAGCGATGCGAAAGCTTGGTATAAGTTGTGCACAGAAGACGGATATCGGGTGTACGGCAATGGATCCACAGACATGTGTGGATTGTACGGGGATATGATAGTTTGGAGTTTGCAGCTTAGGGGCTAATAGTTTCCCCTCCTTTTTTTAAGGAGGGGTGGCCGGGATTACTAATTTTGAAATGTTTACAATTATACTTTCCCGGCCGGGGTGGTTAATGCAGACTTCCTAAAACTGAAATTGCTTCTCAGAATTACATAAACCACCCCGGCCAGAACATCTATATTTCTGCACTTTAGATTATCTTGTGGTCTGGCCACCCCTCCTTGAAAAAGGAGGGGAAACTTCTGTCCACAAAACTTAGTTAAGTTGACGGCTATGCTCCAGGGAGGGGTGGGGGTGGGTTTTCTGGTCTATTGTGATGCTTCCTCGATATCCTTCTTCAGCTTCTCCGATGTCCAGGTCTGAAATTCGCCCGAATCGTCAGAAAAGACAAGGAAGGCTTCGAATTCCGGATGCAGACCAAGAAATTCTATTGTCTTATCTTTTCCCATTACCATACATGCTGTGGCCACGCCGTCTGCTGTTGCGCAGTCGGAGGCAAGGATTGTTGCACTTAAGAGTTGATTTTTCACAGGATAACCTGTTACGGGATCGATAGTATGAGAATACTTGACTCCGTTTTCAACAAAGAATTTCCTGTAATTTCCTGATGTGGCAAGCGACCGGTCTTTCAGCTTTATAATTGCCTGGAGCTCGCTGCCGGGAATTACATTATTGTCGGATGGTCTGTCAATACCGATTTTCCACATTGCGCCGTCTTTATCGCCTTTGACCCTTACTTCTCCTCCGATCTCGACAAGGTAGCTCTTAATGCCTTTTTCATCAAAATAGCGGCATATAACGTCAACGGAAAATCCCTGGGCGATGGCATTGAAATCAAGGCTTATTCCAGGATCAGCTTTAATCACCCGGTTATTTCTGATCTCCACTTTATTCATACCCACAAGCTTCATCAGGCTATCGCGCTTTGCTTCAGAAAAGTTCCTGTGTGCATCAGGTCCGAAACCCCAGGCTTTTACAAGAGGACCAACAGTAATATCAAACGCACCTCCGGAAAGCTCATTTATTTCCCTTGATCTGTTAAATACCTCAGTAAAAAGCTTATCCGGTACATCGGTCTCGTTGCGGTTTATCCTGCAGAGCACCGAGGAATCTTCGTAAAGCGAAAGGGACATGTTGAAATCCTGAAGTATCTTCTCAACTTCATTCTGAACATCGGAAACGTTGAATTTCCCGGGATTTTCGAAGATCATGCTGTATGTAGTGCCCTGCGCAAATCCGTTAAAATTCGAATAAACCGGCTGGTCTTTGCATGATGTTGCAGCAAAAAGTACAGAAAGACCTAAACTTAAAAATTTCAAATACATAATTTTCAATTAAGGCCTCTGTGGAACTCTGTGTGTCTTTCACCCACCGAAGCCCTGGCAGAGGTGGGCTCTGTGAAACCCTGTGTAAATATTTTAAAAAAAGAAGGTTACACGGAGTTCCACAGAGTCCCGATAGCTCCCGATAGCTATCGGGACGGGTTCACAGAGTTACACTGAGGGTTTTTTCATATACCGAAATCGTCAAACGAAATATTTTCAGCAGGCACTCCGAGGTCATCGAGCATTTTCACCACTGCGTCATTCATTACCGGAGGTCCGCAGAAATAATATTCTATATCTTCAGGTTCGTCATGCCTGCTGAGATAGTTATCATACAACACCTGGTGAATATTGCCTGTCAGTCCTGTCCATTTATCTTCAGGCAAAGGTGCCGATAATGCCAGATGAAAAGTGAAATTAGGGAAATTCTTCTCGATTGCACGGAATTCATCCTCATAGAAGACCTCTCTGAGGGATCTCGCACCATACCAGTAAGAGACTTTCCTTTTGGTCTTCAGCGTGTGGAACAAATGGAAGATATGCGATCTGAGAGGCGCCATTCCGGCACCGCCACCGATATATACCATTTCAGTATCAGTGTTCTTAATATGGAATTCACCATAGGGGCCTGACACAATTACCTTGTCTCCGGGTTTCCTTGAAAAGATATATGAAGAGCATATCCCCGGCGGTACATTGAGGTATTGCTTTTTTACATTATCCCATGGCGGGGTTGCTATCCTGATATTCAGTTTGATAAGATTCTTCTCGGCAGGATAGTTGGCCATTGAATATGCCCTGAATGTTTCTTCGGTATTCTTTATGCTGAAATCCCACACCTTAAACTTATCCCAGTCGCATCTGAACTGTTCCTCGATAGCAAAATCCCTGAATGATGCAGAATATTTCGGGACGTCTATCTGGATATATCCTCCCGGTTCAAAATTCAGTTCTTCACCATCAGGGAGTCTGACAACAAACTCTTTAATAAATGTGGCGACGTTCCTGTTTGATACGACCTCACATTGCCATTTCTTAATTCCCAGCACCGCATCCGGGACTTTAACCTTCAGTGGTTCCCTGACTTTAACCTGGCATCCGAGTCTCCAGTTGTTCTGTTGTTCTTTCCTTGTGAAGAACCCTGTTTCCGTAGGAAGGATCGATCCTCCTCCCTCGATAACCTGGCATTTACACATGCCGCAGGTACCTCCGCCTCCGCATGCAGAAGGCAGAAAGACTCCGCTCGACGATAATGTTGAAAGCAGGGTGGATCCGGGCGAAACAGTCAGTTCCCTGTCGTTGATCATAACCTTCACATCACCTTTCGGAGTGAGCTTGTCCTTTGCAATAAGGAGCATTACCACAAGGAGCAGAATAATTATAAGGAAAACAATTATGCTATAAAGGAGTGTAAGCGCAGTTGAAACAGCTAAAACCATAATATGTTAATTTCTATTATAATGTGATTCCCATAAATCCCATGAATGCAATTGCCATCAGTCCGGTAAGGATAAAAGTTATACCCAGACCTTTAAGCGGGTCAGGGACATTACTGTACCGGAGTTTTTCCCTGATTGCGGCAATCCCGACGATAGCCAGAAGCCAACCCACACCTGAACCGGCTCCGAATACCGTCGCTTCAAGAATGTTCTCATATTCCCTCTCCTGCATAAAGAGTGATGCTCCAAGTATTGCACAGTTCACAGCAATAAGGGGAAGAAAGATCCCGAGTGAATTGTACAGAGCGGGACTGAACTTTTCAACAACCATTTCGACAAGTTGTGTCATTGCAGCAATAACCGCAATGAAAACCATGAAGGTGAGGAAGCTAAGGTCTACATCCGCAAATCCTTTCCCAAGCCAGATAAGTGCTCCTTTCTTCAGAACGTATTTCTCGATAAGGAAATTTACCGGGACTGTAATCAGCAACACAAAAATGACAGCTATACCCAGTCCGAGAGAGGTCTTGACTGTTTTCGAGACAGCGAGATATGAACACATGCCCAGGAAAAAGGCAAAAATCATATTATCGATAAAGATCGATTTTATGAATATATTCAGATAGTGTTCCATAAAGTTCTATTTTAATTATTTTTCAATCAGGCTCTTATCCCTGCTTCTCTGTACCCATATGATCAGTCCCACAACGATAAGGGCCATGGGAGGAAGGATCATCATCCCGTTATTTTCATAGCCGATCGAATAAATGCCGATCTTTTCCATTACCGGGTAGCCGAGGATTGTTCCTGATCCCAGCAATTCCCTTATAAAAGCCACTATCACCAGGATTAATCCATAGCCGGCTCCGTTACCCAGTCCGTCGAGAAATGAAGGCCACGGTTTATTAGCCATAGCGAACGCCTCAAGGCGACCCATCAGAATACAGTTTGTAATTATAAGGCCGACAAAGACAGACAGCTGTTTGCTTACATCAAAGGCATATGCCTTCAGTATCTGGTCAACAAGGATAACAAGGGTTGCAATAACAACCAGCTGAACAATGATCCTTATCCTGTCCGGGATATAGCTCCGGAGTGCTGCTATTACAACATTCGAGACCGCAACCACTATGGTTACCGACAATGCCATTACAAGCGCCGGTTTGAGCTTCACGGTCACCGCCAGGGCTGAACAAATTCCGAGTACCTGAATTGTAATCGGATTGTTTTTATCCAATGGTCCGGTAAGCAGCTTAATATTCTTTGCCGAGAATAACGGTTCTTTTTCCTGGTCACTCATATCTCAGTTCCTGTTTTTTAAAAGGTAATCATCATATTTGACTATACAGTCGAAAAGCATTTTTTCGAGCCCTTTACTTGTAATTGTACCACCCGAGATTGCATCAACACCGTGAATATCATTAGGATCTGCTCCGCCTTTCAAAACCTTGATGGATACAAATTCCTGATCATCATAGAGTTTTTTATCATGAAACATGCTTTCAAAAGGTGTAGTATTGATCTCTGCACCAAGTCCGGGTGTTTCTCCCTTGTGATCGAAGGTCACACCATAAATTGTATTCATATCCTTCCGAAGCGACACGTATCCGTTAATAGGCCCCCATAATCCTTTGCCTTCGACAGGCAGTATTATAAGAGGTTCTCCTTCATCATTAACAGCCCTGAAAACTGGTAATGCCTGTTGTTCGAGAGGCTTTTTCTGTTCGCCCCTCAGAACAACCGTGAACGGATCTGTTCCCTCTACAACTTCACCCTTTGAATTCAGAACGAAGCTCTCCTTAATATACTTTGAATATAATTCGACAGTATTTTCACGTGTTGCCGGAATCCGGATCGATTCAAGCATACTTTTCTTTTTCTCGATCTCCAGGTTCCTTTCCTGGGCAGGTTGGAGAAGAGTCGCCGCAAGTGAAAGAAGCGCTGCCACTATCACTACCATTATAGCCGAGAAAATAAATATATATCTGTTACTGAAGTGTTTCATTTTACTAAGCTGTTTGTTGCAATTTGTGCCCGTCTGATCCTTCTTTTAATATTAGCCTGGACGATATAATAATCGATAAGAGGTGCGAAGAGGTTCATAAGAAGAATTGCAAGCATCACTCCCTCAGGGTAAGCGGGATTAAGTACCCTGAACAGTATTGACAGGACCCCGATCAGGAAGCCATAGATCCATTTACCCTTTTCTGTCTGGGAACCCGTAACAGGATCGGTTGCCATAAAAACTGCGCCAAAGGCAAATCCTCCCATCACAAAATGATAATAAAACGGGAGCGCCATGTATTCGTTGGAAGAGAATGCATTCAGGAGCAATCCCATGAACAGTCCTCCGGCAAATACACTGATAATTATCTTCCAGCTTCCGATACCTGTGGCGATAAGTATCAGCGCCCCGATAAGTATGGCAATCGTTGAGGTCTCACCGACCGAACCGGGTATCGTTCCGATGAACATATTCATGAATGACGGCAGGGAATCTGTGTTTCCCTGGGCACACATTGCAAGCGGTGTGGCGCCCGAATAGCCGTCTATCACCCCTTTACCTGCAGTCAGTCCGTCTGTCCAGACCTTATCACCGGTCATCCATCCCGGATAGCTGAAAAAGATGAAAGCCCTGGCAAGCAGAGCCGGATTAAATACATTCATTCCTGTTCCTCCGAATACTTCTTTACCCAGGATGACCGCAAAAGCTGTTGCAAGAGCCAGCATCCACAGAGGAACATCTATCGGCATTATAAGGGGAATAAGCAGACCTGTAACTAGGAAGCCCTCATTGATCTCATGTCCCCTGATCTGGGCAGCCGTAAACTCAATCCCGAGCCCCACAACATAGCTTACAATTATAAGCGGCAGTAATCTCAGGAAACCATACCAGAACATATACAACAAAGAAGCTTCCTCTCCTGTTGATCTGAAATGCTGAAGCCCGGTATTGTAACAACCGAACAGCATTGCAGGGATTAGAGCAATTATAACTACTGTCATTGTCCGTTTAAGGTCCATGTTGTCACGTACATGAGACCCGGCGAAGGTAACCTTGTCTGGCACAAACAGGAAGGACTCAAATCCTTCAAATACCGAGCGAAGCTTTTGAAATTTACCACCTTCAGAGAAGTGTGGCTTAAGCTTGTCAATTTTCTTTCTCAGGGAATTCATTTATATAATTCTCAAAATATTAACTCATTTCTTTATTCATCAGATCCAGCCCTTTTCTTACAACAGACTGTATCTCAATCTTTGAGGGACAGATAAACTCACACAGGGCAACATCTTCCTCTGCTATTTCATATATCCCGAGATTTTCCATAAGGTCAATATCCCCCGACATTATGGCTTTAAACAGCTGCATCGGATAGATATCCATAGGAACCACCTTCTCATACTGACCTGTCATAACAAAAGCTCTTTCTCCGCCGTGAAGGTTAGTGTCAAAATTGTAGGATTTTGCCGGAAGAAAACTTGACAGGAAGGTCCGGTGGAAGCTGAACTTCTTTGCCCCGGGAGCTGCCCAGCCGAAGAATTCGTAATAATCTCCCTCGGGGATGACAGTGACCTGCGAATCATAATACCCCAGGAAACCGTCGGCAGGTATCGCTCTTCCGGTCAGAACATTTCCGCTGATATATCTCAGATGACCCGGTTTTACATTATCCCTGACAATACCTGTTACCGCACTTCCCGAAAGCATCTTATAATATTGCGGATTGTTAACTTCCGGTCCTGTCAGTGCCACTATCCTTTCAGGATTGTATCTGCCGTCAATAAAGAGCCTTCCTATAGCCACAAGATCCTGAAGATTAATTACCCATACGGTTTCTCCCTTATTGACCGGATCGAGATGATGTATATGGACTCCGGGATTACCTGCAGGATGTGGTCCTGAAAAATATGATATTTCAACTCCCGGGCATCCTGTAAGTATGGGTGAAGGCTTTTCTTTACCGTTCAGTACCAGGTTTACCTTTCCGTCAGTAAGCTTTAAAACAGCCGTAATACCGGCTCTGAAATATTCCGGCGGTGTATTATCGATAATGAAATTATAATCAGGGGCCAGAGGGGCAGTATCAAATCCTGAAATAAAAACCGACTTCGGTTTATCCGCCGGTCTGGCTATTATATTATATGGCCTCTGACGTATTGCCGGCCATAATCCGGATTTTAGTAATTGTTCCTTTACTTTTTCAGCCGGAAGCGAAACTGGATCAGATTTACCGAAATCGATGAATTCATTCCCTTTCTTTTCAACTACAATTTCAAGGATCTTACGCCGGTCTCCCCTTTCAACCGAAATTACTGATCCGCTGACAGGAGATGTGAACATGATTTCAGGTTTCAGCTTATCATGAAACAGCGGGGAACCTGCTTTTACAACATCACCGGGTTTTACATCCAGCTTTGGAATGAGCCCCGGAAAATCAACAGGCTTTACACCGTAAAACCCGGATTCTGCAACTCCGGATATCTTCTTTTCAGCCTTTCCTGCCAGTGGGATATCAAATCCCTTCTTCAACTTTATTGTCTTGGACATTTTGTTAAGTAACCATTAAAGAATTTCACAGAAACCGGATTCTGTTAATTTGATAACATAGTCCGCAAATGTATAAATAGCTCTCAATAATTCTTCAAAAATGATAAAGATGATATTGTTTTTTTTTGCACTATTTTTGCTGGTGCTTTCCTGCAAGCCATACAGATGAACAAAAAACTGATAATTATCATAATCCTTATTGCCAGTAAAACATTTCCGGCCTTGTCAGGTGATAATGCCCTTCAGTTCACTGATCATATCTTTGATAAAAGGATAAAAACGGTTCAGCTTTACAGGCAGGAATGGAACCTTTCATATCCGATCATAAAGCTGAACAGTACAGATAAGCTTGTGTTACACTTTGATCTCATCGATGATAACCCCGGAAGCTACAGCTATACATTAATTCATTGCACCAAGGACTGGGAAAAATCTGACATCTTTACCGGCGACTATCTTGAGGGATTTACCTGGGATGAGATTACCGATTACAAAGCATCCTTCAACACTACGGTCAGTTATTTTCATTACAGCATGATCTTTCCAAACGACAGGATAAAACCGGTCCTGTCGGGTAATTATATTCTTTATGTTTACCACTATGATGATCCGGACAAACCTGTCCTGACACGGCGTTTTATAATTTCCGAAGAGTCTGCAAAGGTCGATATATCGATACACAGGCCGCAAACCGGAACGGGGGGAAATGAAAACCAGCAGGTTGATTTTACTGTTAACCTGTCGGGAGCCGATATAACCGATCCTGTCAGGAATATTTATTCTTTTATCCTCCAGAACGGCCGGTGGAATAATGCAAAAAGGAACCTCAGGGCGGATACTTATGGCAGTAATGAATTAAAAATCAATGCGCTGTCGGATAAGAACATTTTCAGGGGAGGTAATGAATACAGGTATTTCGATATTAAAAGCATAAAAAATTCACGGGAATACGTACAGAGGATCGATTACCGTGCACCGAATTATCACGTATTGCTTACACCATCGGCTGACAGAGAATTCAAACCATATTTTTACTGGCAGGATTTCAACGGGAAATATTATATAGCTGTTCAGGAAGGGCGCGATCCTGATGTAGATGCTGATTATGTTTATGTATATTTCACACTTCCGGCTCAGAGTAATTTACAGGGGGGCAGGCTGTATGTTTCGGGGGCTCTGGCCGACTGGTCCTTCACTGATGATAACCTAATGGTATTCAATCCGTCACAGAATTGCTATGAATGTACGATGCTATTAAAGCAGGGCTGGTATAATTATGAATTTGTAAGTATCACCGGGAAAGACAGTAATGGCGAAGCATCAGTATTTGAAGGCAGCCATTATGAGACAGAAAATGATTACCATGTACTTGTTTATTACAGGAATCCGCGTGAACGGTATGACAGATTGATTGCCACAGGAAGTGCCAATACGCTTAACCGGCTTATTTACTGATACTCCCGTGCGTATCAATGCCGTATTGCATCAATACAGTATGTTCAAGCGTCCTGAATATTTCATCAAGATATTCTGTGACTGCTTTTACCGAACCGGGTAAGGTATAGACAAGCGCTTTACCGGCGATACCTGCCACTCCCCTGCTCAGAAGAGCCGCAGGATAAGTTGCGCCATACTTTAGCCTGATAAACTCCATTATGCCGGGGATCTCCTTTTCCAGATATTTTCTCACAGTATCAACTGTGATATCTCTGGGGCCGATTCCCGTACCGCCTGTTGTAAAAATTATATTACAGGAATCCTTTGCTTCTTCCATAATTTTTCCAAGCCAGGAAGGATCATCCGGGATCAGTACCCTTTTTACGGAGAATTTCAATTTACGGAGTTCGAAAAAATCCGAAATCCTTTTCTCAACTTCAGGGCCACTGAGATCTTCATATTCACCCCTGCTTGCCCTGTCGCTGAGTGTAATTATCAGTACATCAAATTTCCCCGGGAAATTCATATAATTGCTATTATATTTTCCTGAATGTCAGCAATGTACCTCCTTTAAGCTCAAGAGCACCGACAGGAATGGTTATTATACCATCAGCTTCTGCCAGAGCAGTTATATGAGCGGAGCCATGATAATTAACAGGTCGGACACACCCGTCTGATGTAATTATCACAGGGATCAGAGCCATTCTTTCGGCAGATTTGCGTGAGAAATCTTCTTTGAGGGGAAAGATTTGTACTTCAGGCTGCCAGTTAAAACTCATCATTGCCGAGATAAAAGGTCGTACAAGCATTTCGAACATCATGAAGGAAGATACCGGGTTTCCCGGGAGGCCGAAAACAGCTGCGTTCTCATGGATCCCGAAAGTTGTAGGTTTCCCCGGCTGAACAGCTACTCTGGTGAACAGAAGCCTTACCCCGGCTGCTTCCAGAACCCCGGGAACAAAATCAAAATCTCCCATCGACACACCTCCTGTTATTATAACCAGGTCATTTTCCTCAATTGCAGTGTTGACAAGCCGGAGAGTTTCATCTTCATCATCCCTTGCTATTCCGTAATATCTTCCCCTGGCTCCGGCTCTTTCTATCTGGGCTATCAGCTGCCAGCTGTTTGAATTTCGTATCTGGGATTCACCAGGGATATACTGAGGTTCCACGATTTCATCTCCGGAGCTTATAACTGCAACAGCCGGCATTCTGCTCACTGTAACAGTTGTTTTTCCTGCTGATGCCATTATCGCAATATCCTGGGGTTTTATCTTTCTCCAGGCCCCAAGCAACAGATCGCCGGTTCTGACATCTTCTCCCTTACAGGATATATTATCCTTGTTATAGGTACCTGTAAACCTTATCCTGCCTGAAGGCAGCTCCTCCGTCTCCTCTTTAATTATCACACAATCCGCGCCTTCAGGGATGGGAGCACCTGTCATTATCCTTGAGCACTGGTTCCTGCCAGGTCTCTTTTCCGGCTTTTTCCCCGCAGCGATAGTCTCTATTACTTCAAGCTCATTATGAATTTCAAGTCTGCGGCAGGCAAATCCATCCATTGTTGCCTTGTCGAAGGGAGGCATATCTATATCACTTGTTACATCCTCCGCCAGGATCCTGCCGGCAGAATCAGTAAAAGGGATCTTTTCCGTCCCGGTCCTGACAACCGATCCCATTACTATTTCATATGCTTTTTCGAAGGGTATCATTTGCTACTTTAGTTTATTTATGGCATCGATGAAAG
>JAKQPD010000400.1 GCA_029564935.1 Bacteroidota bacterium
TTTTGCGAACTCCATTGCTGCCAGCCTCTTATATACATTATATCTCCACTTTGCATTTTCTTCGGCAACTTTGAAGAGGACTTCTGCTTCAGCGGGGAAGGCTTTGATCAATGAAGTATAACGTACTTCCGAGTTCAGGAAATCCTGGAATTTGCTCCAGTCAGGCTCTTTTGAATCGAGCGTGAAAGGATTCTTTCCTTCTTTCTCAAGAAGAGGATTGTACCTGTAAAGATGCCAGTATCCTGCTGCAACAGCTTCTTTTTCCTGAGCCTGGGTTTTGCCCATTCCATCTCTCAGGCCATGATTTATACATGGTGAATAGGCAATTATAAGGGATGGTCCCGGATAAGCTTCAGCTTCCTTCAGGGCTTTGAGATACTGATTATTATTTGCCCCCATAGCCACCTGTGCAACATAAACATATCCGTAACTCATTGCCATCTGGCCGAGATCTTTCTTACGGATCTTTTTGCCTGAGGCAGCAAATTTAGCTACAGCACCAGCCGGAGTGGATTTGGAAGCCTGACCTCCGGTATTGGAATATACCTCAGTGTCAAGAACCAGGATGTTGATATCTTCCCCGGAAGCAATAACATGATCCAGTCCTCCGTAACCGATATCATAAGCCCATCCGTCGCCTCCGAATACCCAGTGGGATTTCTTTACAAGATATTGTCTGAGGCTCAGTATTTCGGCAGCTACTTCTGATTTGTCCTTTTCACATGCTTCAATGATTTTTGCCGATGCAGCTTTTGAAGCTTCGGCATTATTCATACCTGCCAGCCACTCTACGAAAGCTGCTTTTGTCTCAGCATTGACAGTACCGTCAGATTCTCTCATCCTGAGAGCTATTCTTTCCCTCATCTTGTTAGAACCAAGCATAAGGCCAAAGCCGTATTCGGCATTATCTTCAAACAGTGAGTTGGCCCATGCCGGACCATGTCCTTTCCTGTTTGTTGTATAAGGTGTGGAAGGGGCTGATGCACCATAGATCGAGGAGCATCCGGTAGCATTGGAAACAACCATCCTGTCTCCGAAGAGCTGGGTGATAGTTTTGATATATGGTGTTTCACCGCATCCTGCGCATGCACCGGAAAATTCAAACAAGGGTTGTGCAAACTGACTGTTCTTGATATTGATGAACTTGTCAACAAGGTGATCTTTGTATCCTACCTTTTCGTGCATGTAGGTCCAGCGATCAGCTTCTGCAAGCTGTGTTCCCAGAGGCTTCATTATCAGGGCTTTGTTTTTGGCGGGACATACATCGGCGCAGTTGCCGCAACCGGTGCAGTCATATACGCTTACCTGTATCCTGAACCTGTACTGTTTCAGAACACCAGGTATACCCTGAATTGTAGTTGTTCCTTCAGGAGCATTTTTGGCCTCTTCATCTGTCAGGAGGAAAGGCCTGATGGCTGCATGCGGACATACATAAGAACACTGATTACACTGGATACACTGATCAGGTTGCCATTCCGGAACATTTACTGCTATTCCCCTCTTTTCATAAGCAGAAATACCTGCCGGGAAAGTCCCGTCTTCCCTGTCTTTGAATGCGCTTACAGGGACATCGTCACCTTTAAGACCGATTATCGGATCAACGACATTACGGTAAAACTCCGGAATATCACGTTTGTCTTCAACAGTCCCGACTTTAATATTTGCCCATTCTGCCGGGATCTCCACTTTCTCAACCTGGCTGCCTCTGTCTACCGCAGCATAGTTCATATTCACAACATCTTCACCTTTTCTGCCATAGGTCTTGTAAATGGCTTTCTTCATTTCCTTTTCAGCCTGCTCATATGGAATAATGTCGGCAAGCTTGAAGAATGCAGCCTGCATTATTGTGTTGGTCCTGTTGCCCAGCCCGATTTCCTCGGCAATAGCAGTAGCATTAATAATATAGAAGTTGATCTTGTTTTCAGCCATGTACTTCTTCATGGTATCCGGAAGCCGTTTTTTAGTTTCTTCAGCGCTCCATAAAGAGTTCAAAAGGAAGGTTCCGTTCTTTTTGAGACCTTTCAGCATATCATATTTGTCAATATATGATGGCACATGGCATGCAACGAAGTCCGGAGTGTTAACATAATAAGGCGACCTTATGGGTTTGTCACCAAAGCGAAGGTTGGATATAGTTATACCGCCTGATTTTTTTGAATCGTATGCAAAATATGCCTGGCAGTATTTATCTGTTGTATCGCCAATGATCTTGATGGAGTTCTTGTTTGCACCTACAGTACCATCTGAGCCGAGACCATAAAATTTCGCTGAATGTGTTCCCGGAAGAGCAACATTTATTTCAGGCAGCATTGGCAGAGACCTGAATGTAACATCATCAATTATACCAACGGTAAAGAAATCTTTTGGTTCTTTCAATTTCATATTTTCATAGATTGAAAGAACCTGAGCGGGTGTTGTATCTTTTGAACTCAGGCCGTAACGTCCGCCGAATACCTGTGGTTTCAGATCGCTTGTATAGAACATATTCTTAACATCCAGATAAAGAGGATCACCGGGAGCTCCGGGTTCTTTTGTCCTGTCGAGAACTGTGATCTTCTTAACTGATTTCGGAAGTACATTGAAGAAGTATTTATCCGAGAACGGACGGTAAAGATGAACTGTTAACAAACCGGCTTTTTCGCCTTTTGCTGCGAGATAGTCTATAACCTCCTTGGAGGTATCGGTTATTGAGCCCATTGCCACAATTATATTTTCAGCATCCGGAGCCCCATAATATGTAAATGGTTTATATTCCCTGCCTGTGATCTTCGATATCTCGGCCATATAGTCATTAACAATATCGGGGATAGGCTCATAGAATTTGTTTATAGCTTCTTTTGCCTGGAAGAAAATATCAGGATTCTGATTTGTTCCTCTGGTTACAGGATGTTCCGGATTGAGAGCATTATTACGGAATTTTTCGAGTGCTTTCCAGTCGACAAGCTTTTTCAGGTCGTCCATTTCAAGAACTTCAATCTTCTGGACTTCAGCTGATGTTCTGAAGCCGTCGAAGAAATGCAGGAAGGGAATTCTCGATTTGATTGCAGACAGATGAGCTACTCCTGCAAGATCCATTATCTCCTGAACACTTCCGCTTGCAAGCATGGCAAATCCGGTCTGGCGTGTTGCATATATATCGCTGTGATCTCCGAAGATCGATAAAGCATGTGCTGCAATTGTTCTGGCGCTCACATGAAATACTCCGGGGAGCAGTTCAGCGGCAATCTTATACATATTCGGAATCATCAGGAGCAATCCCTGTGATGCTGTGAATGTTGTACAAAGGGCTCCTGACTGAAGAGATCCGTGTACAGCACCGGAGGCACCGCCTTCAGATTGCATTTCAACAACCTTAACCTGTTCACCGAACATATTTTTCAGCCCGTTGGCTGACCATTCATCAACATATTCGGCCATTGTTGATGACGGGGTGATCGGATATATGCAGGCTACCTCGCTGAACATGTATGCTATGTGCGATGCAGCCTGGTTACCATCGCATGTTATAAATTTTTTTGTTGCCATTTTAAATTATTAGTGTTTAAAATATTTATTGTTTGTTATTTTTTTAACAGAGCACAAATTTACCAAATTTTCATAAACGTTAACCTCCGTTCATAGAAATGAGGAATTCTTCATTTGATTTGGATTGCATCAGCCTGTCGCGAAGGAATTCCATTGCTTCAACTGCATTCATATCAGCCAGATAGTTACGGAGAACCCATATTTTCTGCATGATATTTTTATTAAGAAGAAGATCTTCACGGCGTGTACTTGAAGCTGGTATATCGATTGACGGGAATATTCTCCTGTTCGACAGCTTCCTGTCGAGCTGAAGTTCCATATTACCTGTTCCCTTGAATTCCTCGAAGATCACATCGTCCATCTTTGAACCTGTATCGGTAAGGGCAGTTGCCAGGATAGTAAGGGAGCCTCCGTCTTCAATATTACGGGCAGCGCCGAAGAATCTCTTTGGTTTGTGGAGGGCGTTTGAGTCGACACCTCCGGATAAAACCTTTCCTGATGCCGGAGCGGTTGTGTTAAATGCTCTGGCAAGCCTTGTTATTGAATCGAGCAGGATCACGACATCATGTCCGCATTCAACAAGTCTTTTTGCTTTTTCAAGAACTATGTTAGCAACACGGCAATGTCTTTCAGCAGGTTCATCAAAGGTAGATGCGATAACCTCAGCATTCACATTACGTGCCATATCGGTAACTTCCTCGGGTCGCTCATCGATAAGAAGGATCATCAGGTAAACATCGGGATGATATTTTGCTATCGCATTTGCAATCTCCTGAAGAAGGATTGTTTTACCTGTCTTAGGCTGTGCAACGATCAATCCTCTTTGTCCCTTTCCGATCGGGGTGAACATATCGATTACCCTTACGGAAAGACTTCCTTCACCCGGTGTGCACAGGGTGAACTTCTCATTGGGGAACAAGGGTGTGAGGAAATCAAAAGGAACCCTGTCTCTTATATAATCGGGACTTCTTCCGTTGATCTCATCAACTTTTATAAGGGGGAAATATTTCTCGCCTTCTTTAGGAGGACGGATAGTACCTTTAATAGTATCCCCGGTTTTAAGTCCGAAAAGTTTTATTTGTGATTGTGAGACATAAATATCATCTGGGGAGTTAAGGTAATTATAATCAGCCGATCTGAGGAAGCCATATCCGTCTGGCATGATTTCCAGAACTCCGGTATTATATATTATACCTTCAAATTCAAAGGGTCTTTCTTTCTTTTCTTCCTTTTCGCGAACGGGAGGTTCGGAAACAGGAGGAATTTCGGTAATCACATCCGGCGTTAGCAATGTATCCTGGGTTTTGTTTTCGGCGATTATTATATCTTCGATACTGATATCCAGCGGAGTATCCTCAGCAGGTTCAGTAACAGGTTCACGGACTATCTTTTCGCGTTCGACCTCTGTTGGTCTGTTGGATCCGGAAGGCCTGTCCATCCTGTTGTCACGCCTGGTGTCGGGCCTGTTATCCTGCCTCTTTTCCGGCCTGTTGTCCTGCCTGAAATCTGGCCTGTTATCCGGTCTGTTGTCCTGTCTCCATGAAGGTACTCTCCTGGCATCAGAATCAGGTTGCTGTTGTCTGAACAGATCAGGTCTTTCATCAGGTCTGTTAAATGGTCTTGAAGGATCACGGCGTTGTTCTTCTCCTGCCGGAGCCCCCTGGCCTCTGAGATCGCCCGGTGATACAGAGATCACAGTTTCTGACGGCCGCCTGAAGACAGGTTTACTCATCCTGGGTCTTTTCCCCCGCCTCTGACCCTGATCACCATCCTGTTTTAAATCTTCCCCTTCAGGCTCTTCTTCTTTCCTGACATTTTTTGCTGCAGGAGCCTCAAGAGCCTGCTGGTCAAGGATTTTGTAAACAAGGTCCTGCTTCTTCAGAGATTCAGCTTTTTTAATATTAAGTTCTTTCGCAATCTCCCTTAATTCAGGAAGAAGCTTCTTACTTAAGTCAAGAATGTCGTACATAAGGTAGTAATAAAATGGAATATTAAAATGATCGATTTGATTTTGTATTTTTTTGGAAACCCGGATCAAGACTGATTATGAGCCAGACAGATTGTGCAACGCTAAAATAACATATCCTGAAAACCGGTACAATTATAAGTATAAAAAGTCAGAAATCTAACAACTTAAGTCAATAAAATGTAACGGTATTTTATCAGTTTTAATTAATGATTTGATTTTCAGGAATAAAATAACTAGGCAATATATCATAAATTTCTGAATTCAGCAAAAAATATAAGTATTATTCTGTCGGGAGCATCTAGTTTTTTATTAACATTGTAGACCTGAATCGATATATAAGGGACCTAACTCAAACCTGCCATGCGACAATTAAAAATAACAAAGCAGGTTACTAACCGTGATACTCCTTCCCTGGATAAATATTTACAGGAGATAGGCAGAGTGGATCTTATTTGCCCTGAGGAAGAGGTTACTCTTGCACGAAAGATCAGAGCAGGTGATTCAGATGCACTTAAGAAGCTTGTCAATGCCAATCTGCGTTTTGTTGTTTCGGTTGCGAAGCAATATCAGAACCAGGGAATGAGCCTTCCGGATCTTATCAATGAGGGCAATCTGGGTCTGATGAAGGCTGCTTCGCGGTTCGATGAGACAAGGGGATTCAAATTCATTTCTTATGCTGTATGGTGGATAAGGCAGGCTATTCTCCAGGCTCTGGCGGAACAATCGAGAATAGTCAGACTGCCTGTGAACAAGATAGGATCGATTAACAGGATCAACAAAGCTTTTGCAAGGCTTGAACAGACATATGAAAGAGAACCCACCTCCACCGAAATAGCTGATTTGCTGGAAATGGCCCCGGATGATGTAAAGGATTCCCTGAGAACAAACGGCCGTACCCTGAGCATGGACGCTCCGATCAGCCCCGAGGAGGATACCAACATGTACGATGTGATGCAGAGCGGCGAAACTCCCAGTCCCGACAAGAACCTTATAAACGAATCACTTGCATACGAAATAGAGCGGGCACTCAGCACCCTGTCACCAAGAGAAGCTAAAGTCCTGAAATTATATTTCGGTCTGGGTATGAAACATCCGTTCACACTCGAGGAGATCGGAGAAGAATTGCGTCTTACACGAGAACGTGTAAGACAGATTAAGGAAAAAGCAATAAAAAGGATTCAGTTCACAACAAGGTGTAAAATACTCAGGACATACCTGGGATAAATTTTGTTTTTATCTTTACAAAAACAAAATATGATGAATCACCTTGTTTCCCCTTCACTTCTGGCAGCCGACTTCGGGAACCTGGCACGCGATGTTGAGATAATTAACAGGAGCGAAGCCGACTGGATCCACTGCGATATAATGGACGGGATGTTCGTCCCAAACATTTCATTCGGATTCCCTGTGATCGAACATGTAAAAAAGATCGCCCGGAAACCTCTCGATGTTCACCTGATGATAGTGGATCCTGACAGATACCTGGTGAAATGGAAGGAAACAGGTGCAGATATTCTGACAGTTCAGTATGAAGCGTGTGTACATCTTCACCGCACGGTTTCGGAAATAAGAAAGCTGGGCATGAAGGCAGGAGTGGCAGTCAATCCGCATACACCTGTGTCTCTGCTCAAAAATATCCTTCCTTATATCGATATGGTACTGATAATGACGGTTAATCCGGGATTCGGAGGTCAGTCATTCATTCAGGAGAGTTACAGCAAGATCTCAGAACTGAGCAAGATGATAAAGACAGGAGGGCATAATGTTCTTATCGAGGTCGACGGGGGAATAGATACAAAAAATGCGTCAAAGCTGGTTGAGACAGGTGTCAATGTACTGGTAGCCGGAAATTCTGTTTTCGGCTCAAAGGATCCGGAAGCTACGATAAGGCAGCTGAAAAGGCTTGAATAAAGTCAGATTAATCATTCAGATATCCTTTGCCTAAGGAAGCCGGAGATCCTTTCTTCCTCATCAGCATTGAACCAGGTGATCTCCTTATCCCTGCTCCACCAGGTCAGCTGTCGTTTTGCAAACCTCCGGGTATTGCGCTTTATGAGCGCGATGGCTTTCTCAAGCGAAACAGCCTTATCGAAATAGTCAAAGAGCTCCCTGTAACCAACACTGTTAAGTGCGTTCAGGTGCCGGAACGGATACAGATTTCCTGCTTCTTCTTCAAGCCCCTTCATCATCATGTCGTCAACCCTGCTGTTAATTCTTTCATACAGTTCCTCCCTGGGCCTGTTTATACCGACTTTTATTATACCGAAATCCCGCTGCCGTTTTTGTTTTGTCAGGAAGGCTGAATACGGTCTGCCGGTGGTCTCACAGATCTCAAGCGCCCGGATGATCCTTTTATAATTCCTGAGATCGACCTTTTCATAATAGTCCGGATCCAGGTGTTTCAACAATATCCGTAAACCTTCAATCCCTTCTTCCCTGTACTTTACAGCATATTTTTCCCGTATCTCAATATCGACATCAGGGATATCATCAATTCCGTTACAAACCGCATCTATATACAGACCTGATCCCCCGGTCATTAAAGCAATTCTGTTTTTTCTGAAGAGGTCAGGAAGAAGTTTCATGACATCTCTTTCATAAAGGCTGGCGCTGTAATAATCATTAATTGAAATAAATCTGACGAAATGGTGTTTCACAGCTGATAACTGTTCATCAGAAGGAACAGCTGTTCCGATTTTCATTTCCCTGTAAAACTGACGTGAATCGGCTGATATGATCCCGCATCCTATTTCAGCGGCCAGTCTGATGGAAATATCAGTCTTCCCGACACTTGTCGGTCCGAGAAGAACTATCAGATTATTTTTCATGGGATTATTTCCCCTGAAGGATCATTCCTCCTCTTCTTCCTCCTCGTTCAGGGGTTCTTCATTTTCGAAATCGGGGAGAACATCTTCATCTTCACCGTTGAGGAAGAGATCATCGACTTCATCTTCATCTTCATCCTCTTCATCGTCGGATACTACTATATTATTATATAGTTTTTTTGAGCTGCCACCGAAAACGACCTGTTTAGGGGGAACTCCTTTTGAATTTGTACAGGACGGATATTCATGCCCCTGCAGTTCTTTTGCTTCACCTGTATATTCAACAAACAGACTTCTGTCGTTAAAAAAGTCAAAAACATAGAGCAGTTTCTGATTCTTGCGGAAGATTATATCATCGAGAATTGTATCTTCCATTGTCGATGAACCGGTTCCCATGTCGAACAGCGTAAACTCTTCCTCTTTCTCCCAGTTATCTGTTGCCATGTAGAAAGATGCCATCTGCGATTTATCAAATTCCAGTTCCTCCTGGATCATATTGTGAAAATCCAGCAGGGTATGTGAGTCGAGAAATTCAAATTCTCTCATAAACGACTCATCTTCATCCGATAAGACAACAAACCTATAAATCATAATCGCTTTTGATTCGATGGGTGCAATATAGTATTTTTTATTTTACAATATCCCCCGTCAGTTTTTTTTTGAAAGAAAATCCAACGTGTCAATTCCATCTGCATAATCCCACAGGGCAGGCACCTGCGCTTTCCCGAAAGGGATATGATTATGCCCTGTAATACACTGGATTTTGTCTTTCAGTAATTCTGTCTGATCTTTCAGGTCGGCAGCCGATCTGTAATATGAGAAGTAAAGTACCGATACAGGAGAAGATAATTCATTACTTTCCTTCAGAATAAGATAACCGGTATCGGTGAAGTGCTCCTTATTTATCAGATATACGGCTTTATAAAAATCATAGTTGTTAGCGTATTTGTTGTGATTTATTACGGACGAATACTGATCCCAAAAACTAACAATCTTCGTAATATCATATTTATCAGGTAAGTATAGCTTGGAGACATTCCTGCAACCTAGTCCGAAATATGAAAATACATCTGTCCCGAGTGACCGGAGTTCACCATCGCTTTCAGTCCCGTCAATAATTGCTATACTGTTCCTGTTCTTCCTTATTATATGAGGATATTTGCCGAAGTAATATTCAAAATACCTTGAACTGTTATCAGATCCGGTAGCTATTACGATATCAAAATCAGATATCTGGTCTTCAGTCAATGAGATCAGGCTTCCGAATTCAGGGTTGAAAGAGATGATTATGTCAGCGATCAGTCTTATCAGATCGGGATCTTTTGAGCTTGTTTTGGCAATGATCCTGTTTCCCGATATGAGTACGGAAAGGAAATCGTGAAATCCGGCAAGCGGAAGATTGCCGGCCATTACTACTCCGACATTTAATGATTTCTTCCCGGAATCCAGTCCTGGATATGCTGAGCACCATCTGGTAAGATTTTCCCTGGTCAGTTCACCTGCGATGGCGCTTAATGCCAGCTTTACGTTTTCGGGAGTGAACCACGGATTATTAATATGCTGGGTTTCCGTAAGCTGCCAGATCCTTGCAGTAAAAGGTGTTGCTTTTCCGGCAATTGCATCACGGAGTGTTTCGCCGAGAAATGAGAATGCTTCTATCCGGTCTGATAATGTCATTAGATTTGTCTAAGAGGGCAAAATTACAGAAATTAATGAAACGGTACAGCGATCAATCAGCTACAGCTATACAATTGTGAGGAATTTACTTCAGATATATTTCAGAGTTATTGCCGATCTATGTATTAAAAAGGCTCTGTTTTGATTTAGAAAACGTAGATTTAGTCTCCTTTGCCTGTAGGGCATAAGGTATTGTAGATAAGGTTATATGACATGTTTTTATACCTCGTAGAGGTTATGGAGCAAAATACCATATCCGCTACGCGGAATCATTCCAACAATATAATCCTTTCTACAATACCATAACCGCTACGCGGTAAAGTCCAAGGTAAATCGGAAAAGAGAACAGAATTTTTAAAAATATCAATTTCAGATTTGCTGAACAATATTTTGGATCAGAGCCATTAAAATACGTATTAAAATACGTATTTTAATACGTATTATTTTATTATATATAGTTAATATACAGTTGCTTTGCTAAATATAAAAAATCCCCCGCAACAAAAAGTATTACGGGGGACGAAAGCTGATCGGTTATATATGATTATGCCGGAGGTGCCTGGACTGCTTCGACTTTAGGTTTGTCGAGGGCAAAGGTCACCGGTACCATATACCAGACGGGAACTGCAACGCCACCCTGTTTCCCGGGCTTGAATGCAGGCAATGTCGAAACAACCCTGAAGGCTTCTGCATCGAGTAGTGGATCGACACTTTTCAGGACGCTTATACGGTCAACGGTTCCGTTCTCGGTTACACAGAATCTCAATATTACCCTCCCGGTAATGCCATTAACCTTAGCTGCTTCAGGGTAATTAATATTCCCGGCAAGGTACTGAAGCAATGCAGCATCACCACCCGGAAACATCGGCATTTCTTCAACAACTACAAATGGTTCCTTTGGATCTGAAGAGAAAGATCCTCCGCTTCCTTTTGAGACATCAGCCGGCGGTGGTGGCGGTGGCGGCGGTACAGCAGTACTTTTATCAGATAATGTGAAGGTGATGGGCACCATATACCATACAGGAACAGCAACACCACCCTGTTTCCCGGGCTGAAATGAAGGCAGTTCTGACACTACCCTTTGTGCTTCCGCGTCGAGCACGGGATCGACTCCTTTAATAACAGAAACATCCTGTACGGCACCATCATCCATTATCTTGAAGCGAACAATTACTCTTCCCTGGATATTCTTTTCTTTTGCTTCTGCAGGATATTTTGTGTTTTCTGCAATATGTTTCAGAAGAGCAAGGTCTCCTCCCGGGAACATGGGCATCTCTTCAACAACAACAAATGCATCACCTTCTTTTACGGCAGAAAGTTTGGAATTTTCAACCGCAACCATGTCTGTACCGGACGGTGGGGGAGTATCACTTCCTGCAAAATTATCAAAAGATTTCTTCGCACAGGTGGAAAAGATTATCAGCAACAGTGCAACAAATGGCAAAACCAGGAGCATCTTCAGGTTTGCCGGAGCTTTGGAACGTTTTTTTGTCATCATGATCATTCGTTTTTTTATAAGTGTTGGATTTGAAAATCTGCTTGTTGCACTGAAAACCCTGGTTTTGAAAACCTGGTTTAACATCAGTCCCTGGTAGCTTATTACCGGTATGCCTGAACTCAGACACTCATCATCGGCCTGATACTCATGGACCGCCCTCAGTGACCTGTCAAACATGTAGACAACGGGATTGAACCACTGTAATATCTTGACAAGCTCAATGAAAACAATATCAAAGAAATGTTTCCGGTCAAGATGCTTCTGCTCATGCTTTATTATCTCCTCTTCATCGCCTGCACTCAGTACTTCATCAATGAAAATGTGCCCGAATGCAGTAAATCCCGATACTTTATTGCCCGACAATCTGATCACTTTATTGCCGTTGACCTTTTTCCTGGAAACAATAAGAAGAAGGTGTGACATTTCAACCATCAGTTTTACACTAAGCAGAATTACACCCGACAGATAGATTATGAATATGATCTTCATAATACCTGCAGATGAAAGGATTGCCCGCCATGATTCATCATTTTCAGCCGTACCCGTGATAACAACCCCTGTAAGATCTTTTCCAAAGAACTGTATATCAAGAGGCTGTCTGGTCTTAATTGTTATCAGAGGCAGGATAAGCGATGAAACCAGTGAAAGAAGTATAAAAAAACGATTGCGGCTGTACATGGTATCCCGGCTCAGGAAGAAATGATAGACAATATAAAAGAATGCCAGAGCTGTTGCAACCTTAAGCAGGTATAAAAAGAACTGATTCATTTTCCGGATTTTTGTTTTTTAACTTCACTTTCCATGATCTTCATGATCTCTTCCATTTCTTTTACCGAGATGTGCTTTTCTTTTGCAAAGAAACTGACCATCTTTCCGAAAGAATTGGAGAAATAATCGTTTACGAAGTTACTCAGATGAGATTTTGAATAATCATCCTTGGTAACCACAGGATAATACTCATGCGTCCTTCCATACGCTTTGTGGTCAACAAAACCTTTGTCCTGCAATATCCGGACAATGGTACTGATCGTGTTGTATGCCGGCTTTGGCTCTTTGAAATGTTCAAGGATGTCCTTTACAAAACCCTTTTCTATTTTCCAGAGTACCTGCATAACTTCTTCTTCTGCACGGGTTAGTTCTCTCATAATAAATGTTCTTAATTCTTATTTAATGGAATGACCCTACGAATATATAACGAATAAGTTAGTTATGCAACTAAATCCTTAATTATTTTAAAAAATTTTTAATGCCTGATGTGCTAAGGCTGATGCATAAAAATGTTTACTTTTATTTTTTCAAACGTATTGGCAGTTTAACAGGCAGCTTATTAAATATGAAGAAAGGAATTGTGAGGGAGAATCTAAGGATCGCATTAAGAGCGATAAAGTCGAACAAGGTACGCTCGATCCTTACAATATGCATAATTGCATTTGGTATTATGGCACTGATCGGGATACTTACAGCCATTGATGCCATAAAGAATTCTCTTACGGATCAGTTCACCATGATGGGAGCCAATTCATTCAGCATTACATCGAGGGGGATGAATATTCAGGTGATGAATGACAGGGTGAGGTCGAAGAATTACTCATATATTTCATACAGGCAGGCAACGGATTTCAAGGCTGCCTTTACAGAACCGGCATGGGTTTCGATATCTTTCCGGGCAACCGACCTGGCAACTGTAAAGTACGGACAGGAGGAAACCAATCCCAATATCACCTTAATGGGTGTGGATGAGAACTATGTTACCGTATCGGGATATGAGATTGAAGCCGGCAGGGATTTTACTCAGGAAGAGCTTCGTCTGAACAGGAGGATTATAATCCTGGGTTCGGAGATCGCGAAGGATCTTTTCCCGACAGGAATCGATCCTCTGGGAGAGGAAGTCTCAATAGCCGGTCTGAAGCTTAAGGTTTCCGGTATACTGAAAAGTAAAGGTGCCAGTGCAACAAGCGATGATAAGATCTGTTTCATTCCAATAACTGCTGCCAGGCAATATTTTTCACGGCCGAACCTTAATTTCAGGATAACTATAATGCCGATGAATCCTGTTAATCTTGATATAATGGCAGGTGAAGCGGAAGCGGTTTTCAGGATTGTCCGCAATCTTCATCCCCGTGATGAATCGGATTTTAATATTGCCAAGAGCGATACGATTGTTGCCCTTCTTCTTAAAAATATAAAATTCGTTACCCTTGCAGCGACACTTATAGGGATAATTACGTTGTTTGGTGCTGCTGTGGGATTAATGAACATTATGCTTGTTTCAGTTACTGAGCGGACAAGGGAGATTGGTGTCAGGAAAGCCATTGGTGCAAAGCCTGTAACAATAAAATACCAGTTTCTTTTTGAATCTGTTATGATCGGTCAGCTTGGCGGTATCTTCGGCATTATCCTGGGGATCCTGATCGGCAATCTTGTGGCATCGGCGCTCAAGTCAAGTTTCATAATACCCTGGCTGTGGGCTTTCATGGGAGTGCTTGTCTGTTTCCTTGTTGGGGTTGTTTCGGGATATGCCCCGGCGGTCAAGGCCGCCAACATTGATCCGATCGAGGCATTACGGTACGAATAATCGACCGTCACATCGTAACGTAGAGACGCCCAATTTGGGCGTCTCTGTGCCGTTATATCGTAATGTAGAGACGCCCAATTTGGGCGTCTCTACGATTATATCCAAAAAAAAGACGCCCAATCTGGGCGTCTCTACGGGTAACAGGTGTGCTATCTCATTAGTAATGGTATCAGGTCAACGACCCTGCAGGAATATCCCCATTCATTATCATACCATGACATTACCTTCACCATCTTTCCGTTCACCATTGTGCTGAGGGCATCGAATATTGATGATGCTGTGGTATGGATTACGTCAGCGGAAACGATAGGATCTTCGGTATATTCGAGAATACCTTTCATCGGACCTTCTGCTGCTTTCTTCATTGCTGCATTGATCTCCTCTTTTGTAACCTCTTTCTTAAGAACGGCAACAAGGTCAACCAGTGATCCGGTAGGGGTGGGGACCCTTACTGATACTCCGTCGAGCTTTCCTTTCAGTTCGGGAATGACTTTTCCTACTGCTTTAGCTGCGCCTGTGGTTGTTGGTATCTGTGATAAAGCGGCAGATCTTGCTCTTCTGAGATCCTTGTGCGGAAGATCGAGGATCCTCTGGTCGTTTGTATATGAGTGGATAGTTGTCATATAACCGATTTCGATTCCGAAATTATCGTTCAGGACTTTTGCTACAGGAGCCAGGCAGTTGGTTGTGCATGAAGCGTTTGAAACGCACTGGTGCTCGGGTTTCAGGTGATCTTCATTAACACCGAGAACTATCATGGCATCGATAGCGTCTTTTGCTGGAACAGTAAGAAGAACTTTCTTTGCACCATTTTTCAGGTGGTCGCCATAACCGCCTTTGGGGCTTTCCTTTGATGTGAAAACACCGGTTGATTCGATAACGACATCTGGTTTCTGGCTCCATGGAATGTTTGCGGGGTTCTTTTCAGCTGTAACCTTCACTTTCACGCCATTAACTATAATATTCTCAGCATCATATGTTACTCCGGGGAATTTGCCCTGGGTTGAATCATATTTGAGCAGATGAGCCAGAGTCTGGGTATCGGTAATGTCATTTATACCGACGATCTCAATATCGTTTCTTTCGAAAGCAATTTTAAACACATTACGGCCGATTCTGCCAAAGCCGTTAATAGCTACTTTAATTTTTGACATACCTGTATAGATAAATTGGTTAATACTTCAAAATCGACCACAAAAATAATCATTTTCGGAAAATCAGCAACGTGAAAGCAGGATACCTTATTCTTTTTTCCTGCGGAACAGATTTGTCAGTGTGTAATCTTCGGGATGAAGCGGATCTACAATAACACCAAATCTGTAACTTGCAAATATTGAGAAGAATATGGCTTTGTTGTCATCGCTGGCCATTATTGGGATTTTCTTTGGAAATGCATTTACCTGGGCTCCTATCTCTATTGCATGAATGATCTTGTCTTCGCGACTGTATTCAAAATTGAATCCTCCCTTTGCATACAGTCCGGGTAAAGCCTTTGTTTCATTCACTCCTTTAAAAATACCGGCTTTACTGTAGATCATCGTGGGATCATGAATAGTAATATCAAACTTTTCCTCTCTCAGCTCATATTCGTTAAGAGTGCCGCCGACAGGGTACAGAACCCTGTAATAAATTGGTTTATAAAGTCCGATTACGGGACCGGCAGAAATAAAATACCTTACAGCTATACCTCCTGCATCCTCTTTCGGGAACAGCTCATGCTGATGACCAATTCCACCCCTGATGTAAAAGACACTGTTGAGCTTGCCGAAAACGAAGGTTCCCGTTCCCTGTGTATACGGATTGCTCTGACGATACTCCTTGGGATGCCTGAGGGTTCCCAGATCAAATTCCAGTATCCGCTTATTAAGGTAATTGATCCTTTTTCCTTCACGATAGCCAATGCCGAAACCATCTGAATTGATCATGATCCCGAAAGATCTTTCATTCCGGAAAAAGACCTGTTGCTGCTCATTAATTTCTCCCTGGGCACGGAGAAGAACTGCTCCGTGTAACAGAATGAAAATCAGAATAAGCAGCTTTTTCATGTCAGTGCTACCTTAAAAAATGGGATTATATGAAGAGACGACAATATCAGCCTACCTCTCCGGGTTGTTCTGTTTCAGCCTTACTGTATGCGGGGCATACTTTACTGTTACATGAACTTACAATAAATACAGTAACAACAAATAAAACCAGTATTACAGCAACTTTCTTCATATGAACTATAAAAAAATTAAATACAAAAGTACGATTTTTCATGAGAAAACAAACTCTGTGCCAGAATATAATTTGTTAATTTCATTTATATCAACGAGTTTTATACTGCCGGATCGAACTCTTATAACGTATTAAAGTAAAAAATGTTCACCTTTTTGAATAAAAGAACTCAACTTTTATCAATTATCTTTGTTATCCATGAAAACCAGAGAACGTGAAAAATAAGATAACGTCATTTCTGTTTATTATATTATTTCTTACAATGAGTAACGTGTCATTTTCGCAGGAAAAGCTGCCTTATAATTCTTTGAGCCGGCAGGAAGCTGCCGTGATTAATGATAAGGGAACAGAGACCCCCTTCACAGGAAAGTTTACAACATACAAAGAATCAGGTACATATGTCTGTAAGAAGTGCGGAGCCGCACTTTATCGTTCTACAGACAAGTTTGAATCAGACTGCGGCTGGCCGAGCTTTGACGACGAGATCAAAGGAGCAGTAAACAGGTCTGTTGATGCTGATGGCAGGAGGACTGAGATAACATGTGCGTCATGCGGGGCTCACCTGGGACATGTTTTCACAGGGGAAATGTTCACTAAGAAGAATCTCAGGCATTGTGTCAATTCTGTCTCACTCGATTTCGTTCCGGCAGTTCTCGAAAGCGGAAGATATGGTACTGCAATCTTTGCAGGAGGCTGTTTCTGGGGAGTTGAGTATTTCCTTCAGAAAGCACCGGGAGTAATATCAGTCACTTCAGGATATACGGGCGGACATGTTAAAAATCCGTCATATAAAGAGGTCTGCACCGGAAAAACAGGTCATGCCGAAGCTGTTAAGATCATTTATGATCCGGATAAGACAAATTATGAAACACTTCTTAAATTATTCCTCGAGATACATGATCCCACTCAGGTCGGGGGACAGGGTCCTGACATAGGCGAACAGTACCGGTCTGAAATATTTTACCTGAATGAGGAACAGAAAAATATCATTGAGAAAAATCTTAAAATTCTGAGGGATAAAGGATATAAGATCGCAACAGCTGTTACCCGGGCTTCGGAATTTTATGATGCAGAGAAATACCATCAGGATTATTATTTTCTGAACAGCAAGGTCCCTTATTGCCACGGCTATACAAAGAGGTTCTGACAGGCTAAATGCGGCTTCCGGCATCCGGCATCCGGTTTCCGACGTGCGGCGTGCGGCGTCAGGTATCCGGCATCCGGCTTTCGACGTGCGGCATCCGGTTTCCTTTTAGCAATAGAAGATGGACGAACCGGTAACCGCATTCCATAGCCGTCAATCTAAGAAATCCAAAAATGATGAAAACTACTGTAATTATCTGGATTGTAGCTAAATAACTTTCCTCCCGCCTGAGGCGGGAAGGGGTGGCCGGGGTTGCAAATTTTGAATCGTTAACAATTGTCTTTTTCCCGGCCGGGGTGGTTAAAACGGAATTAGAAAACGGGAATTTATGTCTCTGAATATAATAAACCACCCCGGCCAGAATATCTATATTTCTGCACATCAGATGATTTTGTGGTCTGGCCACCCCTCCTTAAAAAAAGGAGGAGAAACTTATGTCCCCAAAATGCCTTAAGTTGACGGTTATGCGCCGCACGCCGCACGCCACTTTAAATAATTTTAACTCCCGAACCTATTGGGAAATGATTTATTCAATTAACTTTAGCAAGTTTTAATTGAATTCTTTCCCATAAGCATGATTTTCCATAAGAATAGACAAAAGGCTTCTGTCGGACGCAGGACAAAAGTCTGGTTCTTTATTTCAGGTTTGGTTGTTTTCGCCCTGCTGATAATACCCTACAGGTTTTTGATGAAGACAACATCTACTGACAGGTTCTGTATGATTTGCCATGTACATCCTCATGCCGATCAGAGCTGGAAGCTGTCAACTCATCACAATAACAGTTCGGGTACTATTGTCCATTGCGTACAATGCCATCTCCCTCCGGAAGGAGAGGGATATTTTTTTGCCAAAGCCAGAACCGGCCTGAAGGATCTTTATGGATATCTTTTCAAAGATACAGCTGAGATTGACTGGGGAAAAAAGAAGCTTCTGGAGAATGCCAAAAAACTGGTATATGAGAACTCCTGCACTGAGTGCCATGAGAATCTCTTTCCTCTTACATTATCTGTTAACGGGGGGAATGCCCATCTTTTATATACTACAAGTAAGGAACCTGTCAGTTGTCTGAATTGTCATCTTAATGTGGGGCACTATGACAAAAATGCGGCTTTACATGCTCACGATTCGAGCTTTGGTGTGACAGTCACATCAACAGAACCGCCATTTGCAGAACCGGCAAAGGTTACGGGATTCAACAACTTTACCGAGATGATCCCGGGTACGAGAGTCTCTTTCAATATGATTGCCCTGCCCGGAGGGACATTCAATATGGGTAGTCCTGATGATGAGCCTCTTCGTGATCCGGATGAAGGACCTGTAAGGAAGGTGACGCTTTCCCCCTTCTGGATAGCCGAGACTGAAGTTACCTGGGATGAATATATGGCCTTTTTCAGAGCAACAAGTTCCCAGGGAAGGACGGAGGGACAGGTTGTAACCACGCAAAAGACTGATGCGATAAGCGGGGCCACACCTCCGTGGGGCGCCCCGGACCAGGGCTGGGGAAAAGGTTCCAGGCCGGCAATTACAATGTCGTGGCATGCAGCCAGCGTTTACTGCCAGTGGCTTTCACAGGTGACAGGTAAGAAATACAGGCTTCCCACAGAAGCTGAATGGGAATTTGCATGCAGAGGAGGCACCGAAACTCCTTATTTCTTCGAAGGCGACCCCAAAAAATATACTTCTGAGGGATTCCTGAAGAGATTGATCAAACCCGATACCGCGAATATTGCCTCCAGGGTTGTTTATTCGGTAAACAGCGCTTCCAAAACAGAGGAGCCGTCATTTGTCTTACCAAATCCTTTCGGGCTGAAGAACATGTCGGGCAATGTAGCTGAATTCTGTCTCGATTTCTATTCTCCTGATTTCTATATAGCAGATTCGACCAGAGTAGATCCGCGGGGACCGCTGAAAGGTCAGGAACATGTGATCAGAGGGGGATCATTCAAGAGCGATGCAAAAGATGTCCGCAGCGCTGCCCGTGATTTCACGAAGACAAAAGCCTGGCTTGTAACCGATCCGCAGATGCCAAAGAGCATCTGGTGGTATTCCGATTGCATCGATGTGGGATTCAGGGTTGTATGTGAGATCGATACAACTGCCGGGAAGACTGATACTCGTTAATAATTCCTTATAAAATGGACAATATCAACAGAAGAAAATTCATCGGAACAGCGGCACTTGCGGGAATAGGTCTTGCAGGCGCAGGTGCAATCATTTCAGGCTGCAAAAAGGCTCCCGATAATAAGGAACTCGGCCTGCCTCCGGTTCTGAGAGGGGCTCCCAAAGGGAAAAAGCTCAGGGCGGCACTTATAGGTGCAGGAGCCAGAGGAACAGGCGCTGCAATAAATTTCATAAGCTCAGGACCGGATCTTGAGATAATTGCTCTTGCAGATGTCTTCCAGGATAAGATCGATGCGTGCCGTGAGAGATTTGCCTCATTCAACCTTCCGATCCCTGAGGAGAACTGTTTTACAGGCTTCGACGGATATAAGAAGGCAATGGCTATTCCTGATGTGGATGTCGTTATTCTTGCCACACCCCCACAGTTCCGGCCCGATCATTTTCTTGAAGCGGTGCTTAAAGGTAAGCATGCTTTCCTGGAAAAACCTCTTGCTGTTGATCCGGTAGGTATAAGGTCAATCATCACTTCAGCAAAAAAAGCAGAATCTGTCGGACTAAATGTTGTTACGGGAACACAGCGGAGGCACCAGGAAGATTATATTGAAACATATAAGAAGGTTGCCGCCGGAGCCATTGGAACAATTACCTCGGCGAAAGCCTTCTGGAACCAGGATCATGTCTGGTTCAGGGAAAGGGAACCCGGATGGGACGATATGACCTATATGATCAGGAACTGGAACAACTTCTGCTGGTTATGTGGAGACCATATCCTGGATACACATGTACATAATATCGATGTGATAAACTGGTTCCTCGGGAAAGTTCCCGAAAAAGCCATTGGTTATGGAGGCAGGGCCAGAAGGGTCACCGGCGATCAGTATGATTTCTTCAGCATAGATTTTGATTACGGGAACGGGATCAGTTCTCACAGTATGTGCAGGCAGATAGACAGTTGTGCCAACGCTACCGGAGAAATCATAATGGGAACCGAAGGATATACAAATTGTCAGAACACTATCTGGGATCTCAAAGGAAATGTAATCTGGCAGTTTGAATACCCGAAGGATGAGAATGGAAATCCGATGAACCAGACAGTTATTCCTCCTTATGTTCAGGAGCATATGCATCTGGTATATGCAATCCGGACAGGTGAATATGTTAATGAAGCCGAACAGACAGCTCTTTCCACACTTACTGCAATAATGGGAAGAACGGCTGCCTATACCGGGCGTGCGATAACATGGGATGAGATCTATAAATCCGATATGGATCTTGGTCCTGCGAAGCTTGAATTCGGTAAGGTCGATATGGCCTTTCCGACACCCGTGCCTGGTACTCCGGTCATTACCACAGTCAAACCAGCCTTTAATGGTCAAATAATTTAAGATATGTCAGAAAAATCATCAAGAAGAGATTTTCTAAGGCGTTCTGCTGCAATTGCTGCAGGTGCTTTTGTGATCCCCGAGATAATTCCCTCCTCAGTCCTGGGGATGGGGAAAGGTACGGCACCGTCAGACAGGGTTGTTATCGGTGCAATCGGGACAGGCTCACAGGGAATGTCCAATATGAGGGATTTCCTGAGACTTAAGGATGCAGTCAGGTTTGTTGCAGTCTGCGATGTGGATTCAGTCAGGCTGAACAGGGCAAAGGAAGTTGTGGATAAAGCCAATAACAGCCAGGATTGCCGTACGTATTCAGATTTCAGGGAATTCCTTGAAAAAGAACAGCTTGATGCAGTATCAATTGCTTTACCTGATCACTGGCATGGGATAATCTATACTGCTGCTGTCAACAAAAAGCTGAATGTTTATGGCGAAAAACCTATATGCAGGACCATTAATGACGGTCAGATCATTGTGGCTGCAGTTAAGAAGAACAATATTATCTGGCAGACGGGAAGCTGGCAGAGATCTCAGCCTCATTTTCGCCGTGGAGCGGAACTTGCCATCAACGGAAGGGTAGGGAAGATCTCAAAGATCGTTGTAGGATTACCCGATGGAGGAAGGACGATAGGGACTCCGCCCGTCAAAGAGGTACCGCCCGAACTGAACTGGGAAATGTGGCTCGGACCTGCGCCAAAAGTGCCTTACCGGGGTGTAAGCCACTGGGACTGGAGGTGGATCCTCGACTATTCAGGGGGACAGCTTACCGACTGGGCCGGTCATCATATCGATATTGCCAACTGGGGCGCAGGTCTGGAACATACCGGTCCTGTTGAAATTTCAGGATCAGGAGTTTATCCGCCGGAAGGTATCTATAATGCTCCGGTTGAATATGACTTCATGTGTAAATATGCAAACGGTATCGAAATGAGAGTCGCCAGTTCATCAAGGCTTGAACATGGTATGGGAACCACCTGGTATGGCGATCTGGGCTGGGTTCATACCGACAGGGGAAATGTCCTTACAGCATCAAAACCTGAAATACTTCAGGAAGTGATCGGTGAGAACGAGATACATCTTTATGACAGTCCAAACCACTGGCAGAACTTTGTCGATTGTGTGAAATCAGGAAAACAGGCTATTGCACCCATTGAACCGGCTTACAGGGCAATATCTGTTGCGCTTCTGGGTGAGATTGCGATGACAACAGGAGAAACAATAAAATGGGATCCTGAAAAAGAGGAGATTATCGGAAATCCACGTGCAGCCAGACTGCTGAGCAGGCCTTACCGCAAACCTTGGACATTACCAACAGTTTAAATCCACACAGATGAAAAAGCTATATATATTATTGATTCTTACTGCCATTTTGATGGCATCAGTCATTTCCTGTAAACAGCAGGCTGAAAATAAGGCTTTGATAATCACAGGTCAGTCCGGACACGACTGGAAGGTAAGTTCTGAGGCAGTAAAACAAATTCTCGATCAGACCGGTTTGTTTTCAACAAAAATCCTGGTTTCTCCTGCGCAAGGTGAAGATATGTCGGGCTTCAATCCGAAATTTTCGAAATACAATCTTGTAGTACTTGATTATGAAGGAGATGCCTGGCCAGAACAAACAGATAAGGCTTTTATGGATTATCTGACCAATGGGGGAGGTATTGTAGTTTTCAATTCGAAAAGCGATCCCGGACAGGCGATTTCGGAATCTATTACATCATCAAAGCGTTACACTTTTGAAATCAGGACACGGAACACGGACCATCCGGTCACAAAAGGATTACCGGTACGCTGGATGCAGCCGGAAGATGTAATAGTGCAGGGACTGGTTCCGTCGGGTAGCGAGGTTCTGGTACTTGCCACTGCATTCTCAGATACTACTCATGGTGGTTCCGGTAAACCTGAACCTGTAATGGTGGCGATGAATGAAGGTAAAGGAAGGATATTTGCCACTATGATCGGATTGCCGGGAGGAGAAGAAGACCAGGCTTTACATAGCGTCGGCTCAATCGTAACTTTACAGAGGGGCGCTGAATGGGCAGCAACCGGAGCTGTAACGCAGGAAGTACCGAGTGATTTTCCTACTGCTGCTGCACCGGTCCTGAGACCGGATTTCAAGGCAATTACAACAGCGGAAGCATTCCGTATGATTGCGGATTATGATATCCAGAAAAGCACCAGATACTATACCTTTATTCAAAATCAGCTTAGCAGAGCCGCCGGTGACGAGCAGAAACTTCTTGCTCTCGAAAAAGAAATGGTGAAGGTATTGAAGAATGAAGCTGCTACTGCCGAAGCGAAAAAACTTATGCTCCGCGAACTGAGCTGGATGGGATCGGCAAATTGTATCCAGGCAATAAAGGATCTTGCGGATGTGGATGGACTGAAAGACGAGGTGGCATATGCCCTGGAAAGGTTGGGGCAGTAATTTAATTGAAAATGTTCTCCCTCGTAATACCGGTATTCAATGAAGAGAAGCTGATCAATGAGCTGATCAGCCGGACAATTGCAGCTATCGAGGCATTTACTCCGGATTATGAGGTTATTTTTGTCGATGACGGAAGTGTTGATAGCAGCATACAGTTGATACTTTCACAACGGGAAAAGAATAAAAAGATCAAGCTTCTGACTCTATCCAGGAATTTCGGTCATCAGGCAGCCTTTACTGCCGGACTGGAATATTCCACAGGCGATATTGTGGGAATGATGGACGGCGATCTCCAGGATCCTCCTGAACTGCTTGAAGCTATGTACAGGAAACTGCTGGATGAAGACCTGGAGATAGTCAGCGGGAAAAGGACGGGCAGGAAAGGTAATAAACGCCGGAACCTGGCATCAAGACTGTTTCATTCGGTCTTCCGCAATATAGGCGAGCTGAAAAACATTGAGAACTACGGTAACTTTTCCATGATGAAAAGGATAGCGGTCGATGCCCTGCTCTCAATGAAAGAGAAAGTGCGATATCTTCCGGGACTGAGGAGTATGATTGGTTTCAGACAGGGTTATGTTGAATATGTACGTGACGACCGGCTCAAAGGACGGCCAAAAATGACCTTCACGAACCTGTTCCGGCTTGCAGGTGATGCAATATTTTCATTTTCAAGGTTCCCGATCAGAATATGCCTTATCCTGGGAACAGCAGGAACTCTGATATTCATGGGTGCAGGCATCTGGGTAATAATATCAAAGGTTACAGGCATTGCCATCCCGGGATGGTCATCGACATTATTGAGCCTCTATTTCCTGGGATCTATTCAACTGGTCTTCCTCGGGATTCTTGGTGAGTATATTTACAGGAACTATAAGGAATCACAAAACCGTCCGATATTCTTTGTAAGAAAATTCTATGACGATGCTGAGGGGAAATGATGGAGAACAGTAAACTGAAATATTTGTTCTTTACATTTTCTGCCGTTCTTCTGTTCATGATGATCCTGATGAGCAGGGATGCAGGTATTTCATGTGACGATGTTCTTCATTATGATCACTCTGTTGTAGTTTATAATTATTTTGCCTCTCATGGAGAGGATAAATCGGCACTTGAAACGCCGGTTACCCACCTCAGGTATTACGGACAGTCTTACGATAATGTTGTTACCTTCATTATCCGTTGGTTTGGTATAGAAGATGTTTACAGGTTCCGCCACCTGATGAGTTCAATTGCAGGATGGCTTGCAATGTTCATTACAGCACTGTTCGGGATCTGGCTGTGGGGATATGGTACGGGGACACTGATAATGATCCTGTTTGCTGTCTCGCCGACATTCATCGGACATTCCCTTAATAACCTCAAGGATATTCCTTTTGCCCTTTCATACATTTCAGGGATATTTCTCACACTCCGCCTGCTTACCTCCGAAGGTAAGATAGTCTGGTATGAAGTACTCCTGCTGATAATAAGCATTGCTTTTTCAATAAGCATAAGAGCAGGAGGGATTCTTCTGATATGCTACCTGTTGTTTTTCTTTTTTGTGATCCTTTTATACAGATGTGCAACCGGAGGGAAAATTGATCTTAAGCCCGATGGTCTTAAACTGATAATATTGATCCTGATTTCTGTTTCAGCATATATTCTGGGTTTAATTCTATGGCCTTATGCTTTGCAATCACCGGTGAAAAATGTTCTTGAATCCTACAGGGTGATGGCTCATTTTCCCGATACATTCAGGCAGATATTTGAAGGAAAGAATGAATGGTCCGATTTCATGCCATGGTATTATCTTCCAAAATCAATGGCAATTACAATACCTGTTATCGTACTTGCCGGGGCAGGCTGTTTCTTTTTGTTTTTGAATAAGATCCGTCAGTCCCGAAAAGGAATGATCTATGTCTTTCTGGTCTTTTCCCTTATTTTCCCGATGGTTTTCGCCATTATTCAAAAATCAAACCTTTACAGTTCATGGCGTCAGTTCCTGTTCCTGTATCCGGTTCTTGTAATTATAGCTGCGACCGGTATCAGGTTTCTTTTCCCGGGAATTCATAAAAAATTGTGGCAGATCGGTGTTATAGCAGCACTTGCATTGCTTGTTATTCATCCTGTTGAATTCATGGTGAAGAATCATCCATATCATTACCTGTATTATAATCAGCTTGTAGGTGGACTGAAGGGTGCATATGGCAGATATGAGACCGATTATTATTATGTGAGCCAGACCGAAGCTTCAGAGTGGCTGATTGATTATCTGGAGGAAAAAGGAATAGATTCTGTATCAGTAGGAGCGACCTATCCTGTAAAATGGTCCTTCAGGAATAATCCCGGGATAAAAACGTTTTACTTCAGACACGAGGAAAGGAGCCGGTATGACTGGGATTATGCAATAGTTGCTAACAGGTATATACATCCTTTTCAGCTTGACAACAAGATATGGCCGCCTGAGAATGCAATTTATACGATAAGGGCGGATGGCATTCCGATCGGGGTTGTCATGGAAAGAAAGAACAAGGATGATTACTATGGGTATACAGCCCTTGAAGAAGGCCGGTCAGCAGAAGCTGTCACTCATTTTGAAAATGCTTTGAAGTACAATGATAAAGATGAGATGATTTTTTATAATTTTGCACGGGCTTTATATAATGAAGGATTTTATGAAAAGGCAGATTCCGTGCTGAAAGCCGGCCTGGAAATCAATCCGTTCTGCGAGCCGATACTCATGTACCTGGGAAATATTGCCAAATCCCGTAATGATTCAGGGACAGCAGCCGGATATTATGAAAGGCTCCTGAAGTATAACCGGAAGTATTTTCAGGCATATGTTGAGTTATCAGGCTTGTATTTCGCGGAAGATCTTCAGAAAGCAAGAAAGCTTTTACGGGATTGCCTGAAGCTTAATCCGGGTTACAAACCCGCAATAATTGCCCTCGGAGATACTTACAGGGAAAGTGATCCGGAAACCGCTGAAAAATATTATAAAATTGCAGACACTATTAAATAATTATAAATAAGAATGAAATGAAAAAGACAGTTCTTGCACTCTCATTAACAGCATTATTTGCATTATGCGGGCTCACATCATCATTTTCACAGGATCAGCCCAAGCCACAGAAGGATACGGTCAATATTGATACCGATGCCAAGCCAACAACTTATTATGATGTTGAAGACGAGGGTAAATCCGCCTCTGATAAAGAAAAAGGAAGCGGCGGAACAATTGCCATAATACTCGGAGCAGTCGTGGTAGTCGGTGCTGTTGCAATTTTCCTGCTGAAAAAGAAGAAGTAAAACAATGCTCAGAGCACAGGGCTCAGAGCACAGGGCACAGGGCTCAGGTCTATAACCGTCAAATTGACGGAATTGTTGAGATAGGAGTTTCCCCTCCTTTTTTTTAAGGAGGGGTGGCCAGACTACAAAATCATCTATCGTGCAGAAATATAAATGTTCTGGCCGGGGTGGTTTACTCTTCCTTTTATTAACTTTATTTAAATGGATAAAAATCACCTCATTTACCGAAACAGTCTCAAACCTCTCAAATCTTAAATAACCACCCCGGCCGGGGAAAGACAATTGTAAACATTTCAAGATAAGCAATCCCGGCCACCCCTCCTTGAAAAAAGGAGGGGAAACTTATATTCGCAACAATCCGTTGGTTGACAATGATGCCCTCCGCTCTGCACTCTTGGCCCTTTTCTCGGTGTCCTGCGCCCTGTGCTCTACGCCCTGTGCCCTGTGCCCTGCGCCTATATCTTCACCCACACATTCCCTTTGGCATTGGAATTGACCACCGAGTGGATGAACTTCATTCCCCTTACACCATCATGAACAGTCGGGAACTCACCTTGAGTGAATGCCTGGCCCCTCATCGATTTTGCCACACCTTTATATATATTGGCAAGGGCTTCATAAATACCTTCAGGATGACCTGCAGGCATTGTCTGTCCCTCTTCAGCCATCTTTTCGTTATAACCGTGAGCAGGCTTGAAAACTTTCGTCGGTTCCGTATCACTGAACATATACAGGTAATTGGGATTCTCCTGTTCCCACCTGAGACTTGCCTTTGATCCGTAAACAGATACAACTATATCATTTTCAAGACCTCCGCAAACCTGGCTGGCTCTTATAACTCCTTTGAGCTTATCGCTGAACCTCAGCAGTACCGTACCGTCAAGATCAAGTTTTATGTCTTCCTTAACCGGATTCAGATCCGAAAGAACTTCTTTGATCTCAAGGCCTGTCGTATATTCGATCAGGTTGAATGCATGTACACCGATATCACCCATGCAGCTGCTTACTCCGGCATGTTTCGGATCAAGGCGCCATACACCGGTAATCCTGCTGCCGGTGCCATGAATAATTGCATTGATCCATCCCTGATAGTACTGTGCATCAATGCGTTGTATCGTTCCAAGCACTCCTTTCGCGATCATTTCCCTCATCTGCCTTACCATGGGGTAACCGGTATAGGTGTGTGTGAGTGCAAAGGTGAGCCCTGTCTCCTTAACCAGCTTTTCCAGATCCTCTGCTTCCTCAACGGTCATTGTCATAGGCTTTTCGCAGACAAGGTGGAATCCGTTTGTGAGGAATTTCTTTGCCTGGGGATAATGAAGTGCGTTGGGTGTGACAATAGATACAACTCTGATCCTTTCATTTTCAGGTAAGGCGAGTTCGGCTTTTATCATTGCATCAACACTTTCATAGCAACGGTCGGGACTGATCCCTTCTTTGGCTGCAAATTCTTTACTTCTTTCATAATCGATGTCGAAGACTCCCCCGACAAGTTCAAATTCATTGCAAATCCTTGAGGCGCGGCGATGAGCATCACCGATGAATGCACCTATTCCGCCACCTATCATTCCCATTTTAATTTTTCCCATGACAATTATTTTTTTATTTTTCAAAAGCAGAATCAAAAGCTATATCAGATGGAGCAAAATCGACAGATTTCACAAAATCGCATGCTTCCATTGCCCCGTGTTCACGGTCCATTCCACTGTCTTCCCATTCTACCGAGAGAGGACCTTTATATCCTATCCTGTTCAACGCTCTGATTATCTCCTCGAAATCAATATTGCCGCGGCCCGGGCTCCTGAAGTCCCAATACCGGCCTTTAGTGCCGAAATCGGTATGGCCTCCGAATACACCTGCTTCCGCCGGGATTTCCGACCATCCCACATCCTTCATATGTACGTGGAAGATACGATCGGCAAATGCGTAAATGAAATCTACATAATCAACTCCCTGATAACCAAAGTGTGAAGGATCATAATTGAATCCGAAAGCAGGATGGTTATTTAAAGCTGCAAGTGCTTTCCTTGTTGATGCGATATCGAAAGCTATCTCCGTCGGATGAACTTCAAGGGCAAACCTTATCCCGAGTTTTTTATATTCATCAAGAATTGGTTTCCAGAGTTTTGCGAATTCCTTGTAGCCGTCTTCAATCATTTTCGGGAGGTTGGGAGGGAAGGAGTATGCAAGGTGCCAGATTGGACTGCCTGTGAAACCATTAACTATGGATACACCAAGCCTTTTAGCTGCTTCAGCAGTTCTGATCATCTCTTCGGCTGCACGTTTTCTTACGCCGTCAGGCTTCCCGTCACCCCATACATAAGCCGGTACAATGCTCTTGTGCCGTTCATCTATCCTGTCAGCTACCGCCTGCCCGACAAGATGGTTCGAGATCGCGAAAAGCTTCATTCCGTATTTGTCGAGAAGCTTCCTTTTAGCTTTGCAATACGCATCATCTGCTTTGTTAACTTCAAAATGATCTCCCCAGCATGCCAGTTCCAATCCGTCATATCCGAAGGATTTAGCTTTCTGACATACCTTTTCCAGAGGGAGATCAGCCCACTGGCCTGTGAATAATGTTACTGGTCTGCTCATTTTATTTATATTTTGTATCATGCTAATATAAGAAAATCATTTTCAAAGTGCCGTAAGCATTGGGCAGAATTTCTTTTCTTTGTAATAATACAACCGAAGTATAAAATGAAATCAATATCTGATACTCTTCTTGGACGGAAAACAATAAGAAAATATTCCGGAAGGAATGTGGATGATGATCTCCTGAATGACCTGCTTTTAAAAGGAAGCAGGGCTTCAACAACCGGTAATATGCAGGTGTACAGTATAATCATTACCAGGGACGAATCAAAAAAGAAAGAACTGGCGCCCTATCACTTCGGCCAGAAGATGGTAACTGAAGCTCCTGTTGTGCTGACTTTCTGTGCCGATTTCAACAGGTTCAGTCTCTGGTGCCTTCAGAATAAGGCTGAACCGGGTTATGATAATTTCCTTTCCTTCTTTACCGCAGCCATCGATGCCCTGCTAGTTGCCCAGACTGTTTGCGTGGCTGCTGAGGCTGAAGGTCTTGGAATCTGTTATCTTGGTACAACAACTTATATGGCAGATAAGATCATTAAAGCTTTGCAGCTACCGAAAGGAGTTGTCCCTGTTACAACAGTCACTCTCGGCTGGCCGGCTGAAGATCCTGAGCAACCTGACCGGCTGCCCCTGGAGGCAGTTATCCATAAAGAAGTTTACCATGATTATACCTCTCAGGAAATAAATGATTTTTACAGATCAAAGGAAGAGAGAGAAGACTCCCGGAATTTTATTAAGGAAAACAATAAGGAAACCCTTGCACAGGTATTTACTGATGTCAGGTATAAGAAGGATGACAATATCACCTTTTCAGGAATATTATTAAAAGTACTTCATGATCAGGGATTTATGAATCAATAACAAATTGTTATTCATGATTACCACACCCACACTTCTGCTTAATGAACAGAAATGCCGCCGGAACATAAGGAATATGGCGGAAAAGGCAAAGAGGAACAATGTTACTCTCCGGCCACACTTCAAGACACATCAATCCCATGAGATAGGCAGATGGTTCAGGGAAGAGGGAACTGAAAAAATAACAGTTTCTTCTCTGCGGATGGCAAAATATTTTGCTGCGGATGGCTGGAAAGATATCCTGGTCGCTTTTCCTGTAAACATTCTGGAGATCGAAACAATCAATCAGCTGGCCGGAAAGATACATCTGTCATTACTTGTCGAATCTGCAGAGGCAGTTCGCTTTCTCCAGGTTAATCTCAAATCGCCTGTGGATATATATATAAAGGTAGATGCGGGTTTGCACCGTACAGGTGTAAGCTGGGATGATCATAAATCTATTTATGAGATACTGAGATCACTTTCCGAATCCCGCGCTACAACCTTCCGCGGTTTTGTCACACATTCCGGTCACAGCTACAGGGCACGGAGCAAAAATGAGTCTTCTGCCATTCATAATGAAAGTATAACCAGGATGTTAAGCCTTAAGAACAAATTTCTACATGAATATCCCGGGCTTATCATTTCTGTCGGGGATACACCCGGCTGCAGCATAATGGAGGATTTCAGTATGGTGGATGAGATAAGACCCGGTAATTATGTTTTTTATGATGTTACGCAATACATTATCGGGTCATGCAAAGCTGATCAGATAGCCGTTGCAATGGCATGTCCCGTTGTTGCAGTTCACAGGGAGAGGTCTGAAGTAGTAATTTATGGCGGAAGTGTTCACTTTGCATCTGACAGTGTCGTTGATGAAAATGGAATAACTATTTATGGAAAAGTCGTCAGTAATCATGGCAACGGCTGGGGTGAAATAATCGAGGAATCCTATCTCAGGAAATTATCACAGGAACATGGAATAGTTTACCTGCCGGATAATTTTATAGATGATTATAAGCCTGGGGATATCATTAAGATATTACCTGTTCATTCCTGTACAACAGCGAATTTGATGAAGGGTTACCTGACCACCGAAGGACAGAAAATCAGCACGATGCAAATCTACCCCTAAATCCCATAGCCGTCAACCAAAGTCTCACTACAATTTTTTACACACCAGCTGTAATGGCAAAATTGCAAGTATAATATTGTGTAACTTACAAAATGTTGTCATTAGCAGGGATGTTAAGCGCAAAAGTTTCCCCTCCTTTTTTTAAGGAGGGGTGGCCAGACGCAGAAATCGTCGGACTTACAGGAATTTATATTGTCTGGCCGGGGTGGTTTGTTAATTCTGAGAAAAAAGTTCTCTTTTAGTAAGTCTGCATTAACCACCCCGGCCGGGAAAGCAGGTTTGTAATTATATTAAAATCAGCAATCCCGGCCACCCCTCCTTTGAAAGGAGGGGAAACTTATTTAGTTATAATCCAGATAATTACAGTAGTTTTCGTTGTAAAGACATTTCTAAGGTTGACGGCTGTGCCCTAGAGGGGGGAATGGTTGAAGTCGGACCCTCGGAGGGGAAATCTGAGGCTATGCCAGACTCAGAAGGATGAATATTTTAGTCGAAATCGATATTCAATTCCTTTGCAATAACTTCCAGATCTTTCCTGATAGCGGGGACCAGATCAATACCTTCTTTCCTGATCCTTTCTTCGGCTTCTCTTTCCGGATCTCCCGGTATGAGTACACGTTCCTCTCCTTCCGCAGGTTTTGATGAACGGAAGGTTTCAATCCACTCGTCCATTTTTGATTTGAATTCCGCTGCAGGCTGGAATGCATCTATTCTCATTGCACCGAAGAAGTGGCCGGTCCCGTCGCCGACTTTCTTTTCCAGAACCGGAAGGTAAGCGACGCTTGGTGGTACAAATGGTCCGAAATTAGCTCCGCTGAATACTGCCGAGAATATATCCACAATCGATGAGAGGCAATAACCTTTATGACTTCCGTGCAGTCTGTCACCGCCGAGAGTCAGCATCGAGCCGCCCGCTTTCAGGATTGACGGATCATCAGAAGGTTTACCTGTTTTATCCTGGACAAATCCGGTTGCCACTTTTTCCCCTTTCTTTTCTGCCACGGCAAGTTTTCCCCTGGCGATAGGAGTTGTTGCGAAATCGGCAACAAATGGAGGTTGATTTAACGCCGGTATGGCCACAGCGATCGGATTAGTTCCCATCATCCTGCTTATTGAGAAAGTCGGGGCGACAAGAGGATTGGCATTTGTCAGACAGATACCTATCATATCATGTTTAAGGGCCATCATTGCATAATAACCTGCTATCCCGAAATGGTTAGAGTTCCGTGTTGCAACCCATCCTGTCCCGGCTGTCCGGGCTTTTTCAATTGCGACCTCCATCGATTTCCGGGCAGCAACCATCCCTACTGCGTTATCGCCATCCACAACTGCAGTGGAAGGTGACTCATGGACTATTTTTACAAGAGGATTCACATTTATCCTCCCTGATTTCCATAATTCGTAATAATCTTTTATCCGTATCATTCCGTGGGATGCATGACCCCTCAGTTCCGCCGCAAGAAAAACATCGGCTATAGTTTCCGAATGTTCTTCACTGCATCCCATCTTCATAAAGACACTCCTCGTAAAGTCCAGCAGATATTGGTACGTGTACATTCTATATTTCGTTTATTACAAAGTTCCCTACTTTAGTTACCGTCATTGCGAGCCCGAATTAATACGCCTCCGTTAAAACTACGGCGTATAAAAGAGGGCGAAGCAATCCTTACCGTGTATCACTAAGTACTCTCACCTCCTCACCCTCACCGGATACGCCGGCCTTACCGGTTTCGGCTGCGGATTCTTCTCAAGTTCTTTCAGCGCAACCTCAATTGCTTTCTCAAGCTGAGGATCCCTGCCTTTAATTATCTCTGCAGGCAGCTGTTCGACTTCTATATCCGGAGCAATACCTACATTTTCCACAATGAACCCATCTTCAGTCCAGATTGCCAGGTTCGGTGCCGTAACTCCTCCTCCGTCCATCAGCTCCGGGAAACCAAGTGTCCCAACCAGTCCGCCCCAGGTACGTGTTCCTACAAGTGTTCCGACTTTGAACTTCCTGAACATCCAGGGAAGCATATCACCACCTGATCCGGCATATTCATTTACGAGCATCACTTTCGGACCCTGGATCGAACCACTGGGCGACTTGAGATCATTGCCATAACGCATATTCCAGTAGGACTGAAGCGGTCGCAGAAGTATGTCAATATAATAATCCGCAAGAAGTCCGCCGCCATTGAACCTTTCATCGACAATCACAGCCTTCCTGTTGACCTGGGGGAAGAAATACCTTTTGAAATATTCATGTCCCGATGTTGATGTATTCGGTACATAAACATATGCAACCTGTCCGTTGGTAGCTTCGGTCACCTTCTTCAGATTCCCTTCCACCCAGTCGCGGTTCCTGAGGCTATATTCACCGCCTACAGGTACCACCTTAATAACTCTCGACCCTGAATAGTCAGGCTTTGAGCCGATTGTAAGCTCTGTTATCTTACCGTCGGTATTTTCAAAATAACTGAAGATATTCTTATCTGCAGTAAGATCTTTTCCGTTAACAGCCAGTATATAATCTCCCGGATTGACATTAAGTCCGGGTTCTGCAAGCGGACATCTGAGGTCGGGATTCCAGTTCAATCCTCCGTAGATCTTTTTGATCTGGTATCTGTTGCCTGATATGCTGAAATCGGCGCCAAGAAGTCCAACCCCGACTCTCTGCGGATTAAGGGGGCGATCACCTCCGCTCACCCTGTGGTGACCTACGGCCAGTTCGCTGCACATCCACTGGATCAGCCTGTTGAGGTCGCTCCGGCAGGATAGATCCGGAAGGAATTTTGAATATTTGGTCTTAATTGCATTCCAGTCAGCGCCATGCATTCCCGGATCGTAGAAATAATCGCGGTTGATCCTCCAGGCTTCATCGAACATCTGTGGCCACTCAACTGCCGGATCGACTTTCACTGAAACAGCACTGAGATTCAGAATGCCCTTACCCGGTTCAGGTTTCTTCCCGGTTGAGGTAATTCCGACCGTCTGGTCTTTTGTATACAGCATCTTCTTTGTGTCAGCTGAGATAATAAAATTATCTGCTTCCATTATCTCACTGTCCTTCCTTTCCTTGAGATCATATTTATGAATGGTTGATCTTTCAGATATTACAGACGGACTTACAATATAGTATATTTCACCGGCTGCCCCTGCACCAAGATTATAATAATCACCTGCAGCAACGGGAATATTCACTATCCTGTTCCTTAATCCTTCAGTGTCTATTTTCAACCCTTCAGGCTCCGTTTTTTCAGGTATGCTGCTTTTGGCTTCTTTCTTCTTATTTCCCGCAGGCTTTGCCGGTTCCGTTTTTTCTTCTTTTATTTTCTCTTCATCGCTTTCTTTTGCGAATGGTGACAGAGTATCTTTTTGAAGTGTGACAAGGTAAATTGACTTTGTCATTCTCATATCCTGGGTTGAAAGATCGAACCAGTTAACAACAGGTCCCGCATCTGTTGATACAAAGAAATAAAGGTATTTGCCTGAGGGGTCAAAAACCGGTTCTGAGGCATCGCTCATACCGTCGGAAACAGGAAAAGATCTCTGCTGATCAACTGAATAGAGATATACTACCTTGAAATATGTATCAGACACTTTTGTATATAATATCCATCTGGAGTCGGATGACCAGTCATTTATAAGTTTTCTGAATGGTCCGGGAGAGTTGAGAGCATCAGAATCGATCTTTTTAATGACACCTGTTTGTACATCAGCCAGATACAGGCTCTTACTATTATCTACATAGCAGATCTTCTTACTGTCGGGTGACCATTCCGGGAAGGCATAAAATCCTGACCCCACAGGTTTTATTATCTTAGGATCTCCTTTACCGTCCTGTGATTTTATATGTAGTTCATATTCTCCTGATACATCTGAGAACCAGGCTATGGATTTACCGTCAGGAGACCAGGAGGGATATTTTTCATGAGATCCCGGTGTAGAGGTTATATTTCTCGGATCACCCTTTTCTTCCGGTACAGTAACTATATCCCCCCGGATATCGAAAACTGCTCTTGCCCCGGAGGGAGAGATATCCAGGCTTCTTGCATAGGAAGTTCCCTGGACAAATCTTGGCCTGAGTTCCTGGAGATCTGCAGCCACACCTACTTTCAGCCTGTGCACTGAGACAGCAGCAGGATCAAACATATGAAGATAACCGCCCTGTTCAAAAATTATATTTTTGTTTCCCGAAGCAGCCTTTATAATAGGATAATCGGTGAACGACGTGAGAGCCCTGACCTCTTTTGAAGAAATATCATATGAAAAAAGGTTGAACTCGCCATTTCTGTCACTTATAAAGAAAATGGTGTTATCTATCCACATCGGATCTGCATCATTGCATCCCCCTTCAGGCTGAGGTATTTTTACTATCGAATGGTCGGCCAGGGAGCAAATCCAGATCTTTGAAATTCTTCCGCCGCGGTAATTTTTCCATTGCTGGTAAGCAGGTGAAACCGGGGTATATGCCAATGATTTCCCGTCAGACGAAAAGGATGCTGAGTATCCTGCCGGGATGTCAAGCTGAACAGGATATCCTCCGGCAACCGGCACAAGGTAAAACTGCAGGTATGCACTTGTAAATGCCGAACGTGGAGAAGTGAACAGGACATTGGCGCCATCAGGGGAGAAGCCTCTCACAATATCATTTCCGGGATGCCATGTAAGACGTTTCGGAACACCTCCATCAGCAGGAATAGTGAAAACATCAGTATTACCGTCATATTGTGCGCTGAAAGCTATAATCCTTCCATCCGGAGAGAACATCGGATCAGATTCGATACCTTCATCAACGGTAAGCCGTTTTGGATTTGTGCCATCCATATTTGCCACCCAAAGGTCCTCAGCATAAATGAATGCGATCTTATCTGTACTTACAGCCGGTTGCGAAAGCATCCGGGTATCAGTGGTATTAATCCCGTACAGGGTACCTGTTCCGAAAATTGTCAGAATAAGTATCCAAACTTTAAAGCAATTAATTCTTTTCATTTGTACATTATTAATTTCTCGATTATAAGTAATTAAACTTAATTGCACAGTCATTGCGAGTCCCGCTTCCTGCGGGACGAAGCAATCCTTTCCGTGTATCACCAAGTACTCTCAATCGCACCGTCATTGCGAGCCCGAAGAATGATGGCGAAGCAATCCTTTCCGTGTATCACTAAGTACTCTCAACAGCACCGTCATTGCGAGTCCCGCTTCCTGCGGGACGAAGCAATCCGTTCCGGTTTTATCCTCAATGTTTCCTGTTCAACACCCCTACCGCCGCCTGCTGTGTCGGAGTTATCGAAAGGTCATTTATGCAGACATGTGCTGGTAACGTCGCACAATAATAAATTACTTCTGCAATATCATCCCCGGTAAGAGCATCAACTCCCGTATAGACTTGTTTTGCTTGTTCCTTATCGCCTTTGAACCGCACAAGTGAAAACTCTGTTTCAGCCATTCCGGGTGCTATGTTCGTCACTTTTATATTGTGTTTGAGCAGATCGATCCGCATAGCTTTCGAAAGCGAATTGACAGCACTTTTGGTTGCACAGTATACATTACCGTTTTCATAGATATCCGTTCCGGCAATTGATGAGATATTGAAAATATGTCCGCTTTCTCTTGCAACCATCAGCGGAGCGACTGCACGCGTTACATAAAGCAATCCTTTCACGTTTGTGTCAACCATCCTGTCCCAGTCGTCAACATCGGCATCGTCGACGTGGGAAAGTCCGACTGCCAGACCGGCATTATTGACCAGGATGTCAATATGCTTCCATTTATCGGGAAGTCCTGAAATAATATCTGCCACTTCGTATCTTTTTCTTACATCGAAATTAAGCGGAAGGACTTCGACCTTAAATTCCGCCAGTTCCTGTTCAAGTTCATCCAGTCTTTCTTTCCTCCTGCCCGTAATAATTACATTATATCCGTTCTTAGCAAATTTCCTTGCTGTTGCCCTGCCGAATCCGGAGGTGGCGCCTGTTATCATAATGATTTTTTTCATACTTCATAAAATGTTTAAAGAGGTATAAAAATAGAACTTATTCCGGAAAATGATAAGGATTTTCCAACAGGAATATATGTCCGTAAAATTATAATGAAAGGCAAATAACTACAAAATACGTCTTTTAATACGTTTTTTAATACGTTTTATTAATCACTTTGTTATGATTTAAAAAGCACTAATACGATTAATTTAATTGACACAAGATCAATGATATAAAATATATTTAAACTTGAATTATCAACAAAACAGAATATTGTTTTGCCCGTAGGGCATAAGGCATTGTAGGTAAAGATTATATTGAATGATTTAATACCTTGTAGAGGTTATGGAAAAAATACCATATCCACTACGCGGAATTATTCCTCTTAGAGAATCCTTCCTACAATACCATAACCGCTACGCGGTAAGCATTCCGGCTTAACTAATAGTATCTCAATTAAGAACCGACTTGAAGAATAAATATCTACAAAAATCAGTTATCAAAATAGCGATTCATTGCTATTAATGACTAATTTGAATTCAGTACAATTCAAACTCAGGGCATTTGATTTACAAATTAGAGCTTTGACTTTTTAATACGTTTCTGAAATTTCCACCACAAGAGATAAGATAAGGTTGGTCAGGTTGTACAGGCAACAGCCGGCAGCTATTTTCACTATATTTGCACTTTCAATGGAACATCGTCCCAAAATAGAAGATCACACAAACCTGACCGGTACCGGTTCAATGTTTGACTCAATTGCTTTCCGCTATGATTTCCTTAACCATTTTCTTTCTTTCGGTATCGACCGGTCGTGGAGAAAAAAAGCGATCCGTGAAATTTCACTTCTGAATCCTCATCCTTCAAAAATCCTTGATGTTGCAACCGGAACAGCAGACCTGGCAATTGCAGCGCTGAAACTAAGTCCGGACCATATAACAGGTATCGATATATCTGAAAAAATGCTTGAAGCGGGGAGGGCGAAAACAAGGAGATTATCCCCGGATGAGAAAATTACCCTGCTGCAAGGTGATTCACTTAAGCTGGAATTCAGTGATGAAGCATTTGATGTCACCATGGCTGCTTTTGGCGTAAGGAATTTTTCAGATTCTCTTGCAGGCCTTTCTGAAATGCACCGGGTTCTGAGGAAAAACGGAGTGATAATGATCCTGGAATTCTCCAAACCGTCCGGCAAAGTTTTCAGACATTTGTATAATCTTTATTTTCATAAGATCCTGCCGCAGATCGGAAGATTTTTTTCCAAAAGTCATTTTGCTTACAGTTATCTGCCAGATTCGGTAATGAAATTTCCCGATAACGAACAATTTATTACGCTTCTAGGGAAAGCAGGATTTACAGCGGTCAGACAAAAGAGGCTTACCGGTGGAGTGGCAAGTATTTATACCGGACGTAAAATTTGAATGCAATAATTTTAATTTAAAGCAGTTTATTATCTTGTGAAGCCTAATTACAGTCAGCCTGGTTTGAAGAAAGCTATCTTATATAAATACCTGATTCTCGGATTTCTGGTGATAAGCACCTCCGTTTCTGCCCAGAAACAGAAACCTAAAAATGAATCCTGGTACGATGAAAAGCTTATTCATTTCGGCTTCAGTCTGGGGTTTAATACAATGGATTTCAACATAACACCATCGCAGGATTTCCTCAAAACTGATTCGATCTACCCTGAGGTAAGCAGGCTGAATCCGGGAATAAATATCCAGATAGTGACCAATCTCCGACCGGGAAGGTACTGGGATATCAGGTTTCTTCCGGGAGTCTCATTCGGACAGAGAAATGTGAGGTATTATAAATTGTCAGAGATACCGGGTGAAGATCCGGTACTTTTTAACGAACAACAAAGGGTTGAATCATCTTTTCTCGAATTTCCGCTTCTTCTTAAATATAAAGGTGAGAGGCTCAATAATGTAAGGCCATATGTTATAGGTGGATTCAACTTCCGCTATGACCTTGCCGCCAAGAAGGAATATGATGATGAGAAGCCTGTATACCTGCGTCTTAAACGCCCCGATCTCTATTATGAAACAGGCGCCGGTCTTGATTTTTACCTGAAGTATTTCAAATTATCAGTTGAGCTGAAATTATCAAACGGTCTGACCAATGTAGTTGTGGACGAGAGGGCACCGGGCTATCCAGAATTCAGGAATGCCATTGAGAAGATGAAATCCAGGATGTGGATAATCGCCTTTCATTTTGAATAAAAATGTCAAAGCTTGTTCAGCTAAATCTCGATCCGGAACAGGCAGCGGATCTAGGAGCAATAACAAGGATTTCCGGACGCCTTGCCAGAACAGATCCACGGGCAATATCATCGGTAAGGATCATAAAACGGTCAGTTGATGCCCGTAAGAAAGATATAAGGGTCATCCTTTCCGTTGAAGTATTTACTAAAGATGAACCTGCCAGTCAGTTAATAAAGCCTTTTATTCCTGTTAATGTTTCCGGAAGGAAAGAGATACTGATCGTCGGTGCCGGTCCGGCTGGATTATTTGCAGCATTACGTCTTATTGAACTCGGGCTCAGACCTGTTATCATCGAAAGAGGCAGGGACATCTCTGCGCGTAAAAAGGATATAGCCGGGATCAGCCGGGATCAGGTTGTGAATCCGGACAGTAATTATTGTTTCGGGATTGGCGGTGCAGGGACTTTTTCTGACGGAAAGCTTTATACAAGATCAAAAAAGCGGGG
>JAKQPD010000412.1 GCA_029564935.1 Bacteroidota bacterium
ATCCGGTATGACGTCATTCTTTTCATTTTCACATGAATAGGGGATCAATGCGAAAAAAATGAAAAAAATTATTAATTTTGCTTTGTCTGCCACTATGTTGATATTAACCATACAAAATTAGCAAAAGTGCTGCATTGTTGACCAATCCCCGATATGTTTGTGTAATTAATTTAATATGAAATTATTACGTTTGATAAAGTTATGGATCCCGCTGATTGTGCTGATGTTTTCTTTCACTGTAGCCGGAGCCCAGTCGTTTGAAAGGCCTCCGGAGCATAAGCTTGTAAAGGGAGTGTCAAAGAAGCCTCCGGGAAGGAAAAAACAGGTGAGGATACATGAACCCCGCAGTGTATCCAAAGCAAAACGAGAGCAGCAGACTGCTGAAAAGAAACGGGAAAAGGATTACAGCAAGCAGCTTAAGGAGGACAGGAAGCGCCACATGGAGATACAAACTCCCGAAGTCCGGGAAAGAATTCTCCAGAACAGGAAAGAATCCGATACAAAATATAAAAGCAAAAAAAAGGCAGTCGCATCAAAAAATAAAAAAGCCGGGAAAAAATACAAATAAAATCCCTGATCAGGATATGTAAATCAATTATTTACAAGGTCATTTTTTTGGATTTATTAAAATAGTTTATATATTTGTCTAATGAAGAGTTCCGGAATCCCCGGAATTCTTCTTCTTTTTTAATTGTTATACAGAATAAGAAATGTCAGAGGTTTTGCATGTTACAGGAGAAGGCCTTCAGAAGTTAAAGGATGAACTGGATCATCTTAGGACTGTTGAAAGGCCATTGATATCCAAAATGTTATCTGATGCCAGGGACAAAGGCGACCTGACTGAGAATGCTGAATATGCAGCTGCGAAGGAAGCTCAGTCGATGCTTGAACTTAAGATTGCAAAGCTCGAGGATATCGTTGCAAGGTCGAGAATTATCGATGAATCTAAAATTGATACTTCAACAGTAAGAATATTACACAAGGTAAAGATCAGAAATAAATCCAGCAATGCTGTAATGGAATACCAGCTGGTTCCGGAAAGCGAAGCTAACATCAAGCTTGGAAAGATCGCGGTAAATTCCCCGATTGCAAGAGGGCTGATCGGCAGAAAGATTGGTGAAACCGTAGATATTAAAGTCCCTTCAGGAATTATTCCTTTTGAAATCATCTCAATTTCAGTCTGAAAAATCCTTTATTCTTATGGCAACTCTCTTTACTAAAATAATCAAAGGCGAGATCCCCTGTTATAAAATAGCAGAGGATGAGAGGTATTTTGCATTTCTGGATGTTAATCCGCTTAAGGCTGGCCATACCCTGGTGGTACCAAAACTTGAAACAGATTATATTTTTGACCTGGATGATGAACTGCTTGCCGGGTTAATCGTCTTTTCAAAAAAAGTGGCTGTCGCTGTAAAAAAAGCTTTCCCGTGTAACCGTATCGGTATTGCGGTACTGGGACTGGAGATACCTCATGTTCATGTCCACCTAGTTCCTATGGACACTATGGAAGATGTAAACTTCCGTAATCCTAAACTGAAGTTTTCTCCCGAAGAGTTTAAGAATATAGCAGAAAAAATCAGGGAGAATTTTTAGTTATAAAAACAATTACACAACTTGTCCCGCGTTAAGCGGGAGAGATCCACAGAGAATCCACAGAGATCCACAGAGCCCACCTCCGCTGAAGCTTCGGTGGGTGAAAGATTCACAGAGTTCCACAGAGGTTTATTTATAAAAATCTCTGTGTCCCTCTACTGTTTTCTCCATCCTTCGCTGAAGCTTCGGATGGCAAAGCCGGATTTCCTCTGTGTAATTTTCCTGGATTTATTATTTTTGTATTGTATAATTCATCCCGCTGCATGAATTATCTGTACGATTTATGTGATGACTTTCTGAGTCTTCTGTTCCCGAGGATATGCTATGGCTGTGGTAATCATCTTATGCGCAGTGAAAAGCTTATGTGTACTGAATGTTATGTTCTTATACCGAGGACCAATTATCATCTTGAAGCCGATAATCCTGTTGCCAGGATCTTCTGGGGAAGGTGCAGGATAGAGAAAGCTGCTGCTTTTTCTTTTTATAACCGCGACAGCAGGATCAGGCGGCTGATCCATAATCTTAAGTATAAAGGGGTACAGGAGATAGGTATTGAACTGGGGAAAATGTACGGACATATCCTGCTGGATTCGGGTTTTACAGGCGACATCGATCTTATTATTCCGGTTCCGCTTCATCCCTCTAAAGAACGTATCCGTGGTTTCAATCAGAGCTTGCTGATCGCCGGAGGGATATCTGAGGTTACAGGAGTGCCTGTAGATGCACGATCGCTCCGAAGGATCTCGAGTACATCGACCCAGACCAGAAAGTCGAGGTACGACAGATGGAAGAATGTTGAAGGGACATTTGTTGTTGAAGACAGATTATCGGTGAGTGGGAAACATGTCCTTCTGATAGATGATGTGATAACCACAGGATCTACAATGGAATCATGTGTAAATGAGCTCCTTAAGTCGGAAGGTGTAAGGGTAAGCGTTGCTGCACTTGCTGTCTCCCTGGTATAAAAGCCCGGGTCATTTCACTCTTCCGGGATTATTTTTTATAAACTGTTTCCAGCTTGTTGCCCGGCTGTTGCCTGAAGGTTTTCCTGACTGATAGAAATGACACATAGCTGCTGCAAGTCCGTCAGTGGCATCGAGCTCCATATCAGGTTTCTTGAACTTCAGGATGTTCATCAGCATCGAAGCTACCTGTTCCTTTGAAGCCGCCCCCCTGCCTGTGATTGACATTTTGATCTTTCTGGGAGCATATTCAAAAATTGGAAGAGATCTCGACAGCGCCGCTGCTATTGCTGCACCCTGAGCTCTGCCCAGCTTAAGCATGGACTGAACATTCTTGCCATAAAATGGCGCCTCAATGGCCAGTTCATCGGGATGATATTCATCGATGATCCCCGTTGTACGATCAAAAATATGCTTAAGCTTTACATAATGGTCCCCGAATTTCGTCAGATCGATAAAGCCTATCGAAAGAAGCTCCGGCCCACATCCGGTATCCCTTATTACGCCATAACCTGTTATTGTGGTACCCGGGTCGATGCCAAGAATTATTCGTTCTTTTGTTTGTTTCTTCACAAATCTGGTCTTAATTATTTTCTTATAAAGGTATTGTTTAAAATGGAAGGTGATTCCGAAAAATGGACAGACCGTCTGAACGGTTTTTCTTCTTTACCTGAGAACTGTCCTGTCTCAAGGTATTCTATAGCCTCCCTGAGACATGCTTCATTCCTGTTGTCGAAATCGAGGGTAATATCATCGGCTACCCTCTTATCAGGAATTAAACCATCGAAATAATCTCCCTGGTTTAAGGAATTTACAGTCTTAAATGTTATCGGCCAGAAATAATATTTCTTTCCGCATGGCCACAGGTTGAATCCTGCCGGTTTCCCTTCCGTTGTATCACCTATACATACAACTGTTATTTTTGGTTTCAGGCCGTTTATCACCGCTTCACTTGCCGATGCCGTTGAACGGGTTGTTATTACTACAAGCTTTTTAACTGACAGAGGATACAGGGTAGCCACGAACGGATAGGTAACGTTTTCATATTCCTTCTTAGAATTATACTGAAGCTTTATGAAAACCGAACCTGTAAGACTGCTTCCCGCGATGTAGCTTGAAAGCTTCTGTGCAACATCGAGATATCCCCCGGAATTATATCTCAGATCAAGAATGAAGTCCTTTACATTATTTTTCCTGAAGAAGGCAAAAGCGGTTTTTAATTCGGTTTCGGCCGGTTCGAAAAATGAACTGAGTACAAGGTGACCGGTTACCTCATCCGTCGACATATGTATTGTATCATAAAGGATTACCGGGTTGGTTGTAAATGATTTCTTGGCTGAAGTTATTGATAAATCGGCTTTTCCCGGCGGGGAAAAAAGAAAAACATTGGTTACACCTGCCTTTGACGGGCCGAGTGCTTCATTATATTTTGCGGTATCATCTCTCTGTAGGATGTCTGAAATATCATACCCGTTGACATTCTTTACAATCCATCCGCGGCGAACTCCTGCGGCATACAGGGGCGAATTTTTATAGATCATGGCGATCCTTGCAATATCTGAATCATCAAGCTCTATGCGGATCCCGTGTCCGACAAATGATCCCTTCAATTGTGCCAGCGTTGCATTGTAATCAGCTACGTAGCTCCATCTGTCGAGCGGCTTATATCTGAGCGCTTCCATTAGTTCGTAAGGATCTGCATAGTCTTCCGGGTCCACCGTTGGCATCTTATCATACCAGTAATACCATTCCTTCATTTTAGCATAAAGAGAGTCCCTGGCCATGGCTGGTGATACCTCAGGTACTGGATCATCTTTCCTGCACGATGAAAACAGCGATAAGATAATTACCAGATTGAAAATTACTTTTTTCATCGCTTCACCATATAGTAAGATCCGGAACCGGATTCAAAGATAAAAATTATCGGATGCGTTTGCTGTTCTGGTACCATATCCCTGAAATTATGAACAATAACCCTGCAGGTGTTGTGTAATAAACGGGTTCATCAAGGATAAAGTGTACAAACACAAGGGAGAGGAAGGGAGCGAGGTAAACAAGGTTGCTGACCCGGGCAGTTGTTTCGGCCATCTGTAAGGCTTTCAGCCAGAAGAAAAATGTTATACCCATTTCAAACAGACCGATGTAAACGGCTGAAATAATTCCCCTGTATCCGACATTTGAGGGAAGAGAATAATTTGTAAAAAGCATGAAGATAATAAGATAAGCTGATCCAAAAATGAAGTTCAGGAAAAGCTTTACAGCTTCATCTCTTTTATCGCGGACATTCAGTATAAAATATAATGCCCAGAACACGGAACTTCCTGTTGCCAGCAATACTCCTCCGGGATCTGAACGACCGGGATGAAACAGGTTACCCTGAGAAGAAATAATGTAAACTCCTGCAAAGCTTATTAACAGGGCAATGAAACTTCGGGTGGTGATCTTTTGTCCAAGGAGGGGAACTGACAGGAAGACCAGGATGACCGGCCAGATCATATTAAGAGGCTGGGCAACCTGTGCCGGAAGTAACTGATAAGCTTTCAGAAGAATTATATAATAGATGAAAGGATTTATTAGTCCCAGGAATGCTGAGCTTAAGATCTGGCCTGCAGATGCTTTCCGGATCAGCGGAATTTTCTTTTCAAAAGCCAGTATCAGGAACAGGGATGTTGCAGAAGTAAGGGCAGCGATTGTGAGCATCGGAAGTATTTCCAGCTCCCTCAGACAGATCTTGAATGCAGTAGGGATTGTTGACCAGAAAAATACCGCAAGCAGGGCGTAGATATATGATTGACGGGATCTTTCCATGGTTTATTTGAAGTAAGATTGAAGAACCAGCCTTCGCATGAGCTTCGGCTGGCAATGCAAACGAATGCTGAATGCAGATCTTTAGCTTCTTACTTCGCTGTTCAAATGTTCTTCATTCTTACTTCTTCTTAAAGAAATCTTAACTGATAATATCGAATCCCGTATACGGTATGAGTGCTTCAGGCACCTTTATTCCTGATTCTGTCTGGTTGTTTTCGAGGATGGCAGCTACTATACGGGGAAGCGCCAGTGCGCTTCCGTTAAGGGTATGGACCAGTCTTGTCTGCTTTCCGCCTTTCTCTTTGAACCTGCATTTCAGTCTGTTTGCCTGGAATGATTCAAAGTTCGAAACGGAGCTTACCTCGAGCCATCTTTCCTGTGCAGCCGACCAGACTTCAAAATCATAAGTGAGGGCAGAGGTAAAAGACATATCTCCTCCGCAGAGCCGGATGATACGATAGGGCAGCTCCAGCTTCCGGACCAGTCCTTCGACATGTATCACCATTTCGTCGAGTGATTCATAGGAATTGTCGGGATGGGCGATCCTTACTATTTCGACCTTATCGAATTGGTGGAGTCTGTTAAGCCCCCGGACATGAGCTCCCCAGGAGCCGGCTTCGCGCCTGAAACAGGGTGTATAAGCGATATTTTTTACAGGCAGCTCTTCCGCACTCAGGATAACATCCCTGTAAATATTTGTGACCGGTACCTCGGCAGTTGGGATGAGGTAAAAATTATCGGCTGTAACATGGTACATCTGGCCCTCCTTGTCGGGCAGCTGGCCTGTACCGAAACCCGAATCCTCATTGACAACAATGGGAGGCATTACTTCGGTATAACCTGCTTTTACGCCTTCGTCAAGGAAAAATGTAATAAGCGATCTTTCAAGTTTTGCTCCTTTCCCTTTATAGACAGGAAATCCGGCTCCTGTGAGTTTTATTCCCAGATCAAAATCAATTATATCATATTTTTTTATGAGATCCCAGTGGGGAATGGCATTTTTCAGGTCGGCCGGTTTTATTCCGCCTTCCCTTATAATTACATTATCCTCAGCACCTGTTCCTGGTGTAACGGATTCGTGTGGCAGGTTGGGCAGGCGGACTATTTCATTACGGAGCTCATTATCCAGTATTGCGAGCTGATCGGAAAAGCTTTTGATATCCTCCTTAAGTTTATATGTTTTCTCCTTTGCCGTCTCTGCTTCACTTTTCCGGTTTTCCCGAAGAAGAGTGCCTATTTCCTTTGAGATCCTGTTAAGGTCCGATTGCATCATATCAGATTTTGTCTGGATATCACGTCTTCTGGAATCAAGCTCAATGATCCTGTCGAGGATCTCGTCCGATTTGAAGTTCTTTATTTTCAGTCGTTCTGCGATAAAATCTCTTTTTTCACGGATAAGATTGATAGTAAGCATTTTAATGAGATATTAATAAAAAAGCAGGCTTCGGGGAGCCTGCCATAAAAGTATTAAAAAACTCCCGATATTGTTTCCCGGTGAAGGAAAAGATAACGGGAGCCGGAATTTTTCAGTTTGTGTGCTTATAAAGAAATAAGTTGTTTGGGTTTTTATTGTTTTTCAGCAGGTTTATCGGGAGCCTCGCCGGAGTTCTTTACAGATACATAGGTCCTGTTATCTTTTCTTCTCCTGAATTCGACTTCTCCGTCGGCAAGAGCAAAAAGAGTATGATCTTTGCCCAGGCCTACATTCAGTCCGGGATTATGCCTTGTGCCTCTCTGACGTACAATAATATTTCCTGCTTTCACTGTCTGGCCGCCGAAAACCTTCACGCCGAGCCGTTTGCTTTGCGAATCGCGACCGTTACGTGAACTGCCTGCTCCTTTCTTATGTGCCATTTTATTATATTATTAGTATGTTAATCTTTTACTTTTTTGTGCTCTTTGTTGTTTTTTTTGCAGATTTCTTTTCTGCAGCTGCTTTGATTTCACCTTTACCGGAAGCAGATTTCTTTTCTTTTGTTTCGGTCTTTTTTGCTGCGCTTTTCTTTGTCGCAGCTTTCTTTTCAACCGGCTTTGTCTCTTCGGCAGTTTCTTCTGAAACTACTTCAGCTTTACGGGTTACTTCTTTAGCTCTTTCTTTTCTTGGGGCATCTTTGGCACCAATATGAAGTACTTCAATCTGGGTAAAATTCTGACGGTGTCCGTTCTTTACCCTGTAGCCTTTTTTCCTTTTTTTCTTGAAAACGATAACCTTATCGCCCCTTGCCTTATCGTCAAGAACAGTTCCTTCAACAATGATATCCTGTACAACAGGTTCTCCGACAGTTACCTGACCGTCATTATCAAGAAGCAGGACCTTATCAAAATGAACCGTTTCACCGGCTTTCGCTTCCAGGCGATGAACAAAAATCTTCTTACCTTCCTCAACTTTAAATTGCTGACCTGCAATTTCAACGATTGCGTACATGCTTGTGTTTATTATGTTTCTCTGTGAGGCGTATATTTGATTTAAATATAACTTCTCCGGGCCCCTGCAGATTATTCAAATTCGGACTGCAAAGATATACAAATTAGATTATTTACAAACCAAACAGAATAAATTTTATCTGTTCCCGCAAGTGGTGAATCAATTAAAAAAATCGGAGTAAGAATATGGATTATAAACAGATAACAATCCACAGGTACATTTATGTTAAAAAAAAGCCTCAGGTTATCCGGACAAATACCTCTTTAATCTTTATATTTGTCTATGGCCAGTTATCCGGAATGAAGATAAAATAAAAGAATGAAGAGGGTCAGGTTAAAGGTTATGGGGATCTCATACAGTCAGACACAATCGGGTGCCTATGCACTGCTTTTACTTGAAGAGAACGGAGAGAGGAGGATCCCGATAATTATCGGAGGATTTGAAGCTCAGGCAATTGTTATCAAGCTTGAGAATCTTGAGCCGCCAAGACCTCTTACCCACGATCTGTTTAAGAAATTTGCCGATCAGTTCAATATAGCTGTTATTGAGGTAATGATTTATAAGCTCGAAGATGGGGTATTCTTTTCGAAACTTGTCTGCAACAATGGTGAAAAAGAATATTCGATAGACAGCAGGACATCTGATGCGGTAGCTATAGCCCTGAGGTTCGGATGTCCTATTTATATAAGCGAGGATATTCTTGAAAAGGCCCAGTTGTCAAATTCACCTTCTGACACCGATCTGGCAGCTCCCGAAGAATCCGGAACAAAAAAGAAGCAAACTTCAAAATACGGATCATACACTGATGAGGAACTTTATAAGATGATTGATGAAGCGGTGAAAACGGAAGACTATGAAAAGGCTGCCTCAATCAGGGATGAGATCGAAAAGAGAAAAAAGAAAAAAGGGATATAAAAATGAAAAAATTATTCGTACTCTTATTAATTCTGGCAGGAGTAAGTGCTTATTCAGCACCAAAGACATATAAAGTCACCTCTCCCGACGGGAAAATTATTGTTACAGTAAATGCAGGTACTGATATTAAATTGTCAGCCTCTTACCAGGGAAGGGAGGTTATTACATCCCTGAAAGCCGGACTGGTACAATCCACCGGTAAAACTTTCGGAGAAAATGAAACAGTCAGGAAAGCAGTATACGGTAAGATCGAACAGGTGCTGGAACCCGTTGTTCCTCAAAAACATTCAAAGATCGATGACAGATGCAACACACTTCTGATAACTTTCAGATCGGGATTTGCAGTTAATTTCAGGGTTTATGACGACGGAATTGCATACCGGTTCGAAACTGCACTGAAGGATGATTTAATAATCAAAAATGAGATCTCCGAGATAACCTTCCCTTCAGGATCCAGATCATGGTATCCCCTTGAGGAAAGCTTTATGTCACACAACGAAAGACAATATATTTATTCGTCGGTTGATACTTTGAAAGAAAAGCATCTTGCAAGCCTTCCGGCGCTTTTTACTGTTGATGATATAAATGTTCTTCTTACCGAAGCCGATATACAGGATTATCCGGGTATGTGGCTCAAGGGGAACGGAGCAGGAGGACTTAAAGGCGTATTTCCACAATATCCCGAAACTGAAAGACTTAAGGGCGACCGTAATCTGTTTATCACCAAAACCAAAGATTATATTGCACAGACTAAGGGTACAAGAACTTATCCATGGAGGGCATTTGTAATAGCAGGTAATGACGCTAAGCTTGTTGAAAGCGAGCTTGTTTACAAGCTGGGAGCTCCCAATACGACCGGAAATACTGACTGGATCAAACCGGGTCAGGTAGCCTGGGACTGGTGGAATGCTAACAATATCTATGGAGTCGACTTCAGGTCGGGGATAAATACGGCGACATATAAATATTATATTGATTTTGCGGCGAAGAATGGTATTGAATATATTATTATTGACGATGGTTGGTATCCTCTTGGACTTACTGTCCTTAAATCAATTCCGGAGCTTGATATTCCGGAATTGTGCAGGTATGCGCAGAGTAAAAATGTCGGAGTCATCCTTTGGGTGGTATGGAATCTGTTCTGGGATGAGATGGATGATGCAGTTGCTCTTTATGAGAAATGGGGAGTCAAAGGGGTAAAGGTCGATTTCATGCAGAGAGATGATCAGAAAGTGGTCAATTTTTATCATGAAGCTGCACGGAAAACCTTTGAACATCATCTGCTGATAGATTTTCATGGATCCTACAAGCCTGACGGATTGATAAGGACATGGCCAAATGCCATTACAAGGGAAGGTGTTATGGGGATGGAAAACAACAAGTGGAGCAGGAATATTACTCCCGACCATGAACTTACACTGCCTTTTACAAGGATGGTTGCCGGCCCTATGGATTTCACACCGGGTGCAATGATAAATATGGAGAAGGCTAATTTCACTCCTGTATTTACACGTCCGTCAAGTCAGGGTACGAGAGTTCACCAGATGGCCCTTTATGTACTTTATGAGAGCCCGCTGCAGATGCTTTCCGATTCTCCTTCCAACTATATGAAAGAGCAGGAGTGTACAGATTTCCTTGTAAATATCCCGGTTGTATGGGATGATCTCAAAGTGCTGGAGGCTAAAATAGCTGATTATCTTCTGCTTGCAAGAAGATCGGGGAATGACTGGTTCGTTGGGGCACTGACCGACTGGAATGCCAGGGAAATGGTTCTCGATTTATCTTTTCTTCCGGCAGGGGAGTTCGTAATTGAAATATTTCAGGACGGGATCAACGCCGACAAGCACGCACAGGATTATAAGCATCTGAAAAAGAATGTAAAACAGGGGGAAAAGCTGAAGATAAATCTTGCTCCGGGCGGAGGATGGGTGGCAAGAATCTCTCCTGTTAAGTAAAGAAACATAAGAGGATGAAGCAATATCTTGAACTTCTTGATCATGTTCTTAAGCACGGGATTGAAAAACATGACAGGACCGGTACCGGGACCATAAGTGTTTTCGGTTACCAGATGCGGTTTGATCTGGAGGAGGGATTTCCAGTGCTGACAACCAAAAAGCTTCATCTGAAATCGATAATCCATGAGCTTCTGTGGTTCATTTCCGGGGATACAAATATTAAGTATCTGCAGGATAACGGAGTAAGGATATGGAATGAATGGGCAGATGCGGATGGGAACCTCGGGCCGGTTTATGGTTATCAGTGGCGTTCGTGGCCTGCAGCTGACGGAAGGAAGATAGACCAGCTTACTGAGGTAATAAATAACATAAAAAAATCACCCGATTCCCGTCGTCTGATAGTCAGCGCCTGGAATGTAGGCGAAATACACAAGATGGCCTTGCCCCCCTGTCATGTATTGTTCCAGTTCTATGTTGCCGGAGGCAGACTGTCATGCCAGCTGTATCAACGCAGCTGTGATATCTTCCTGGGAGTCCCGTTCAACATAGCATCTTATTCCATGCTGACAATGATGATAGCCCGGGTAACCGGCCTTGTTCCCGGCGAATTCATTCATACCCTCGGAGATGCACATATTTATCTGAATCATATCGATCAGGTCAGACTACAACTGACCAGGGAACCATACCCCCTGCCCCGGATGGAAATAAATCCATCGGTAAAGGATATAACCGGATTCAGATTCGAAGATTTTAAACTGACGGATTATGTCGCCCATCCGGCTATCAAAGGCGAAATATCCGTATGAATTCAAATTCAATGATCTCAATAATTGCTGCTGTTTCGGAAGATTTTGGAATAGGTAAGAACAATGATCTCCTCTGGAATATCCCGGAAGATCTCAGAAGATTTAAGAAACTGACCTGGGGAAAAACTGTTATTATGGGCAGGAAAACATGGGAATCATTACCCGGGAAACCGCTTCCCGGAAGGAAAAATATTGTTATCACCGATGTCCAGGGGGAAACCATACCGGATGCAGTGACAGCTTATTCGATTGGTGATGCACTTGGCAAATGCAAAGAAGAAGAGGATATTTTCATAATCGGAGGAGGAAGCATTTACAGGCAATTCATGCCGCTTGCCGACCGTCTCTATATAACTCATGTCCACAAATCTGTTCCGGCGGATATCTATTTTCCTGAAATTGATCCGGATAAGTGGGAAATAATTGAAAAAGACGATTCCGGGGCCAACAAAATTGATTCTGTTCCGTATACCTATATCATTTACGAGAGGGAAAAAGGGTAAGATTATACCTTTTAGTCCGCATATTATCTGAATGACAGAAAAACGGGAAATAGGAAAATTTACAGGTTTTTATAAAGAACTATTAATGGAATGATTGCGTCTTAAGCAGTCATTGTTGGTTTCTGATTTAAAATATTGTGTGGAAAAACCAGGGGCGTTGAATTCATCGCCCCTGTATTTTTATCGACGGTAGGGCTACGCCATGGCGTGGCCCTACGTGTATGCGGGGCCCTTTTTATTTCATAGCCCTCCTTATCATGATACCTTCAGAATCTTAAGATCTATTTTTGCGAGCCTGTGGCTTGCATATTCGGTTGTAATTATCAGCTCGTCTTTTCCCTGTGAAGGCATTTCATACATTGCATCAAGCATTATAGCTTCGCAGATCGACCTGAGACCTCTTGCTCCCAGCTTGAATTCGACAGCCTTATCGACAATGAAATCGAGTACCCCGTCGCCGAATGTAAGATCGATATTATCCATCTTGAAAAGCTTGACATATTGCTTTACAAGGGCATTTTTCGGTTCGGTTAGTATCGCCCTGAGAGCTTTTCTGTCGAGAGGATCGAGATGTGTCACAACGGGAAGCCTTCCGATGATCTCAGGGATCATCCCAAATGCCCGGAGGTCCTGGGGGGCTATATATTTCAGGAGATTGTCCTTGTCGACTTTTTCCCTGATCTTTGAAGCGCCGTAGCCTATTATCTGGGTATTGAGCCTGTTTGCTATTTTCTTTTCAATGCCCACGAAGGCACCACCGCAGATGAAAAGGATATTCTTGGTATCGACGGGGATCATTTTCTGCTCGGGATGTTTCCTTCCTCCCTGGGGAGGGACATTCACTATTGAACCTTCGAGAAGCTTCAGCAGGCCCTGCTGAACTCCTTCCCCTGAAACATCGCGGGTTATCGAAGGATTATCACCCTCTTTCCTTGCGATCTTGTCGATCTCATCAATGAAAACTATTCCCTTTTCTGCTGCTTTTACATCATAATCAGCATTCTGGAGCAGACGTGTAAGCAGACTTTCTATATCCTCGCCGACATATCCGGCTTCTGTAAGGACTGTTGCATCAACAATTGTAAAAGGGACATGAAGCATTCTGGCTACGGTCCTTGCAAGAAGTGTTTTACCTGTACCGGTTTCACCGACAAGGATAATATTTGATTTCTCAATTTCAACCTCATCGGCTTCAGCCTTCTGCATCAGTCGCTTATAATGGTTATAAACCGCAACTGATATGACCTTTTTGGCCATATCCTGGCCAATTACATACTGATCGAGGAAATGTTTTATTTCTGCCGGTTTAAGAAGATTTACGGTGTCGAATTTAGTACTCTTCTTTGAACCTAGTTCCTCATTCATTATGCTGTATGCCTGCTCGATACAATGGTCGCAGATATGACCCTCGAGGCCGGCAATCAGAATATTGGCATCTTTTTTAGATCGGCCGCAGAATGAACATTTATCCATCTTGTTTATTGTTCGTTTTTCTGGAGGATCTCATCGATCATCCCGTATTCCTTTGCTTCAAAGGAAGTCATCCAGTGATCCCTGTCGGCATCCTTAGCTACTTTTTCAACAGAATTGCCTGTATGCAGGGCTATAATTTCATAGAGCTCGTTTTTGATCTTCAGTATCTCGCGTGCCTGTATTTCTATATCTGAAGCCTGGCCTTCAAAACCGCCCATCGGCTGGTGGATCATAATTCTTGAGTGTTTCAATGCAGACCTCTTGCCTTTTTTTCCTGCTGTCAGCAACACTGCACCCATCGAAGCAGCCATACCGGTACAGATCGTCGCCACATCGGCTGAAATATACTGTATGGTGTCATATATTCCCAGTCCTGCATGTACATGCCCGCCGGGAGTATTGAAATAGATCTGAATATCTTTACCCGGATCTGAAGAATCGAGATAAAGCAGCTGAGCCTGGATAATATTGGCTACATCATCATCGATAGGAAGGCCAAGGAAGATTATCCTGTCCATCATAAGACGCGAAAACACGTCCATCGAAGCAACATTCAGCTGTCTCTCCTCAATGATTGTAGGAGATATATAACTTCCGTAGATAGATGATAAGCGGTGAAGCTTTAAACTGCCGATACCGAACTTACTCCTGGCATATTTTGCGAAATCGTCTGTATTGCTCATTATTGTTCAATTTTAATAGGATAACAAAGATATAAAGATTAATTCTAACTTCCATTATTCAAATCCTTTGTGTATCCTTTGAGCGCCTTTGTGGTTAAATTTTTTTTACCACTAAGGGGCACAAAGGCTATCACAAAGTAACACAAAGGAATATAGTAAGTTAACATTATTTATAAATTAAGCGGACTAAATATTAGTATGAATTATTTCTCAAATAACTTATTGAATTCTTCAACTGTCAGACTTTTATTTTCGACTTTCACAGTTTCTTTAAGGTTTTCGAGGACTTTATCTTCCAGTATCTTATCTGCAATTCTTTTTGCATCGTCCTCTCTTTTAAGGGTTTCTTTGGCATAGTTGGTTATCTGTTCGTCGTTAGCGTAATAAAGTCCGTATTGCCTGAACTGGAACCTGGTTATATTTTCAGCTTCCTTAACCAGTTCTTCCTCAGTAAGCTTTATACCGGCATTCTTAGCCACTTTATTCTTGATAAGCTGCCATTTAAGATCTTCCCTGAATTTATCAAATTCCTTTTCGATCTCTTCGGAAGTGGTTTTTTCATTCACTCTCAGGAGCCATTTTTTAAGGAATTCTTCAGGAAGGGGGAATTCAGTTTTTTCCAGAGCCAGCCGGCGGATATCCTGCATAAGCTTGTAGTTACTTTCCCGTGAAAGGTTTGCGGAAATCTCCTCCTCTATCTTTTTCATGAACTCTTCCGATGTGGAAATAACACCCTCGCCATAGATCCGGTCATAAAGATCAGGACCTTCCTCGGCAGGGAAAAAACGTGATATCTCTTTGATAGTGAACCTGAAATTACCATCAAGGTTTTCACAATCTTTGGTTTCCTTCTTTACTAAACCGGCAATTTCGGCAGTATTCGGGAAAGCCTTACGGATATCGAAGTCGATTAAATCATTTTCCTTTTTCCCGATGAAAGTCTTCTTTATTTCTTCGTCCTTTATTATATCGACAGCCAGGGTGGTCTCTTCGGCGCTGATACCATCGGGTATTACCTCCCCGGTTTCATTTATTGCCTCTATTTTCCCTTTCAGGATATCTTTTTCTTCGGATATGCCGGCATTTCTGAACTCGCCGTAACGGCGGGTATAACTGCTGACATAATCGTTTTTCATTTTGTCGTCAATTATGATCTCATGATAGATAACCTTATTTTTCTGGCTAAGGTCCAGTTCGAAAACAGGAGCAAGGCCCAGCTCGAATGAGAAAGTAAGATCATCACTGTTTTCAAAGTCAATTTTCTCATTCTGATCAATTATCGGGAGAGGGTCGCCAAGTATTTCTATTTTCTCGTCGGTAAGATATTTATGAACGTTTTCCGAGACCATTTTATTTATTTCATCCACCTTTACAGCGGTGCCGTACATTTTCCTGATCAGTCCTATCGGCACCATACCGGGTCTGAATCCCTTGATATTTGCCTTTTTACGATAATCTTTCAAAACTGTTTCAACTTTTCCTTCATAATCGGCTTTTCCTAACCTGATCGTAATGACAGCATTGAGGTCGTCTCTGTTTTCTCTGGAGATATCCATCTTTGGTTATTGAATTATATTTTCATTTAAAAAACCGCCAAAACGCACATTATCAGAGGTTGAAGGCGGTTTGTCTGTTTTGTGCGGATGAAGGGACTCGAACCCCCACGTCATTATGACACAAGATCCTAAGTCTTGCTCGGCTACCAATTACGACACATCCGCGAAAAAATCCCCGCAAAAGTACTATAAATTAGCTTAAAAACAAACGGGAATATTTACTTCCTGAGCTCGAAGTTCTTGCCCAGGTAAACTTTTCTTACATGCTCGTCTTCAGCAAGTTGTGATGCAGTTCCCGATTTAAGGATCTTTCCTTCGAAAAGAAGGTAGGCCCTGTCGGTAATCGAAAGGGTCTCATGAACGTTATGATCGGTGATAAGGATGCCTATATTTTTATTCTTCAGGTGGGAAACTATATTCTGGATATCTTCAACAGCGATGGGATCGATCCCGGCAAAAGGTTCATCGAGAAGAATGAAGCGGGGTTTGAGGGCAAGGGCCCGGGCTATTTCAGTACGTCTTCTTTCACCTCCCGAGAGCTGAATACCTTTGCTTTTTCTTATTTTCTGAAGCCCGAATTCATTTAACAGAGATTCAACTCTTTCAGCCTGCTCTTTTTTAGAAAAATCGGATAATTCAAGTACTGCCCTGAGATTATCTTCAACAGACAGATTCCTGAATACCGAAGCCTCCTGTGCAAGGTAACCCAGACCTTTACGTGCTCTTTTGTAGACAGGAAGATTCGTTATCTCTTGATCGTCAAGGAAGATCCTTCCTTCCTTGGGTCGGATCAATCCTACAATCATATAAAAAGAGGTTGTCTTTCCAGCCCCGTTTGGTCCGAGCAACCCGACGATCTCACCCTGTTCCACTTCAAAGGAAACATGGTCGACAACCGTACGGTTATGATATTTCTTTACAAGGTTTTCTGTATGAAGCTTCATAACATGGTTCAGGTTGCATGATCAGTAGCCGTTTCGGATTTATCTTCATCCATAAAGGCTTTGTGCTCTTTTTCCTTTTTCTTTATAACCCTTCCGGAGATACCGATGCTGACCTCATAAAGGATGAGAAGAGGAATACAGACCAGCATTTGTGAAAAAACATCAGGGGGAGTAATGATAGCTGCCACAATGAAGATTACGACAATGGCATGTTTACGGTACTTTCTCATGAATGTCGGAGTGATGATACCGATCTTTGTGAGAAAAAAAGCAATTATCGGAAGTTCGAAAATCACTCCGGTCGCGAGACATATAGAAGTTATGGTTCCGATATATGATCTGATATTGATCTGGTTGACAACATCGGCACTGACCTGGTAAGAGCTGAGGAAATGTACTGAGAGCGGGGCAAGCAGAAAATATCCGAACAGAACCCCGATGAAGAATAGTCCGGTTGAGAACAAAACAGCTCCTCTTGTATATTTTGCTTCATTTTCGTGCAATGCAGGCTTGAAAAACATCCAGAATTCGCGGATTACTACAGGGAATGCCATAATAAGACCGGCAACAAGCGCAACAATGATATGGGTCGTTATCTGACCTGCCATTTTTATACTTATCAGGTTAAGCTGCTGCCTGTTGATACAGAGCGCGTCGATACTGAGCTGGTGCCCGAAAATATTCGCATGCCCGAGGTTACACAGCAACCTGTTTGTAATGAATTCAGGATTTTTTGGAGCCAGTATTATTTTATCAAAAATGAAATTCTTAAGGAAGAACGCCAGGAGCATCAATACAAAAATGGCAATGAAGGAACGGATTATATGCCATCTCAGTTCTTCGAGATGTTCGAGGAATGACATTTCTCCTTCTCCTCCTTTGGCCGATTTCCATTTGAAAGCCATTTGTCGTCAGTATTAAAATTCAGCGTGTAAAGATGCTAAAACTTCCATTTCAAAACAATATACCTATTATTATATAATGGTTTTATAAAAACTATTTGTTAATAATATCATAAATTATTTTTTTGATTTATAAAATGATTAAATTTATGTAAAAAGTAAGAAAGGACACGTTTTGACAGAATTAACAAGAAATGAAGTTATGGTAAGTGACAGCACCATACATGATTATTTAAAGAAGTATTTCGGTTTTGATATATTTAAAGGTAACCAGGAAGGGATTATTAAAAATATTCTTGCCGGCAGGGACACTTTTGTTCTTATGCCTACCGGCGGTGGCAAGTCACTATGTTATCAGTTGCCGGCAGTGATGGGGCAGGGAACAGCGATAGTCATCTCTCCGCTGATTGCTCTCATGAAGAATCAGGTTGATGCCATGAGGAATTTCAGTACGAATGACGATGTTGCTCATTTTCTTAATTCTTCTCTTACAAAGACTGAAATAGCAAGGGTAAAAAAGGACGTTATTGACCATGAGACCAAATTGCTGTATGTTGCCCCCGAATCACTTACAAAAGAAGATAATATAGAATTCCTTAGAAGTATAAAGATATCCTTTTATGCTGTTGATGAGGCTCACTGTATATCGGAATGGGGGCATGATTTCAGACCGGAATACCGGCGTATAAGGCCGATAATAGATACAATAGGCCGTGCTCCGATAATTGCACTGACGGCTACCGCAACTCCGAAGGTCCAGCACGATATCCAGAAGAACCTGGGGATACTTGAGGCAGATGTATTCAAATCCTCCTTCAACAGGCCAAACCTCTATTATGAGGTAAAATCAAAACAGGATGTATCAAAGGAGATTATAAAGTACATAAAAAATAATCCCGGGAAATCGGGGATAATATATTGCCTGAGCCGGAAGAAAGTTGAAGAGATGGCCGAGGTGCTTAAAGTCAACGGCATCAAAGCCCTGCCTTATCATGCAGGTATGGATTCTGCTACCAGGACCATGAACCAGGATAAATTTCTGATGGAGGAGGTGGATGTTATTGTCGCCACAATTGCCTTCGGCATGGGTATTGACAAGCCGGATGTGCGTTTCGTTATCCATTATGATATACCAAAAAGCCTCGAGGGTTATTACCAGGAGACGGGCCGGGCCGGTCGTGACGGCGGAGAAGGGAATTGCATCGCATATTACAGCTACAACGATATTGTTAAACTTGAAAAATTCATGCAGGGTAAGCCTATCGCCGAACAGGAGATAGGGAAACAGCTGTTGCTGGAAACTGTTTCATATGCAGAATCATCAGTATGCCGGAGAAAGCTTCTGCTTCATTATTTCGGAGAGGAATATCTCCGGGAGAACTGCGAGGCCTGTGATAACTGCCTCCATCCCAAAGCCCAGTTTGAAGGCAGCGAAGCGGTGGTAAATGTGCTCGAAACCATTCTCGCTGTAAAGGAGAAATTCAAAGCTGACCATATTGCTAATATCCTGTCGGGAAAGGTAACGTCCGCAATCAAATCTTATAAACATAACAAGCTCGAATTCTTTGGGATCGGTGAAGAAAAGGATGAGAAATACTGGAACATGGTTATAAGGCAGGCCCTTATCGCGAAATTACTTACGAAGGATATTGAGAACTACGGACTTCTGAAGATCACTCAGAAAGGTATGGATTTCCTCAAAAAGCCGGGTTCATTCATGCTTGCCGAAGATCATGACTATGCCGACACAGCAGATGAGGAGAATGCTTTCGGCGCTAAAACGGCTGCCGTGGATGAAGAACTGTTCAGCATTCTCAAAGACCTCAGGAAAAAAATATCCAAACAAAAGGATGTGCCTCCATTCGTGATATTCCAGGATCCTTCTCTCGAAGATATGGCTATCCAGTACCCGGTGAATCTCGATGAGCTTCAGAATATTTCAGGTGTCGGAGCCGGTAAGGCACAACGCTATGGAAAGGAATTCGTGGAACTGATAAAGAAATATGTCGAGGAAAAGGAAATAATCAGGCCCCTCGACATGGTTGTCAAATCAGTTGTCAATAAATCCGGGATAAAAGTGTTTATTATCCAGAATATTGATATGAAAAGGCCTCTCGAGGATATTGCCGAAGTAAAAGGCCTTGAAATAGGAGAACTCTTATCCGAGGTCGAAGCTATTGTTAACTCCGGAACAAAGCTGAACCTGGATTATTATATAAATAATGTGATAGAGGAGGATCGTCTGAATGAAATATACTCCTATTTTAAGGAAGAGGCAGAATCTGACTCCCTTGAAGAAGCCATCATAGAGCTTGGAAATGATTTTGAAGAGGAGGAGATCAGATTGGTAAGGATCAAATTCCTTTCGGACATGGGTAATTAGCCGTTTCTGTTCTTACCTGCAATAAAGGCTGAAATAACAACAAGAACATATAGAGGATAAACAAGCTGAGAGATGAAAAACCATCTCATAAGTGATCTTTTGCCATACCGGGCGGATGTATTGTTCAGGATAAGGTAATCCGGCACCGATTTCAGAACATAGCCGGCAGCAAAAAGTATAAGTGAATTCATACTGAAAATTCCCAGGACAAGGGTTGAGAACTGAAATAATACAACAGTAAGTGTTGCAAGAGCCAGCATCCTGGTGGATTTATCACTGTAAGCGCCGGCTTTTGAGATCCATCTTGCCCTCTGTGAAAGATATGATGCGATTGAAGGAGATGTTTTTGTTGTGACAGTTGCGTTTTCCGATTCGAGCCAGAGGATACGAACAGTCTTATCATGTTTTACACTGTGGAGCAGAAAAATATCATCACCCGAGATCAATTCTTCATGAAGGTCTTTAGAGTGATCTTCATATGCTTTTTTTGTAAATCCTAAATTTGCTCCGTTGCACATTACCGGGTTACCGGCGGTTGCCGATCCTGCAGTTATTCCCTGGAGACTTAGAAATTCGAGCTCCTGGAACCTGGCGAAAAAACTTCTATCTCCGCTGAGCTTTACGGGGCAAATGATCATTCCTGGAATTTCCTGTTCGTAAAAGGATACTATTGTTTTCAACCAGGATCTTTCCATCCTGCTGTCAGCATCAACCGTTATGATAAGATTCCCGGAGGCCTGCCGGACACCGGCCCTGATGGCAGCTTTTTTTCCTCTCCCCTCATTTTCTATGACTCTCAGGCCCGGCAAGCCCGTGAATCCTGTCGCTACACTTCTGGTTGAATCACCGGAATTGTCATCAACTACCAGTACTTCGAATGATTCCCGGGGATAGTCCTGTAAAGCGATCAGCCCGAGAAGCTCCCGGATATTGATCTCTTCATTCCTGCATGGTACTATAATAGTAACAAATGTCTGCGGAGAGGCAGGGGAGGAATAAGGTTTTATCCTGAGCAGATTCCGGTATACTTTCAGAAGTATATATATATAAGGTATAAATAATCCCAGGATAATCCAGTGCATAGATCATTTCCTCATCCATTCGTAAAAATTGTAATGTTCACTTGTCATACCAAGCGATTCATAGGTACGCATTGCACGGATATTTCCAGTCTCGACATACAACCTTAATCCGGCAACATCCATCTTCTCAGCTTTTTCTTTAATGAATCCGTACATACGCCGGAATATGCCCTGCCTCCTGCATTCGGGTACCACAAACACCGACTGGAACCACCAGACATTACAGTTTCTCCAGTCGCTCCATTCATATGTGATCAGGAGTGAAGCCACAACATTGCCTCCGGCTTCAGTAACATAATATTCACCTTTACCGGGATCGCTGAATACGGCATTGACACCTTTCGTTACCGTATCCCTGTCAAGAGTTGTTTTTTCAGTTTCCCAGGCCATCTTCAGCTGGAATTCTATGATTGCTCCCGCATCTTCGGGGATTGCTTTTCGTACTGTAAACATCATAATTTTTGTTTCTTTTATCTTAACCACCCCGGCCGGGAAAGCTGAGTTGTAAACATACCAAAATCAGCAATCCCGGCCACCCCTCCTTCAAAAGGAGGGGAAACTTCTACCCAATAACTCCCTTTAGTTGTCAGCCATGCCCATCTCCCCCTCTCCTCATCCCCCCTCTCCCCTCATCCCCCCCTCACCTCATCCCCCCCTCACCTCATCACCTCATCCTTCTTCCTGTCCCTCCGTCCCTACTTATACTCACTCCAGCTCTTTATTGCCAGCTTATCCTCCGGTATCCTGCAAAAAGCAAGGATGAAGGCACTTGCGAGCCGGGCATTTGTTATAAGCGGGATATTATAATCGATTGCACTTCTTCTTATTGAATAGTCGTTGTTAAGTTCGGATGCAGAGAGGTCCTTGGGTATGTTTATAACAAGATCCACTTCGCGGTTTCTGATGAGTTCGATAGTATTTGGTGATTTATCCTCGTCGGGCCAGTACGCCAGCTGAGCCTCAACTCCGGCATTATTAAGGAACTGTCTGGTACCGCGGGTGGCATAAAGAGTATGACCCCTGTCCCTGAGGGCTTTGGCGCTGTTGAGAAGCTCAACCTTGGAGCGTGCCGGACCTGTTGACAGGAGGATACTTTTTTTTGGGACCCTGTAACCGACAGAGAACATTGCCTTGAGGATTGCTTCATAGAATCCTTCTCCAATACAGCCGACCTCACCTGTGGAAGCCATGTCGACTCCCAGCACCGGATCGGCTTTGGCGATCCGCGAGAAGCTGAACTGGGGGGCTTTTACGCCTACATAATCGAGTTCGAAGACCGACTTTCCGGGTTTCTCAGCAGGGATACCGAGCATTACTTTTGTTGCCAGTTCTATTAAATTGGTTTTAAGGACTTTGGATACAAACGGCATGCTCCGGCTTGCACGGAGATTGCATTCAATGACTTTAATATCATTATCCCTGGCAAGGAATTGTATGTTAAAAGGTCCTGAAATATTCAGTTCCCTGGCGATCTGTCGGGAAATCCTTTTTATACGCCTGACAGTCTCGAAATAGATTTTCTGGGGAGGGAAAACGATAGTGGCATCACCGGAGTGAACGCCGGCAAATTCGACATGTTCACTTATGGCATAAGCAAGGATCTCGCCTTCCCTGGCCACAGCATCTATTTCGATTTCCTTGGCATTCTCTATGAATTCCGAGACTACCACGGGGTATTGTTTGGACACCTGTGCAGCAAGGTTGAGATAATGTGTAAGCTCATTCCTGTTTGAAACTACGTTCATGGCTGCTCCCGAAAGGACATAAGATGGTCTGATGAGAACCGGGAATCCTATCCTGTCGACAAAACCGAAGATATCCCCGATTGATGACAGCTCCTGCCACCGGGGCTGATCAACTGAAAGTTCATCGAGCATTTTTGAAAATTTGTGCCGGTCTTCTGCACGGTCAACTGATACCGGTGAAGTGCCGAGTATCGGAACATTTTCCCTGTATAACCTCATTGCCAGGTTATTCGGGATCTGTCCGCCCACCGATATTATTACTCCCAGTGGATTTTCGAATTCAATAATATCCATTACCCTTTCGAGGGTGAGTTCATCAAAGTAAAGCCTGTCGCAGATATCATAATCGGTGCTTACGGTTTCAGGGTTATAGTTTATCATCACCGATCTGAAGCCTTCTTTTCTGATCGTGTTTATTGCATTCACCGAACACCAGTCGAATTCAACACTTGATCCTATCCTGTAGGCGCCTGATCCCAGGACTATCACGGATTTCCTGTCATCCTCGCACCGGATATCATGTTCCGTACCGCTGTAGGTCAGGTAAAGATAATTTGTAACTGCAGGGTATTCGGCAGCCAGGGTATCGATCTGTTTCACATAAGGGATGATGCCGAGTGATTTGCGGTATTCTCTCACCTTCATAAGATCGTTATTTATCTGTGCGGAGGATGATCTCAGCACATGCCTTGCGATCTGAAAATCGCTGAATCCGTATATTTTAGCCTGCAGGAGAAGGTCGGGAGGTATACTTTTTAAAGAATGGAATCTGCAAAGCTCATTTTTTATGTTAATTATGTTTTTAAGTTTATAAATGAACCACTTATCAATCTTGGTGAGCCCGTGAATCTTATCCGGCGACATACCTTTTTCGAGAGCTTCGGAGATTGAGAAGATACGCATGTCAGTAGGTTCGGCAAGCTCCTTTTCGAGTTCCCGGAAACCAGGATCCTTGTTCCCTGTAAATCCGTGCATTCCCATTCCGATCATTCTCAGACCTTTCTGGATCGCTTCCTCGAAGTTTCTGCCAATTGACATTACCTCTCCCACGCTTTTCATACTGGAACCTATTGCATGGGATACTCCTGAGAATTTGTTGAGGTCCCAGCGGGGGATCTTACAGACTATATAATCGAGAGCAGGTTCAAAGCATGCGGTTGTATTTTTTGTAACTGAGTTTTTCAGTTCATGAAGTCCGTATCCGATTGCCAGCTTTGCAGCTATAAATGCGAGGGGATAGCCGGTTGCTTTGGATGCCAGTGCACTTGACCGGGAGAGTCTGGCATTTACTTCGATGACCCTGTATTCCTCCGAATCGGGAGAGAGGGCATACTGCACATTACATTCCCCCACTATCCCGATATGCCTGATGATCCTGATGGATAATTCCCTCAGTTTGTGATATTCGTTGTTTGTAAGAGTTTGTGAGGGTGCAACCACAATACTCTCTCCTGTATGGATCCCGAGGGGATCGAAGTTTTCCATGTTGCAGACAGTGATACAGTTGTCGAACCTGTCTCTTACAACTTCATATTCGACCTCTTTCCATCCTTTGAGCGATTCCTCAACAAGGATCTGGTCAGTATATGAAAATGATCTTGCTGCCAGTGTCCTTAGTTCTTCAGGGTTTGATGCAAATCCGCTTCCCTGTCCTCCGAGAGTGAATGCAGCTCTTATGATAACCGGAAAACCTAGCCTGCCTGCTGCTTCCAGGGCTTCCTCAACACCCGATACCGCAATGCTTCGCGGTGTATGGATGTTAATTTCATTCAGCTTCCTTACGAACAGTTCCCGGTCCTCAGTATCTATTATTGCTGTAACAGGAGTTCCCAGCACCCTGACATTGTGTTTCTCAAGGACACCTGTTTTGAAAAGCTGTGTTCCGCAGTTCAGGGCCGTCTGTCCACCAAATGCAAGCAATATGCCATCAGGTTTTTCCTTTTCAATTACCTTTTCGACATAATAAGGTGTTACGGGAAGAAAATATATCTCATCTGCGATCTCCTCCGAAGTCTGTACCGTGGCTATGTTGGGATTGATAAGAATTGTCTTTATGCCTTCCTCCTTTAATGCCTTGAGTGCCTGCGAACCGGAATAATCAAATTCGCCGGCTTCACCTATCTTAAGGGCGCCTGAACCCAGAAGCACTACCTTCTTTATCTCATTTTTCATCTGCAGGTTTTACGGATCAAAAATATAACATTTTTCTTATCAGGATTTGTTTCCTGACAAAAATGAATATATTTGCACAATTATTGAATAAATATGCAGAAGCCAAAAAGGATGCTGGCAATTGAAAGGATCATCAGGGAAGGAAATATATCTTCCCAGGAGATGTTACTCAGGAGATTGAAGAGCAGAGGTATAACCTGCACGCAGGCTACTTTGTCGCGGAATCTCAGGCAGCTTGGTGCCGGAAGGAAGCCTGACGGAAGAGGAGGGTACAAATATTTCTTTCCGGATACCCCCGGAGTTACTCCCGGGACCGCCGGTACAATTCCGGTTTTGCCGGCAATCACGAATCTGATCGAGGCAAGGGGTATGATGATCATCAGGACAATTCCGGGGAATGCCAGCAATACCGCGATATGCATTGATAATACACCCCGTTTTGAAATAGCCGGGACCATTGCCGGGGATGATACTATACTTGTCATACCCAGGGATGGAATAAGCCTCCAGCAAATGCACGACTGTCTTGAGGGGATCATTCCGGGTTTACATGAGCATCTGAAAAACAGGCAGATATAAATTTTATATTAATAATTGTTCCAAAAATTACGGTAATGAAAGAAAAGGTTGTTTTGGCTTACAGCGGAGGTCTGGATACTTCAGTCATCCTTAAATGGCTGATCGGGAAAGATTATGATGTTATTGCATATGTTGCGGATGTAGGGCAGGATGAAGATTTTGAAGAGTGCAGGAAGAAAGCTTTGATGCTTGGTGCATCAAAAGTCATTATTTCTGATCTGAAAAGGGAATTTGTTGAAAAATATGTTTTCAAGGCAATAATGGCAAATGCGATCTATGAGGACAGGTATCTTCTGGGGACTGCTCTTGCCAGGCCGCTTATAGCCAGGAAGCAGATTGAAGTGGCGAAGACTGAGGGAGCAGTAGCTGTTGCTCATGGGGCAACAGGTAAGGGAAATGACCAGGTAAGATTTGAATTATGTTACTATGCATTAATGCCCGGCGTCAAAGTGATCTCACCCTGGAAGGATAAGGAATTTCTTTCGGCTTTCAAAGGCAGGACAGATCTTCTGAAATACGCGTCTGAAAACAAAATCCCCGTAAAGGCCAGTATTGACAAGCCTTACAGTGAGGATGATAACCTTATGCATATCAGCCATGAAGCAGGTGTTCTGGAAGATCCCATGTACACGCTCAGCAAAAGCATGCTTACAAAGATGGTTATGCCTCAGGATGCACCGGACAAGGAAACCAGGATAGTTATTCATTTCAGGAACGGGATACCTGTAAGGATTATAAATAAAGATAACGGAACCACAAGGGAGGATCCTTATGAAATGTTCGTATATCTTAATCAGCTTGCCGGAAGTAACGGCATCGGACTTCTCGATATGGTCGAGAACAGGTTTGTTGGCATAAAATCAAGAGGCGTTTATGAAACCCCCGCTGCAACCGTCCTTCATATTGCTCATAAGGATATTGAAGGGATAGCAATGGACAGGGAAGTGATGAGACTTGTAAGTATGCTCAGACCCAAATTTGCCGAGCTGATTTACAATGGTTTCTGGTTCAGTCCCGAAATGGATTTCCTTATGGCTGCTATAGAAAAGAGCCAGGAACTGATCGACGGAAGTGTTCATCTCTGCCTTTATAAGGGGAACGTGATAATTGAAGGCCGCGAATCACCATCTTCACTTTATAATGAAAAGCTGTCGAGCATGGATATTGACGGCGGATTTGATCAGACCGACAGCAGGGGGTTCATAAAGATAAATGCCATCCGGCTTATGGCTCACAGGGCAATTGTTGAGGAAAGTCAGAGAAAATAAAGCAATTGGCAATGAAACCTTCATACTTCCCGGAGCTGGACAAACGGATAGGAAAGCAATTAGGGATATTTTTTCCCACATCAAATTATACCCCCTTTCCCGTTTCCCCCAGGGGGGAAAAGCTGCTCCAGCGCCTTCCCCCCTGGGTGAAGGTTGGGATGGGGGTAAAAATTACAAAATGAAGATGGGAAAAGTAATCAGATAGTTTGCTACTTTAAAAAAAATCACAATGAAATTATGGGAAAAAGGAATTAATCCCGAACCGGCAATAATTGAATTCACCGCCGGGAAGGACAGAAAGACGGATCTTCATCTTACAAAATGGGATATTGTAGGATCGATGGCACATGTGATAATGCTTCATGATGTAGGTCTGATTGAGAATGACGAGAAGAATAACATGCTGAAAGCCCTTCATTCACTTTTTGTATGGGACGAAGAGGGGAGTCTGGCCATTGAGAACGGGGTGGAGGATATTCATTCGCAGATCGAGAAGGAGATGTCTTCAATACTGGGGACGACAGGAAGAAAGATCCATACCGGGCGATCTAGGAACGACCAGGTGCTTGTTGATATCAGGCTCTACACCCGTGAAGAGATTGACAAGGTAGCTATGCTTATGAACAGGCTTTTCAGGAAGCTTCAGTCATTGAGCGATCAGTACAGGGAGGTATTATTGCCGGGGTACACTCATATGCAGCCGGCCATGGTATCATCTTTCGGTATGTGGTTTGGTGCATATGCCGAGAGTCTTACAGATGATCTTTCACTTCTGACAACGGCGAGAGCTCTCAACAACAGGAATCCCCTGGGAACAGCGGCAGGATACGGGACCACTCTTCCCCTTAACAGAAAGCTTACTTCGGAGCTTCTGGAGTTTGATGATCTGGTTTATAATTCAGCCTATGCCAGCCTGAGCCGGGGAAAAGTCGAAATGGCAATAGCTTCAGCTCTTGCTTCTCTTGCACAAACCCTTTCGCGCTTTTCAATGGATATCTGTCTTTACATGACCGCAGAATTCAGGTTCATCGATTTTCCCGACGAATATGTTACAGGATCAAGCATCATGCCCCAGAAAAGGAACCCTGATGTTTTTGAACTCATAAGGGGCAGGACAAATCTTATACAGACCCTTCCGGGAAAAGTTGCCATGCTGGTTTCAAATCTGCCATCGGGATATAACCGCGACCTGCAATTACTGAAACAGATCATGTTCGATGCATTCTCCGAATTGCAGGAGTGTCTGGAAATAATGCTCCTTATGCTGAATAATATCAGGATCAGGAAGAATATTACAGAAAATCCTATATATAATACAATTTTCAGCACCGAGGAAGTGAACAGGCTGGTAAAACAGGGTATCCCGTTCAGGGATGCATATAAAGCCGTAGCCGATATGGTAAAGAACTCTTCCTTCTCAAAAACAGCAATTTCGGATTATGTGCATGAAGGAAGTCTTGGCAACCTCTGCAATGAAGAAATTGCAAGGATGTTCGATGAAAATATAAAGTTCTTTAAGAACAAAACAGCTGCGGAAATGTCAGAGAAGCTGATGGGATATATAAAGTGATGAGGATAGTCCTGCTTTGACAGATTCTTAAACAACCACCCCGGCCAGACCATTTATATTCTGCAGTTTAGATGATTTTGTGGTCTGGCCACCCCTCCTTAAAAAAAGGAGGGGAAACTTTCACAGCAAAAAGTTCTGAATTCTGATTTCGAATGTTCTTCATTCTTACTTTACATTCTTCCTGATATTATCCATAAATACATCGAACAGATAATCTGTATCAGTAGGCCCGCCGGATGCCTCGGGGTGGAACTGTGTTGAAAAGAATGGCATGCTCTTATGTTTCATTCCCTCGTTGGTACTATCGTTCAGATTGATGAAAAGCGGCTCCCAGTCTTTGGCAAGGGTCTTATTATCCACCGCATATCCGTGATTTTGTGAAGTGATATAGGCTTTATCGGTTCCTGTCATTACAACGGGCTGGTTATGACTTCTGTGCCCGTATTTCAGTTTGTAGGTATCCGCACCCGACGCCAGTGCCATAAGCTGGTTCCCGAGACAGATCCCGAAAACGGGAATATCCTTACTGAAAGATCTCTTTAAGTTTTCGATTGTTGTGGTGCACATTTTCGGGTCGCCCGGGCCGTTTGATATGAACAAACCGTCATACTCCTCATTATTATAATCGTAGTCCCATGGGACCCTGATTATTGTAGTGTCGCGCTTCAGCAGATTCCTGATTATATTGTATTTAACTCCGCAGTCAATCAGGATTATCCTGAATTTTCCCGAACCATATACCTTTTTGGTCCTTGTGCTGACCTTTTCGACAAGATTTGATTTGTTGGGATCACAAAACTCCGCTTCAGTGCCGTCGGGTTCAAGCTTTCCGGGCATTGAGCCTTTTTCGCGTATCCGTTTTGTAAGCGCTCTGGTATCGATGCCATAAATACCCGGGACATTATTCCGTTTAAGCCATTCATCAAGGCTTTCTGCTGCATTCCAGTGGCTGTATTCAAAGGAATAATCCGATACGATGAGTCCTGAGATATGAATTGAAGATGATTCATAGAACCTGTAAAGATCATTTTCTTCATTCCTTGCGGGGGCTCCATAGTTACCTACGAGAGGATATGTCAGGCACAGGATCTGACCATGGTATGAAGGATCAGTGAGACTTTCGGGATATCCGGTCATGGCGGTATTGAACACCACTTCTCCGGCTGCGGGAAGAGCCGCCCCGAAGGACCTTCCGTAAAAGACCGATCCGTCTTCGAGAGTGAGCTTTACACGTTGATTATATTTCATTTCTTAATACCTGTCATCTTGCTGAGGCAACAGCCTGTTCAATCCTGTGCATGGCTTTTTCAACCCTGCTCCGTGTCGTGGCCACATTTATCCTCATAAATCCTTCTCCGCCCGGACCAAATGTCGATCCTTCATTCATTCCCACACCCGCTTTATTAACGAAGAAGCTTTGCAGGTCCTTCCCCTTCATGCCTAATTTACGGCAATCGAGCCAGATCATATAAGTGGCCTCGGGTTGGACAGGGATGATTTCAGGGATATGCTCCCTGCAATATCCGGTCACATAATTTACATTTCCGTCAATATATTCCATCAGCGCTGCCAGCCATTCGTGTCCTTCCGAATATGCGGCAACTGAGGCAATGTTACCGAAAATATTCCCGTTACCGACATGAAGGATCTCAACTTTCCTGTTAAAGTATTTCCTCAGAACCGGATTTGATATGATTACCGAAGATGTCGACAGGCCTGCAAGGTTGAAGGTCTTGCTCGGAGCTACACAGGTAACCGTTATATCTGAAATTTCCTCCGACAGTCTTGCGACCGGGGTATGGAAATGACCCGGAAGGGTAAGATCGCAATGGATTTCATCGGAAAGTATTAATATTCTGTTTCTTAGACAGATATCGGAAAGCTGTCTCAGCTCTTCTTCAGACCAGGCTCTGCCGACCGGATTATGAGGGTTGGAGATAATGATCATCTTCGTTTCCGGCGATACTATCTGCTCAAGTGAATCGAGGTCCATAAACCATCTGCCGCTTTTTTCGATGAGCTGATTAATGACAAGTTTACGTCCATGACTTTCGACAGCCGAAAAGAAAGGAAAATATACAGGCGGCTGGACAATTATTGAATCTCCCGGCCTTGTGAAGGCAAGGGTACAAAGGTTTAATGCAGGAACAGTTCCCGGACAGAAACAAATGCTGTCCTTTTCAATCTTCCAGTTATATCCTGAACGGAACCAGTTAATTATTGAATTAAAATATTCGCTGGAGCGGAAGGAATAGCCATATAATCCATGGTCAATACGGTGTTGTAGTTTCCCGGTAATGAATTCCGGCGCCCTGAAATCCATATCAGCCACCCACATGGGAATAATGTCCTTCTTCCCGAAAACCTCATATCTCAGGTCGTACTTTACAGAGTCTGTTCCTCCCCTGTTTACTTCTTCATCAAAATTCCAGTTCATCAGAATTGTATAATTCCCGGAGGAACAAAGATAATTAAATTCATATCGTGCCTGCTTCTGTTATGACCCGTACCAATAAATAATGGGAATAAAATATTTAAGACACTGGTTATAAGACAAGGATACCGGCTATCAAATAACTTCAAACAAGATGTCTATTATTTAATTTATTTATTATTTTTATGCGCAGTTTTGATTGTTAAGTTAATATAAAATTGATCAGGTATGAAAAAGACGATTGCGGCATTGCTTCTTCCTTTGCTTCTGGCAGGTTTTGTGATCATTACATCTAATACCTCCTGCAGGAACAGGGGTACCGGTGAGCAGAAGAAAATTGATATGAATGAGGCTGATACCATATTGAATCAGATTGAAAAGAAAGTATATCCTCTGCCCACATCTGCCGAGGTTATAAAGATGTTGACTGATCTTGAAGTTGGATATATATTCGGCATTTCAAATCCTGTCGAGAATTCGAAGAAATATATTAAAAGCACCGACAGAGCTATCAACCTGGGAGGATATGGCGCTGATCTGAGCTATGCCACCTTATATAATATGCAGCAGGAGGTGCTGAATTACCTGAGCGCCCTGAGGTCGCTTGCCAACGAACTAAATATGTCGCAGATATATGATGAATCGTGGTATGAAAAGATCAGGAAGAACTTTGACAATCGTGATGAGCTTGTAAAGATACTTACCGAAGCCTTCCAGAGCACATATGCTTACCTTGTTGAGAACAATCAGGAAACGCTTGCACTGCTTGTTGTTGGTGGCGCATGGGTTGAAGGGATGTATCTTACAACACATGTTTCGGAGGCAGCATACCAGGTTGCAGGGATATCCAGGAATCTGCTTGAGCAGAAAGAAGCATTCAATACTTTCCTTGAAGTAACAAAACCTTATGAAAACGAAGAGGATATCAGTAATTTCCTGGCAATTCTCGAACCGATCAAAAAGGTATATGAAGGTTTGGGAACAAGCCTGACCCAGCAGAATATAATTGACATTACAAAAGCAATCGAAGGGATCAGGGCCCAGATCATTAAGTAGTTCTTTATCCTACAGATGACCGCAAAGAATCTGACTTTGCGGTCTTTTTTTGAACTGGCATATTTATGAGGGAGTCAGTATTATTGGCGTTGATTCATATCTTTGCCATAGTTTCAACGGTCAACCCGGCAGGGATAACATCAAGAGGCAAAAAAATTCTGCGCAGTTACCTCAGAAGATATCTTAACAGGGAGCTCGAGGAAGAATACTACGCCCTTTTCGAAAATAATCTCGAGTTTTATTCAAATGAACTGAAAAGTGTCGATAAGGCCGAACTGGCAGATGAAAACTCACTGATATCATTCCAGATAACCAATATCTGCCGTCAGATCAAAAAGGGACTGTTCCTTGAAGAAAGGATGATAGTCTTCCTCCAGCTTATGGAGTTTGCATTTGAGGATGGAATGATCTCCGAACAGGAGAAAACAATAGTCGACATAGTAGTAAAAACATTTAATATTTCCAGGAAGGAATATGATAATGTATCGGCATTTATTATTGGCAGGACCTTTGATGACATCTCCACAGACAGTGTTCTCATAATTGAAAGTGATAATCCCGAACTTTCCGGCGCATCTGCCTACAGGAACTATGAAAGCTGGCGTCACCTTAAGATAAAAGGTTTCAAAGGGCATATAATTATCCTTTATATCGAGAGTACTCAAACCCTTCTTCTTACATATGATGGTCCGCTTACTCTTTATTTCAAGGGACGTGATATAATTGTATGCCGGCCTTACCTGCTCGAAAGAGGTGTAAACATTAAAGGTCTGGGCATTGAACCGATCTATTATTCGAAGATATTCAAGCAGTTCATATCCGGAAAATCCTCTGAAAAGGTTGTATTTGAAGGCCATAATATTCAGTTTACATTTAAGAACTCCGACAATGGAGTTCAGAAGATGAATTTCAGGGTTGAATCGGGCAATATGGTAGGGCTGATGGGAGGGAGCGGTGTCGGAAAAACAACGATGCTGAACCTTCTTCACGGAAAACTGAAACCTACTGAAGGGAATATTTATTTAAATGGCTATGACATACATGCCGATGCAGAGGATATAAAAGGACTTATCGGCTATGTTCCCCAGGATGACATGCTTATTGAGGAGCTGACTGTTTTCCAGAACCTTTATTTTAATGCAAGATTATGCTTTGGTGATTACACGGAAGAACAGCTTAACATCACTGTTGAGAAAGTCCTTCAGGATCTTGATCTTCTGGAGATAAAGGATCTTCAGGTAGGGGATGTATTGAACAAAAAGGTCAGCGGAGGTCAGAGGAAAAGGCTGAATATAGGCCTGGAACTGATGCGTGAGCCGAAAGTTCTGTTTGTCGATGAACCCACATCGGGCTTGTCATCTTTCGATTCGGAAAAGGTGATGGTGCTGCTAAGGAACCAGGCATTGAACGGCAAGCTTGTTTTTGCAATCATTCATCAGCCTTCTTCCGATATAATAAAAATGTTCGACCGTCTGTGGATCCTCGACAAGGGAGGATATATGATCTACGACGGCGATCCCGTGGAAGCCCTGGTCTATTTCAAAACAGAAACATCCCAGGCCAATGCAGCTGAAAGCGAATGTCCGGGTTGCGGAAATATTGAAACTGACAATATTCTTCACATAGTCGAGGTCAAAGTGATTGATAATGACGGTATGCCGGGAAGGGACAGACAGGTGAGTCCGGCAGAATGGTATGAAAAATACCGGAAGAAAATGATGCCGTCGCTCAGGCCGAGACCTGAAAAAGTAGCTATGACCCCCGGCAACTTCAGGGTTCCCCGCAAATCTGTACAGCTCAGAACATTTATAAAAAGAAATATCACCAGAAAGCTGGCCGACAGGCAGTATATGACAATCAACCTTCTGGAAGCCCCACTTCTGGCACTAATACTCGGATATATATCAAAATACAGCGAGGAGCAGACCTACCTTTTCGCGGATAATATTAACTATCCGGTATTCCTCTTTATGTCAATTACAGTGGCGATTTTCATAGGGCTTACTGTAAGTGCCGAAGAGATCTTCAGGGACAGGAAGATACTGGAAAGAGAAAAATTCCTTAACCTGAGCAGGCTCAGCTATCTTTTCTCAAAGATCAATTTTTTGTTCGTTCTGTCGGCTATTCAGACACTTTCCTTTGTACTTGTGGCAAATGCAATACTCGAAGTTAAAGGAATGCTTTTCAGGCACTGGCTTATCCTGTTCTCAACGGCATGCTTCGGGAACCTGCTGGGACTGAATATTTCCGCAGGCATGAGGTCGGCCATAAGCATTTATATACTTATACCCCTTTTACTTGTTCCCCAGCTTCTCCTTGGAGGCGCCATGATACAGTTTGACGATCTGCATAAAGCGTTCAGCAGAAAAATTTATGTCCCGGTTATAGGTGATATCATGACTACAAGGTGGTCTTATGAGGCTATTACCGTAGAGCAGTTCAAAAGCAACAGGTACGAAAGGAATTTCTTTGATTATGATATGGCCATCAGCAGTTACAACTGGCATGCATCATTTCTGATCCCGAGGCTCAGGGTTAAGGTCCAGGAATGCGAGAAGGTAGGAAAAAATCCGGAGTTCAGAGAATATATTGAGAATAACTTCAAAAAGTTAAATTACCATCTGGATGAATTATCACAGATGACCGGCATCAGGCCCGGAGAATGGATCACCAGTGTTAATTATCAGAAATTTAATGATATAATTGGTGATTATGTTCTTTCTTATCTTGACAGCCTGAATATAAGGTTCAGGTCGGACGAAAGGAAAACATCTCTTCAGCTTGATTCTGTAAAAAGATCCATGGAGCAGCGGATAGGAGAGGAGGCTTTTGTAAGATTACGGAGTGAAAATCATAATGAAAGACTTGCGGAATTAGTTCTGAACCGGAGGAGTACCTGGAGAATATATGAGACCGACGATAAGTTCATACAAAAAGCCGATCCCGTATTGATGAAACCCGGATCAAAGCACGGGAGGGCTCATTTCTATGCCCCTTATAAGCAGATCGGGAATCTTAAGATCAGCACCCTGGTTTTCAATATGATAATTGTCTGGCTGATGATAATATTCCTGTTCGCGACACTCTACTACAATGTACTTAAAAGGTTCATTGTATGGCTTGAGAGGCTCAAGCTTCCGTTCTGGCGGAAATTCGGGAGAGAGTTGCTGCAGATTTAGAAGGGTTGCTGGTTCCAGATTCCCCACCTTCGCTACTTCCTTCGCTAAAGCTATGGAGGTCAAAGAAAGCTTCAGTGGGCGAAGCAGGTTCCAGGTTAGTTTAAGAAATAATGGTAAGCGTTCATCCAAAAAAAAATCTGGGTCAGCATTTTCTAAAAGACAGGGAAATTGCCCGTAAAGTGGTATCATCACTTACCGGTAATGGATATGATTCAGTGCTTGAGATTGGTCCGGGTACGGGAATACTCACTGAATATCTTCTGGAAAGGAATTTTGCCGACCTGAAAGTCATTGAAATAGACAATGAATCGGTTCATTTCCTGAAAGAAAAATTTCCCGGTCTGGGTGAGATTATAAGAGGTGATTTCCTCAGGATGGATTTAGGAGAATATTTTAAGGGCAGTCTTTGTATTGCCGGCAATTTCCCATACAATATTTCATCACAGATCCTGTTCAGGGTATTGGAGAGCAGGGATAAGGTTGTGGAGGTTTGCGGAATGTTCCAGAAGGAAGTTGCCGAAAGGATCTGTTCGGGGCCCGGATCGAGGGATTATGGCATTCTGAGCGTACTTCTTCAGGTATTTTACAAAACTGAATATCTTTTTACTGTTCCGGAACATGTATTTTCACCTCCTCCGAAAGTAAAATCGGGTGTTGTCCGCCTCACCAGGAATGAGGTAAAGGATATTGGTGTTGATGAAGCGTTTTTTACACGGGTTGTGAAGGCAGGATTTGCCCAGCGTCGCAAGAAACTGAGGAACTCTATCAGATCGGCATTTGATCTTCAGAATGAGGATTGCCCGTTCTTTGATCTGAGACCCGAACAGTTATCGGTGGAGATGTTCATTGATCTGACAAGATGGGTGGATAAGAACCGGCGGATTGTTCAATAGTCGGGTTAAAGCTTCTGTATCTTTCAGCTTTTTTACCCCGGCCCTAAAGGGAGAAAGCTGAAAGACCGGTCTGACATTTGTAGTCCGTTTTAAAAAATTTTGCAACCCAGGGGTATGACTACGCTCTATCAAAAAGGTTAAACACGAAGGAGATTCCTCATTTCGCAAACCTGAACAAAGTGAAGGTTTGCTTCATTCGGAATGACAGTGCATTTTAGGTAGAGGAGTGGAGGGAAGCCGGGGCGTTTTGCCTTATCTTTCCGTCATGGATCATATTTTATTCAAAACGCCCCGGCTTCCCTCCACTCCCTTAAGACAAATGACTGTCATTCTGAACGTAACGAAGTGAAGTGAAGAATCCTGCCCGACAATAATGACTTTAATACATTCAAAGAGCCATAATTCCTGATTCAAGAATTTTTGCATTCCAGACATTATGACAACTAACTCAGTAGAGGCATTTTATTTATGATTACCAGGTTGTCATTTAAGATTAACCCCGGAGGGGGGTTATTCACCTTCAGCTCTTTCATAGCAAGAGACCAGGATCCTGGTTCTATAAGAACTTACATTGAATACAGAAAACCATTTGCAAATATATCAATATAAGCAAAGTATGAAAGTTGTCATTAGCAGGTTAAGGTTAATACAAGAATTGATCCGGGAACTTTTTCAATTAAAGGTATTTATTGCCGGATCCAGTCTCTTTCATAAAATGCATATTATCAACGCCTTTCACATCCATTAAAAAATTTTTGAAAAAAAGTCCAAAAATGAGGGTAACAATTTCGACCCTATCCGGATTAAACGGAAAAATGATTAAACCTTTTTAAAGAAATTTTTGAGATCGTATTTATTTTCTAAAAATGTATTTAGCTATGAAAACGTTATCTGCAACT
>JAKQPD010000320.1 GCA_029564935.1 Bacteroidota bacterium
TCAAATAATTGAGAAAAACATACCTGAATTTGGAAAATCTATGAAAAACAAAACCCTGATAATAATTTTGTTGTGCCTGTTCATTAAAACAGGAAGTCTTAATTCACAAACCGGCCCGGATACCTATGTCTGGCCGAAAGACCCTGCTGTTCTTGAAAATCTTAAGAAATGGCAGGGATATAAATTCGGACTTCTGATCCACATGGGACTCTATTCCGAATTAGGAACAGTCGAATCGTGGGGACTCTGTCCCGAAGATTGGGTCAGACGCCCGGTGGATAACTATTATGAATATGCCACAAATTACCGTAACACAAAATCGAGATTCAATCCTGTAAATTTTGATCCTGAGAAATGGGCTGCGATATTTAAAAGTTCAGGTGCAAAATATATGATCTATTCTTCAAAGCATCACGACGGATTTTGTTTGTTTGATACTAAATACACTGATTTTAAGGTGACTGATAAGGGTTGTCCTTTCTCATCAAATCCAAAATCGAATGTCCTGAAGGAAGTCCTGGATGCAACCCGCAAAACCGGTATGTCAGTCGGGGTATATTTTTCAAAGCCGGACTGGACGACACCATATTTCTGGTGGCCTTACTATCCACCCAAGGACAGGAATCCTTCCTATGACATAACAAAACATCCTGACAGATGGCAGAAATTCGTTGAATACACTCAGAACCAGATCAATGAAATAACCACTGAATACGGGAAAGTGGATATACTCTGGCTTGACGGATGCTGGGTGCTGCCTAAATCAGCCATAACGGAAAAGGTGGCAGAATTTTGTACCTATCCTCATGATATGGATTTAAATATGAAGCTTATTGCTGAAAGGGCACGTGCAAAACAGCCCGGGATGCTCGTTGTTGACCGCTGGGTACAGGGTGAATATGAGAATTATCTCACTCCTGAGCAGAACATCCCGGCGAAAGCGCTTCCGGTTCCATGGGAAAGCTGCATCACCATGGGAAATGCATGGGGCTGGGTGAAAAATGACAGGTATAAGACATCCAAAGAATGCGTTCAATTACTTGTTAATATTATTGCAAAAGGAGGCAATCTTCTTCTTGGGATAGGTCCCAACGGCAAAGGTGAATATGAACCTGCCGTTATCGAAAACCTTGCAAAGATGGGCAAATGGCTCGAAGCAAACGGTGAGGCGATATTTGAGACCACTCCAGTTGAACCATATTCAGAAGGGAAAGTGGCATATATAGCAAAAGGCGACAATACTATCTATGCAATTTATATGCCCGCCAAAGATGAAAAACAGCTTCCCTCTCACGTTATGGTAAGGACAAAGCTTCCGGGGAAATTGAAAATAAGCCTTATCGAATCAAAACAAAACCTGAATTATCAGAAATTTGATGATATATTAATGGTGTCAATTCCGGCTGGTTTGAGGACACCCCTTGCAGAAAAAGAGGCAGTTGTAATAAAAGTTTCCACTTCATCCAGATAATTGAGACATTAGCTATAATTGTAAATACTGAAATATTTAATCTGTTTTATGACGTCAAGAGCACTAACCCTTGTAATTATTATCCTGATCTGCTCCTGCTCATGTGGTAAAAAAGAAAAAGCGCCGGGCTGGCCTGTAAGTGACAGCAAACTGGATGTCCTTCCCGGCTTTAAAGATCCTCCTCCGGGTTATGGTGAAATACCTTTCTGGTGGTGGTCGGGAGATACTCTTAACAGTGACAGGCTGAAAGAACAACTGCGGGAATTGCACAGCAAAGGTATAAGCGGTGTGCAGGTTAACTATTCTCATCTCGATACTCAGGGGTGGATGACTGATCAGGAC
>JAKQPD010000416.1 GCA_029564935.1 Bacteroidota bacterium
CTTTATATCAGCCGTATAAATTACGGGAATAAGCACCCGCTGGTTTCACTTGCATACAAGCATATAGGAGATCATTTTGTTAAACTGGCTGACTACAAAAGTGCAGCGGATCATTATCAGAAATCGCTTATCGCAGTGGTGAACGATTTCGATGATCCTGATATTAATTCAAATCCCGACATCGATTCCGTTCTGTTCGACATCAGATTGCTTGACAATCTGAAAAGTAAATCAAAAGCTCTCGAACTACTTGCTGCACAACAAAGTGATGAGGATCTTAAAGTTCAGACCATGAGAAAAAGCCTGGAAACTATTGAACTGGCCCTCCTGCTCACAGAAAGGATAAGGAACAGCTATCTCACAGAAGAAAGCCGTATCTATCTTTCCGAAAATGAAAAGGAGACATCCATCACCGCAATCAACAATGCAGGTGCTTTGTATGCTTTAACGGGTGAGCGATCACTGGAGGAGAAAATGTACGGGATAGCAATGAATTCAAAAGCAGCCATCCTGAGGAACGAAATCAGGGAAAATGACTTCTATCTGACAACAGGTATGCCTGATTCCCTGAGCAGACTCCGGAGCAATATTGCTTCAAATATTGCTGCATACAACAAACTTATTATGGACGAATCGATCAAAGCGCTTCCAGATAATAAAAAAATTTCAAAGTGGAAGGACGCTGTATTTGAAATGAACAGAAATATGGAGAGGCTAAGCGTCTATATAAAAGCTACTTATCCCGGATATAATGATCTGCTCGGGAAAACTGAAACTCCCCGCCTGGATGAAATCCGTAAGAAGCTTGACCGCGATGAAACGATCCTCGACTACATGATTTCAAATCAGCATACTGACGGACACCGGGACCTGTATATCTTTATTATAACCAGAAATATATTGAAATGTCTTAAACTGAATCCCGATACATCTTTCTCGGCTTATGCACAGATACTGAATAAGTATCAATACGGTCACTCTCCGGGCACATTTCCCGGTCAGGCAGATGCACTGCATTATATGTATTTAAACCTGATCAAACCGGCAGAAAGCTATTTTGCCGGGAAAAGACTTATAATTATCCCGGATGATGAGATCGGCCGGCTCCCGTTTGATGCCTTCCTTGTTAATGAACCGGTTTACACCAGGAAAGACTGGGACGGGGTACACTACCTGGTATATGATTATACAATATCCTTTTCCTATTCGTCGTCAATGCTTAAATATACAAGAGCAGGTAAAAGCAAAACAAGGAAGGTATTTGCTTTTCACCCTGATTATCCTGATCAGGAGGCAAACCGGAGATCAGCAGTTAAGCTGCCGGGAGCAGCAGATGAGATTGAATCCATATTCAGATATTTCAGGGGGAAGAATTTCCCGGGTGCCCTTGCTTCTGAAACAAATTTCTTAAATGTTATCCATGAACCTGTAATTTTTCATCTGGCAATGCATGGCATATCCGATACAGTGAATTCAAAATATTCATATCTCCTCTTCGATACCCGGACAGATTCAGTGTCGGATGGAAAACTGTATAATTATGAGATCAGTGTTGCAGAGATCAGGTCCCCTATGGTAGTCCTGAGCGCCTGTAATTCAGGCAAGGGTATACTTTACCACGGAGAGGGGGTGATGAGTCTTGCCCGCGGATTCACACTTGCAGGTGCATCATCGGTTGTAAGGACTGCCTGGGAGGTCAATGATGAAACAAGTGCAATTATTATGACAAGATTTTATAATTATCTATCATCGGGAAAAAAGAAAGATGAAGCCCTGCGCCTCTCGAAACTTGATTACCTTAAGGAGATCCCTCCGGCATTTGCAGGTCCTTATTACTGGGCAGCCTATGAAATTATGGGGAACACCGATCCCATTTCAAATAATCGGAGTATCCTGCTGCTGACTGTCACCCTGATTTGTGGAACCGGCTTTGTTTATTGCTTTTTAAGGAGACGAAGGATTTTTTCCGACCGTTTTTTATAAAAACCCGGATCGCCGGCTAGATATTCAAAGCTCCGTATAGCTTTTTCCCGGTCACCAGACTTCAGCCACACAAGTCCGAGATACCATTTTGCATCTTTATTGAATTCCCCCGGCCGGCCGGCAATCGGTTCAAGCAACCGTACTGCCCGGTCATAATTTTCAAGCTCAATAAATGTAACGCCAAGATAAAACCCCGGCAGATCCGATTCAGGCTCCTCAAGCAGAGCATCTGAGAATTCAACAGCAGCCAGCTGATAATTACCGCTCTTATAGCTTTCAAGGGCTGTGTCCAGGTTTTCATTACCACCGGAAACAGAACTTCGTGTTACCAGAGACGCTGCATAATAGGGTTCATAATACCTGCTGAAAATACTGTCCGGCTTCCCTGACGGGATAAAATACCTGACAAGGAAAACAAACGCAAGAATCGCAGCAGCTGCTATTGATGTATACCTTATAATCCTGGTTTTATTCTTCTGTGATTTGACAGGCTCATTATTGATTATCTGACTACTGCTCTCATTCTGAAAGGAAGTGGTCACAAAATCTCTTATTTCACGGGATTTGATATCCGTTTCTTTCTGCTTCCGCTCATGCCACTCCTTAACCCAGGCTGCTGAAATACTCTCAACATCCGAATCCTTTATCTCCTGTTTGATTTGTCTGATTTCCTCATTTAAAGATTTGCCATTATCATCTTTTAAAAGATTGTCCTGAACAAAATTCCTGATCTCGTCATTATGTGATCCTCTTCCGGCAAACTCTGATACCATTGATACTGCCCGATCACAGATTTCTTCACGTAAAGGATCACTCATAACCTCTTCAATATCCTTTTCCGCCCTGAAAAAATTGCTGATCCTTTCAAGAAGCTGTTCATCTTCAGAAGATGGCAAATGATCATCTTCCCACGCCCCTGATGCTCTTAGCTTCTGATTACTGTTTTCATCTGATTTTTTCATCCTCAGCCAATCATTTACCTGAATGTAATATCTTTTTTGATGACGACAAGTGATTATCGGTTAATACTTCTTCGCCTGCAATCCTCCTGTAATCGGGATGACTCTTAACCAGCCTTACAAGTTCAGCCTGTGCTTCAGATTTTTTCTTCCTCACATAACCATAGGTCAGACCAAGCTTATCGGCTATTTCCTGTGGAGACATCTCTTCCCAGTAAAGCGAAAGTATCCTTTTATATGAGGGCTCGAGTGATTCAAAAACACTCCTGAAAATATCCTCATATAATTTATCATCTATCACATCGGTGAAATCTCCGGCTTCTCTTTCATCAAGCCTTCGTCTCATGTAGTTGGCAACTGCCTTCCTTTTAACAAGAATATCTCCCCAGAGCTTTTCACATATACAATAAAGAAATGTCCGGAATTTACAGGTTAATGCAAATTCCTTTTTATCAATATTTTCAATTATTATCATCAATCCGTCCTGGAAAATATCCCTTGCATCTTCATCTGTCCCGCCCAGGCGGATAATCATAAGCCTGATCATGGGCAGATAACGGTCGGAAAGATAGCTCACCACATAACTTTGCCGGTTACGCAGGCATTCAATGATCTCGTTATCTGAATAGGATTTCACAAACAGTAGCCCTGACAGTAAAATGAATCCAAATTTAAAAATTTTTCATGAAACTGAAAAAAAAGTGCATTTCGGAGGGTAACAATTTCACCCCTATTCGGATTAAACGGTTTTATTTAATTATTATGAACACTAAACCTATCTTCAGATTTTTTCCGGGAATCTTTTTATGGCTTATAAGTATTTTACCGCTGGAAGGACAGACTTTCTCTGTCAGGTATGATCTTGCGGATCTTTGCAAAAAGAACCAGTTTGAGACCTTCAACAGGCAACTTTCATGGTTTTATGAAGATGATAAGAAAGCTGTCAGGTTATCAAAGAATTCAGGTGATGGAATTGCCTGGATAAAGGGTGTGGAATTTTCAGATGGCACCATTGAGATCGATATAAGGGGTAAGGATATTTTTCAGGAAAGCTTTGCAGGTATTGCATTCCATGGATCGGGCAGCGATACTCTGGATGCAGTTTATTTCCGTCCCTTCAATTTTCAGGTTTCAGATAGTGTTAAAAAGTCTCATGCAATTCAATATATCTCCCATCCTGATTTTACATGGCAGGTTCTGAGGGAAGAATATGCCGGAAAATTTGAAAAAGAGATAATGCCTGCTCCCGTCGGTGATGAGTGGTTTCATGTGAAGATTGTTGTTCAGTATCCTGATGTTAATGTTTATGTAAACGGTAGTGATATACCCTGTATCAGCATAATGAAATTAAATGGCAGGAGAACAGGGAAGATAGGCCTATGGGCAGGTAATAATTCAGGAGGGGATTTTGCGAATCTGGTTATCACTACGACGAGGAGGAAGCATCGGTAGAGAGTGAGGCGTGAGGTATGAGGCGTGAGGCGTGAGGCGTGAGGCGTGAGGCGTGAGGGGTGAGGCGCGAGGTATGAGGCGTGAGGCGTGAGGCGTGAGGCGTGAGGCGTGAGGCGTGAGGGGTGAGGCAAGACGAGACAGGACTAAAAGTCTGAGAGATTAAAGTACTGCCAACTGCCTACTGCCAACTGCCAACTGCCTACTGCCTACTGCCAACTTCCAGATAACCAATTGAAAATATGCGGAATACGGATTACCATCTGTTTTTCAATAAAATTTCCCAAATAAATTTTTTACTATCCGGATTATTCTTATTTTTACGCATTCTTAGATGAGAATGATTCTTATTTAATATACATTATCACTTAAGAATATCTATTTTTTGATAATCAATATTATATGAGAATAATTTTTATCTGAGAATAAAATAAGCCGCATAAAAAACGGGAGACAGGTTTAATATATTCAGACAGCCATGGCAAACAAGGATGTAATAAGAATTCTTACTGAAAACGGTCTTAAAGTAACTCCGCAGAGAACCGCCGTACTCGAAGTCGTTCTGAACCTCCGGAACCACCCTACAGCTGACTATATAACCCGCTACCTCAGAATAAATTACCCTAATATTCCTATCGGGACTGTCTATAAAATACTGGAAACCTTCGTACAGAAAGGTATTGTAAAAAAAGTAACTACCGAAAACGAAATATTAAGGTATGATGCAGTTCTGGAAAAACATCACCATCTGTATTCAAACGACTCGGAACGCATCGAAGATTATTATGATGATGAATTGAATAAAATAATAAGTGATTATTTCTCCCGTAAAAGAATACCTGATTTCACAGTTCTGGACTTCAAATTACAGATCACAGGAAAATTCAACGATAAAAACAGAAATTAATTTGTAAATTATCAGTATAAATCTAAACTTAACTATCATGGCAGAAATTGGAAGATCAATTGTAAAAATGGATGTTGACGATTTGCTCAATCTCCTCAACAAAGCTCTGGCCGATGAATGGCTGGCTTATTATCAGTACTGGATCGGCGCCAAAGTGGTAAAGGGACCGATGAAGGATGCGGTTATCGCAGAACTTACACTTCACGCTACAGAAGAACTGACCCATGCTGAACTTCTTGCTACTAGAATTGTCCAGCTTGGAGGAACTCCGGTTCTTTCTCCCGATAAATGGT
>JAKQPD010000419.1 GCA_029564935.1 Bacteroidota bacterium
GATATAGGAAGCTATCATGTTTCCGATCCATATTCTGAAATTGCTGATAATGCAAAATATGCAATCTCCTGGCAGCTCAAGGAAAAGGTCTTCATTAATGAGGAACAGGTTGATACTGATTATTCGAAAATAAGAGATATAGTAAAACAATGTGGTTATAAGGGATATCTGCCCATCGAAACCCTAGGCGAAGGAGATCCGGCTCTGAAAGTCCGTACACTATTCAATAAGGTTACTTTGTTACTGAATTCCTGAATAATCCTGAATGGTATAATACCATGAAGAAGTAATATATACGCTCTGAAGCCTGCTATTTCTTCCTTATAACTGTTACCAAAAGAGTTTTGGAGACAAAAGTTTCCCCTCCTTCAAAAGGAGGGGAAACGATTTACGCCTCGACTTCCACCGCCACCGCCGCCATCGAAGCCGCGTACTCCTTCACCTGGAACGCAAATGCCTGAAGCCTTGTGTCGAGTGAAACAGTATCCTGCCCGTCGTATGCAAGATTTATGAACGGGATATTATTATGATCCTTCCTGAATGAATCGCTTACTGCTGAAACCAGCGTACCAGGCATACAGGTAAATGGCAGTATTGCAGCCAGTCCTGACACACCTCTCTTTGTGAGCGCAACGGATGTCCCCATTGCTATTGGCGGATCACCGTCATAATACTGGTCGACATATGTATTGCAGAGATTAAGCATATCATGGAGCGATACATCCTTCTGATGATCAGTGAATTTCTTGATATTCTTCAGGAGGGAACCGGCAATTACATCCTGTCCGAATCCCTGTATTTTGGATTTGATGATCCCTTTGGTATCTCTTTTCCATTTACTATCACGGGTAAAACGGTGAGTGGAATAATAGATCCACTCCGAGAACGGACCAATAACCACCTCCAGACCCAGATCCTCTAGACGGTTGGCAATGTTCCCGTTACAACCGGCATTATCGCGCATATAAATTTCACCAATGACAGCAACAACCGGTTTACGCACACTCTTCTCAACAGGTATTGCAAGGAACTCACGGGTTATTTCTGAAAGCAGCTTGTGTAATCCTTTGGTTCCCTTTTCAATACATATTTCAAGCCTTTTAAGGGATTTCTCATACAGACGATCTGCATCTCCTTTATTTATCTCATACGGTCTGGTTTCCCTGTAGATCTTTCTCAGGAAATCCGCCACAATAAATCCCTTCCATGCATTTATCCTGAATTTCTGCCCGTGTTCCCCCGCTAAATCCTCATATGATGTATCATTGGAGGGTGTTATTATTTCAGCATCCTTATACCCAAGCCTGTCAAAAAGTATCCTGTGAAAATGGTTATACTGACCGAATCTGCATGGGCCGTTATGATCGGGCATAAAGAAGCTCATCTTAGAAGGATCTGCTCCCGGTTCCTGAAGTTTCTTTACAAAACTGCCGGTTACACATATCATCGGGAAACACTCCTTGGAGGATGTGTACTTACGTCCGATGGCAATATCTTCATCTGTCTGCTTGGGAAGTACTTCAGATTGCACACCTATACTCCGTGTAGCTGCAGCCAGAAGGTAAGCTCCGTCGTTCATATAGGGGAAATACAACACCCTGTCTTTCGGAGGAGAAGGCGGACTTGGTCTGGGCCTGAATATTTCAACATTTCTTTTTTCGTTCTGTTCGGAACCTTTCAGGCTGTCGAGGAATGCTTCGATACGTGTGACCATACCCGCATCTGCGGAATGTTCATCAACTTCAAGATGAAGGAAAGGCTTGCCTTTCAGTTCTTCGGTAACATAATGCCATATAAATGAATCGGGTCCGCACCTGAAATTGCTCAGATAAACTGCATAAAGACCATCTGTCTGCGCCACATGCTGGGCGGCAGCAATGATCTTCTGGCCATTGGGCCAGTACATATTCCTGTAATTCTTAAAGATATTATATGGTGTAAGATCGAGCATATCCACGGGGATAGGCATAACATTCTGTGCGATAAGCTTTTCGACAAGTCCCAGGTTCAGATGCGGATCTGTACTGTTATATGGTTTTCCGAGAAGAACGACCGGACGGCAGTTCTTCGGGATATTATTGAAAACATTCTTTCCGTAATCGACAAGTCGTTTTTCAAACATTGTCTGGATGTTATCAGCATAATAAACAGCTTCCCTGATCTGTTTCCTGCTTATCCCGAATTTCTGGCTGAAATATGCCATCATCTCTTTCACAAGGGCGCTTTCAAAGAACCTGAAATGAAGAGTGGGAACCAGAAGCTTTGATTCGTCGATCTTGCCCCTGAGTGCTGCCTTAATCATGAAGGGGTAGGTCTGTACCCATGGACAGTTACAGTTGAATGTTTTCTCATAGCCGCGGAATTTTGCGTTAACTATGAATGGCAGGAAGATATAATCGACATTTTTTTCGATGAGGTCAATTACGTGCCCGTGCATAAGTTCGACCGGGAGGCAGGTTTCGGTGGTGATTGTTTCGATGGACTGGGTCATCAGCGCTTTATCTGATTCTCTGGAAATGACCACCTGAAATCCGATCTGCTCGAAGAAGTGCCTCCAGAAGGGGAACTGCTGGTAGAATACCATCAGGGCACGGGGTATTCCTATAGTGGGTTTTGTTCTGGGTTCATTCTCATTATATCCCTCCATCAGCATTTCGGTCCTTATTGTAAAGAGATTAGGGATATTATTGGCGACTTTCTTCCGTCCGTCAGTCTCATATTTCTCGCATCTTCCTCCGTAGAACAGGGACTTCTGCTCACCTGCGATCTTTACCCGTCTGATCTCGCAATGGTTTGTACATGCCTGGCAAGTAAACCTGCTGTTATCGTATGTGGCATTCCTTATCCCGAAGCCCTTGAAAGTCGTCTTTTGTTCAGGTTTCATCGCCCTCTGTGCCAGAATAGCGGCGCCGATAGCTCCGGTAACATCGAAATGAGGAGGAATAGTAATTTTCTTTCCGGTTACATATTCGAAAGCGGCAACAACGGCTTTGTTATTCGTGACTCCTCCCTGGAAGAATATTTTATTTCCAACCCTCCGGTCTGCAACAACTTTCTGCAGGTAATTGTAAACTATCGAATATGCAAGTCCGCCGACAAGATTATCATTTCTGGCGCCTTTTTGCATGAATGAATTCAGATCCGATTCCATGAAAACCGTACACCTGTCGCCCAGCTTAACCGGATTCTCCGAGTCGAGTGCCATTTTCCCGAATTCCCCGACAATGTTTATATTCAGTTTTTCAGCCTGTTCTTCAAGGAATGATCCGGTACCGGCAGCACAAACCTTGTTCATTTCAAAATCGGTAACAACGCCGTTTTCTATGCTTATGTATTTTGAATCCTGTCCGCCGATTTCAAATATTGTATCAACGGTAGGATCATAATCGATAGCTGCGGTAGCCTGTGCTGTTATCTCATTCTGGATCGTATCGGCTCCGATGAAATCCCCCGTTAAATAGCGGCCCGAGCCTGTGGTTCCGGCGCCGATGACCTCAACAGCTTCACCCACTTCATCATAGATCTCTGTTAAACCTTTCTGGATAGCTTCAAGGGGTTTGCCGGCAGTGGGAAGGTATCTGCGGGATATTACATTATGATCTTTATCGATAAGAACAACATTGGTACTCAGTGAGCCCACATCTATTCCCAGATAGACCGGAAGTCTCTCATTTCCGTTCTTTTTAAAATTGACTGCCTTATCATATACTGCTTCGGATTCCTTTAATTTCGGAAGGCTGGCAAAGGCCGAGGTGGTATCTGAAAGGTATTTCTCAAGATTACCGAGTCCGGGGAAGCTGTTCATTTCAAGTTTATTTGAATGAGCATACATAACGGCTCCGATAGCTCCCATAGATGCATGATATTGCGGGATGATAAGTTCATCCTCTTTCAGTTCCAGCACTTCTCTGAAGGCTCTTATCATTCCTATATTTGCTGCAACTCCACCGGAAAAGATGACCGGTTTATTGAATTCCTTGCTTTTCCCCACGTTGCTTCGGAAATTCCTTGCAAGGGCGAAGCATAATCCTGCAACAATATCGTGAAGCGGAGTGGCTATCTGCTGGTGGTGTATCATATCGCTCTTGGCGAAAACACTGCAACGGCCTGCGATTCTGGGAGGATTTTCAGATCTGAGAGCCATCTCCCCGAATTCTTTTTCAATGGGTACACCTATCCTGCGTGCCTGCTGATCAAGAAATGATCCGGTACCTGCTGCGCAGATGCTGTTCATCTCGAAATCGACAAGTTTTGACGGACCACCCGCAGGATCTTTCTCAAGTATAATAAGCTTTGAATCTTCTCCTCCGATCTCGATAACAGTCTTTACTTCGGGATAAAGCCTGCCGCAGGATGTGGCCTGTGCAATTATCTCATTTACAAAAACACCTCCGATGAGTTCTGTTGCCAGCTTCCCTCCGGTACCGGTTATTGCAATGCCGCTTAGCGATCCTGCAGGATACTTTTCAGAAAGTGATTTAAGCCGTTCATTAAGAACATGAAAGGGTTTACCATGAACATAATCATAGTAATTTTCAACTACATTGTATTTTTCATCAAGCAGTACCGTATTCAGCGAAACAGATCCGATATCCAACCCCAGCATTATTTTCCGTCCATCCGTACTGAAATGTTTAGAATTATTTGCCATAATCCGCTTTTTATTAATTGTTTAACCCCTGAATAACCTAAAATACAATTGTAAAAAAATGAAGGTTTAAATATATGCTTTTCTTTCTTTCTTATCCAGAGGCATCGTCAAATTCCTGATCATTATCATATTAAATACCTTCATTGGTATAAGCATTTAGACTGATTAACAGAAATTTTTTACCACACCCATGAATAAAAATCTAAATCCATTCTTCATTTAGAATCTCCCCCGAAATACCAACTATCATTTGTTTTACAGGGACTTTTATTGCAGCTGCTGCTGACGCTGCTTTTATCATCTGCAATAGTCCCCCGCAGCACGGTACCTCCATCATCATTACAGTTATCGTGTTGACTCTGGCAATGTCGATGAGGGCTTTCAGCTTTTCTACATAGATTTCAGTATTTCTGTCAAGTTTAGGGCAGGCGATCACAAGTGATTTACCCTTCAGGAACCTGCTGTGGAAAGACCCGGTTGAATAAGCTACACAATCTGCAGCTGCAAGAAGGTCTGCTCCCTGGAAATATGAAGCATTGGGATTGATCAGATGCATCTGAACAGGCCAGTGACGTAGCTCGGATTGTGAGGTTTCGCCGTAGATACCCGTTGTCGCAGCTGTCGGTTTTTCCAGAACCCTCTCTTTTGATCCTGGACAACCGCTGCTTTTGTGAGCTTGTGAATGTGAGTGTTGATGTTGCACCACAGGTTCCTCTTCTTTACGGCCGCTGTTATGTACCTCTTCAAGAAGCGCATCCATATCAAAGCCAAGCCCTGTCCTGTTTTGCTTCAGGTATCCGACCCCTTCCTTCAGATAACCTGTTTCGCCATGATCCTTAAGATGTTTCAGATGTGCGGCAATTGTGTTCCTTCCCTTACTTACCATCTGTTCAATAACCCTGACCTCATCATATGGTTCTGCTTCCCTTTTTTCGATAGTAATGGCTCCCTCGGGACAATATCCGATGCAGGCGCCCAGTCCGTCGCACATCAGTTCGCTTACAAGCCTTACTTTACCGTCAATAACCTGAAGAGCTCCCTCATGACAGTTGGGAACACATAATCCGCAACCAGTACAGAGTTCTTCATTTATTTTTAAAATATCTCTTATCATGTGCGCAATCTTATGAAATTCTGTTTATACTCCCTGCGAAAGTGATAATTGTCATTTTCATCTCAGAAGGCGAGGGATGTATCGTTTGCCATCGCCGTAAGAGCAATATAAATCATCCTTGCAGCATCCTGCATAATATCTATTGTCACTGCATCAGGGTCATCTCCGGGAAGGTGATACCAGACTTTTTTATAAGCTCCTGTAGTACCGATTGACATTGTCCGGTACCCAATGGAGCTGAAATTAAAAGAATCGCTTCTCGGGCGGCCGTAATACTGCATTGGTTCAGGTGCAGATCCACGGAACGGACGATGGATATACGAGGCATTAGCATCCTCAAAATACTTCAGCAGGTTTTTATATGGAGAAGAAGCGTTGACAGATAATCCTGTACCGTTACCCACCATATCAAGATTGATAAATGTAACTGTCTTTTCTTTTGGAAGTACCGGATTATTTGCATATAACCTGCTGCCGATCAATCCATTTTCCTCACCTCCGAACAAAACAAATACCACAGATCTTTTTAGCTGTATCCCCGACCTGGCCATGGCCTTTGCGGCTCCCATAATATTAACAACACCGCTTGCATTATCGAGAGCTCCGTTAACAATTTTACCGGCCTGGCCGACAGCATCAAGATGTGCACCTATAATTATCGATTCGTTTTTCAGAACTGGATCTGTTCCCTCAATGATCCCTACAACATTACATGCTTTCCCATCAGGTACACGGGTTGTATTTGCCTTTATTGTCATCACTTTCTTTGTGTTGAAAGAGGCTGGTTTGAAGGTCTTCCTCATCTGCGATAACAGGGTCTGGTTATCGGTCTTTAGTCCGGCAAAAATATCCGACAGAGGTTCCGGTCCGATACCTGCTACAATTATTGAAGGATCATATGAGATATTTGGATTGGCTGATGCTCCATCAATATATAAAAATCCCGAAGCTCCGTGCTTTACTGCATTTTCAAGCTTGTACTGGTGATAGCAGTATTTGACCCATTTCTGGTATTCGGGATTCCGGGGATCAGTATGGGGTACATCACGGTTTACGAGGACTATCTTTCCCTTAACATCAATCCCCTTATAATCGTCATAGTTCAGTTCAGGAGCAGTTACACCGAAACCTGCGAAAACAACTTCCGCAGATATCTCACCGTTTCCCGAATTCATACCCGGGTAATATTCATCGGGATAGGTGTAATTCTTGATAATTGAAGAACCGTCAGCAAGAGTGATCTTCATTGACAGGCTTCCGATATCGTTCACAACAGTATAAGGATGGTCGAACCATTGGAAAAAGCTTCCATCGTTACCTGCCGGTTTAATACCCCATTCCCTGAACATTCCGGCAACCCATTCGGCTGATGCCATATATCCCGGAGTACCTGTCAGCCTGCCTTTGTATTCCGGAGAACATAACTTTTCAACCCAGCTCATCATTTCTTCACTGGTTATCCGATGAAACTGTTCAAGAAGTTTAGTTTCAGCGTTGTCCTGTGAAAAGGTTTGAGCAGTACATGAATAAAGTACGGCTATAATAATAAAGGATGAAATTTTTCTCATTTCGGGAATATAAATTATTCATTTTACCACATAGTGTGCAACCTTAGAGAACTCAGGAACATCAGCTATAATAGCTCCTGCCCTTCTTGCCACCCCTTGCCCCCAGGGGGGTGCTCAGACTCAAAAGTCCTGCCGAAGCGACAGCGCAGGCAGGGATTTAGGGGTGAGTTATATAGTAGGATCACAAAGGTTATCACAAAGGAACATAAAGGAGTACAAGGAGTTAAGTATTCTTATAAAATAAACGGCTTATAAACTTATTGTACAGTCTTCAGTCCCCTGTTGATCAGAAGGGCATCTATTCCGGGCTCTTTACCTCTGAAGGCCACATACATCTTCACAGGATCCCTTGTGCCGCCCTTTGAGAGTATTTCGTTCTCAAATTTCGAAGCGACTTCCCTGTTGAATATGTCTCCGGTCTCCTTAAATGCCTGGAATGCATCAGCATCAAGCATTTCGCTCCAGTAATAGCTGTAATATCCTGCTGCATAACCTCCCGACATGGAATGGTTGAAATAAGTCGTTCTGTATCTTGGCTTTATTTCAGGTATTAATCCGTATTTGTCAAGTACCTGTTTCTCATATTCCCTGATATCAAGGGTTGCTGGTTCTTTGAGGCTGTGATATTCCATATCCAGCAGGGCAGCTGCCAGAAATTCAACTGTCTCAAAGCCGGTATTGAATTTACCTGCTTTATCAAGTTTTTCTACAAGATCAGCCGGAATTACTTCTCCGGTCTGGTAATGTTTAGCATATACTTTCAGTACTTCAGGTTCGAATACCCAGTGTTCCATTATCTGTGAAGGGAGCTCAACGAAATCGCGCGGAACAGATGTTCCTGATACACCGGGATATGTTGAATTTGATAGAAGCTGGTGCAGGGCATGTCCGAATTCGTGGAACAATGTTTCAGCCTCATATGCTGTGAGAAGAGAGGGCTTGTCTCCCGTAGGAGGGGTTGAGTTGGTGACCATGGTAACGACCGGGGTGATCATTTTCCCTTTGATATCGCGGCTCTGCCCCCTGTAAGCGCCACACCATGCACCTCCCCGTTTCGACTGACGGGGATAATTATCAATCATCAGTATTCCCACATGCTTCCCGTCACGCTTTACTTCAAATGTTTTTACATCGGGATGATATTTCGGGATATCATTTCTTACACTGAAATCAAGCCTGTAAAGCCTGTTGGCGACATAGAACATTCCCTCAATAACATTATCAAGCTTGAAATAAGGCCGGGTCGATTCATCATCCAGGTCATATTTTTCTTTTTTGATCTTTTCGGTATAATACCACCAGTCCCATGGAGCAAGTTTGAACTTGCCTCCTTCCCGGTTTATTATCTCCTGCTGTGCTGCAGCTTCTGCTTTTGCAACAGGAAGCGCTGCATCCCAGATCTCTCCGAGAAAATCAAAAACTCTTCCGGGTGTCTTGGCCATGTTCCTTTCAAGAGCAAAATCAGCATAACTGTCATACCCGAGAAGCTTTGATCTTTCTACTCTCAGATTCACTATCCTGCTGCAGATCTCCTTGTTATCCCTGGAATTGTCATTATCGCCTTTCATGAAATATGCTGTGAAAAGCTTTTCTCTCAGATCACGTTTTGTAGAATATTTCAGAAAAGGCTCCATTATGGGGTACTGGATCGTAAACACCCATTTCCCGTCGAGACCCATTCCTTTCGCCATGGCTGCTGACTGAGCTATTACTCCTTCGGGAAGCCCGTCGAGATCTTCTTTTTTATCAATAATGAGTTTGAAATCATTGGTTTCGGCCAGGAGATTCTGACCGAATTTAACTGTAAGAAGCGAAAGCTCCCCGTTTATTTTCCTCAGCTTGTCCTTATCTTCAGGAGATAAGGCAGCACCACTTCTGACAAAACTTTTATAGGTATCATCAAGTACTTTTTCCTCCTCCTCAGTCAGATTCAATTTATCCATATTCTCATATACCGACTTGATCCGCTGAAAGAGACTGTCATTGAGACTGATATCGTCCCTGTGCTTTGAGGAAAGGGGAGCAACTTCCATATTAATTGCCTGAAGTGAGTCATTTGTATTGGCTGAATTTAGGCTTCCGAAAACCCTGCTGACTTTCGTAAGAAGTTGCCCGCTATACTCCAGCGCTTTTATTGTATTATCAAACGTTGGTTTTTTGGGGTTGTTTATTATTTCCCTGATCTCATTCTTCTGCTCTTCAAAAGCTTTTAGATAAGCCGGCATGAAATGAGCTGCTTTTATCTGATCGAAGGGAGGTACCTCAAAGGGAGTATCCCATTCATTTAAAAACGGATTGTCACTCTTCATTTCTTTTTTACATCCTGTGATTAAAAAGATCCCTGCTGCCAGGACCAGAAATAACTTCTTCATGATTTTCTTGGGATTTAAGTTTTTCGGTCGCAAAATACAAAAAGGATTTCATGATAAAAACTGAACTGTCAAATATATTATACATGATGTATAAAAAAGAGGAAAGACACCTGGCAGTGTCTTTCCGCGATTAACTATAAACCTGATCGTAGAATTGGCCGAACGGCCGTTATGTAGACTATTTTCAATGTATAGACGCAAAGAAACCAATTTTGTTGCATAAGATTGTGTTAATGTAATGTTAATCAATGTTAAAGTTTGTTAAGCATCAGATTATCAGGCATTAACAATAATATCATGAATGTTTATTTTCAAGGTCCGGGAATCCATATCGTTTAAAGTAACGATTATTGAATGACAATATTTTTAAATTGACAGGTAAAAAATATATAACTTGCATTATTCATGAGTTTATTTTTTCCGCTTACTCCGCCCCGGGGATTACCCCCAAACCCCCTGGGGGATTTAGGGGTGGATTTCGGTTTGCAGAGATGGAGGCAGGAGAAAGAAAACCGATAGGTGTGTAAATGTAGAACAACCTCCAAATCCCCCTGATAACTGGGTAAAAAAATGATTTTCGGGTTTCTGTTGAAATATATATTTATCAAAATAAATTCTCGTTTCTTGTTAAAGTTTATGAATTAATCTGGATAACTTGCACCCCGGTAATGAAAGGTCTCATTTTCAGCGTTAAAAGATATTCTATCCACGACGGACCGGGGATAAGGGTTACATTTTTCATGAAGGGATGCCCTCTTTCATGTTGGTGGTGCCATAACCCGGAAGGAATTTCTCCCGATCCCGAACCATTCGGTGAGATACACAAAATCGGTGACAGGGAATTCCATAAACCAGCTGAAGCCGGACGATATTATTCAGTCAGTGAGGTAATGAGGATACTCGAAAAGGACAGGGTCTTTATTAATGAATCGAAAGGAGGGGTGACTTTCTCAGGAGGTGAACCGCTCCTGCAGTATGAGTTCCTTTCCGAAACCCTTAAAGAATGCAGGTCTCAGGGCTATCATACTGCTGTGGATACCTCAGGATATTCGTCTCCTGAGAGCTATCTGATGATAATTCCCACTACCCGGCTGTTTCTTTTCGATATAAAACATCTTGATGACCTGAAACATGTTGAATGTACCGGTGTCTCAAATGCCCGTATACTGGATAACTTCAGGCTGATCCTCGACAGCGGGACTGATACGTATGTAAGGATCCCGGTCATACCGGGATATAATGATGATGAAGATCATCTTGAGAGGATCAGGAATTTCCTGACCGAAAACAGGTCGGAAAACCTTAAGAAGATTAATCTGCTTCCCTTCCACAGGGTAGGACAATCAAAGTATGAAAGGCTTGGCATTCCATATAAATTGAGCGCGATAAAACCTCCATCAAAAGAGAGGATGAGTTATTTAAAAGAGTATTTTTCGGAAACCGGAATTAAAGTTAAGGTTGGGGGATAATAGGATAAGAAATTCACAATTAAACATGGATTTAAAAACTCGTAAGATACTCTGGCAACTTATGTTATTTACCCCCAAACCCCTCGGAGGATTTTACCCCCCATACCCCCAAGGGAGGCCTTAAGTAACCGGAACATTAAGTCCCCTTTTGGGGGATTTAGGGGTAAAAGAAGCTGTAGGATTGATAATATTTAAAATACTACTGGTTAGTAATAATATAAGTGATGAAAAATGATACTTTCTGAAAGAGTCCGTAGACTAAGGGAACAAAGTCTGAATGCAGTCGAAAAGCTTTCGGCAGAAAGAGCGCTTCTCGTTACGCAGTTCTATAAAAGTGATGAAGCCCGGGAACTGTCGGTCCCGGTTAAAAGAGCAAAGACCCTTGAATACATTCTAAGGAATAAGAAACTGTATATTGGAGATGGCGAACTGATAGTGGGGGAGAGAGGTCCGGCACCCAAAGAAACCCCCACATACCCGGAGATAAGTCTTCATTCGCTTGAAGACCTTGAGGTACTCAATTCAAGGCCGAAAGTGTCATTCAGGATTGACGATGAAGCAAAAAGGATCTATGCGGAAGAGATAATTCCTTTCTGGAAAGGTAAAAGCAACCGCGACCGGATAATGGGACTGATGACCCCGGAATGGCACAATGCATATAATGCCGGAATATTTACCGAGTTCCAGGAGCAAAGGGCACCCGGACATACTGTTCTGGGTTACAAAATGTTCAGAACAGGGTTCCTGGATCTGAAAGCAGAAATACAGGAAGCCATTTCCCGGCTTGATTATTTCAATGATCCCGGGGCTTATGAAAAGTCCGAAGAGCTCAAGGCGATGGAAATCGCCTGTGATGCCATAATAATGTATGCGAACCGTTATGCGGATGAACTGCTGAGGCTTGCTGATATTGAAACAGATCCTTTACGGAAGGGCGAACTTGAGAAGATGGCTGCAGTATGCCGGAAGGTCCCTGCAAATGCTCCGGAAACCGTTCATGAGATGCTCCAGCATTACTGGTTCATACATCTCGGAGTAATAACCGAACTGAATCCATGGGATTCTTTCAATCCCGGCCGCCTCGATCAGCATCTGTGGAGGGTTTATAAACAAGAAAAGGAATCGGGATCTCTCACTGATTCATTCCTTTATGATCTGCTCGGCTGTTTCTGGGTGAAATTCAATAATCATCCCGCCCCTCCTAAAATGGGTGTTACAGCCTCCGAAAGCAGTACATATACCGACTTCTGCCTTATCAACCTGGGAGGTGTGAAATCCGATGGCACCGATGCTGTTAATGAGATGACATATATCCTTCTCGATGTAATAAAAGAGATGAGGATACTCCAGCCCAGTTCAATGGTCCAGATAAGCAGGAAAAATCCCGACAGGTTTGTTCACAAAGCGCTGGATATTATCCGGACTGGCTTCGGACAACCGTCATGCTTTAATACCGAAGCGATAATTCAGGAACTTCTGCGGCAGGGGAAAAATATTGTCGATGCACGCAACGGCGGCGCTTCAGGATGTGTGGAGACAGGCGCCTTCGGGACCGAAGCCTACTGGCTGACAGGTTATTTCAACCTGCCAAAAATTCTGGAGATCACCCTGAATGATGGTTTTGATGAAAGGACAAAAACACAAATTGGTCTACGGACAGGATATGCAGCCGATTATCAAACCTTTGATGCACTTATGTCTGCTTTCAGGGCACAGGTAAATTATTTTACCGGAATAAAGATCAGGGGAAATAATATTATCCAGCGGATCTTTGCCGACTGGTTGCCGGTTCCCTTCCTTTCCCTCCTTGTCGAAGATTGTATTTCGAACGGGAAGGATTATAACAATGGCGGGGCACGATATAATACGACTTACATACAGGGAGTAGGGCTGGGAAGCATAGCAGATATTCTGACCTCCGTCAGATTTAATATTTATGACAGGAAGAGATATACATGGTCTCAGCTTAAGGCTGCTCTTGATGCTGATTTTGAAGGGAATGAAGAAATACAGCATGACCTAATCTTTGAAACTCCCAAATACGGCAATGATGATGATTATGCTGATCAGCAGGCTGTATCGGTTTTTGAGATATATTATGATGCAGTCAATGGCAGGCCGGATTCGCGGGGAGGAGTTCACCGTATTAATATGCTGCCCACTACATCACATATTTATTTCGGAAGTGTAACAGGCGCCACTCCTGATGGACGAAATGCTCACAAACCATTGTCGGAAGGCATCTCTCCGGCTCAGGGCGCCGATAAGGAAGGGCCCACAGCAGTTATTAAATCTGCATCAAAGATAGATCACCTGCGTACCGGCGGAACTCTACTTAACCAGAAATTCTCTCCTCAAATCTTTGAAGACGAGGAAAGCTATAATTGTCTGACAGCTTTGATAAGAAGCTATTTTGCGCTCGACGGGCACCATATCCAGTTCAATGTAGTTAATGCTGCCACCCTCAGGGAGGCACAGAAACATCCGGAATTATACAGGGACCTGATTGTGAGAGTGGCCGGTTACAGCGATTATTTCACTGACCTGGGCGGGGAGCTTCAGGATGAGATAATCAGGAGAACCGAGCATGAAAAAGTGTGACATCAACGTATTAAAAAACGTATTAAAAAACGTAGTTAACTACGTTTTTTAATACGTTTTTTAATTTATCCGGGATGAGCTGATCACTCTTCCGGAGGTAAGCCGGGTGGATTATTTCTTCTTATCCCTGGTTTCGTTGAATACCGATGTTGCGGTAGCCACAATGCCGGCAATATCTGACAGATTTGAAGGAAGGATAAGGGTATTATTTGTTTTTGCCAGATTCCCGAATGCATTAAGATATTGTTCAGCAATACGCAGGTTAACTGCATTAAGGCCGTTGTCTTCCGAAATTGCTGTAGCGATAGCTCTCAGTCCGTTCGCCGTTGCAGTTGCGACCTGTTCGATTTCAGATGCACGTCCTGCAGCTTCGTTTATGCGTCTTTGTTTCTCACCTTCCGATTTCAGGATGAACTCCTGCTTATCGCCATCAGCAACATTTATCTTTGCCTGCCGCGTTCCTTCCGACTCAGCGATGATTGCCCTCTTTTCCCTTTCAGCCCTCATCTGCTTTTCCATGGCATCTCTGATGCTCTGGGGCGGAGAGATATTCTTCACTTCATACCGGGTTACTTTTACTCCCCATGGTTCGCTGGCTTTATCAACAGCATCCACGATAGTTGCATTTATTGACTCACGCTCTTCAAACGTACGGTCCAGCTCAAGTTTGCCGATCACGCTTCTCATTGTGGTCTGTGCTATCTGGATTGATGCAAAACGATAATTGTCAATTCCATACGAGGCCTTCTGGGGATCGAGTACCTGCAGATAAAGGATACCATCGACCTCAACAGCAATGTTATCGCGGGTTATACAAACCTGGGGGGCGACATCAATTGCCTGTTCCTTCAGGGTATGCCTGTACCTTACCTTATCAATGAAAGGGATAAGGATTTGAAATCCAGCCGTATATACTGCCTTAAACTTACCAAGCCTTTCCACAATGATCGCGGTTCTCTGGGGAACAACCTTAATCATTGATGCAATCAGGATGAAACCGAGTATGATTACACCAATGAGTATAACTGTTATGCTCGATTCTGCCATTAATAATAAATGAATGTTCAATTGTGTCATTTTGTCTTATTTTTTTGGTTCAACTTTTAACTTAAAACTATCTTTTTCCAGAATAATCACCTTTTGTCCGGCTGTTATTTCCGATTTCGATTCGGCTTTCCATGAGGTTCCCTTGAATTCCACTTTCCCGGTTCTGTCAACGCCGAAATCGTCAACCGCTACAGCTTCTTTTCCCGTAAATTCGTCTTCAACCTCTCCGGAACGGTCATCTTTGTTATAAATGAATTTATTCTGAATCATATTTCGGAAAACCAGCAGTGCAAGTACGGAAGTAATTGTAAAGATGATCACCTGGAGGTTGATACCGGGATTGCTGATAAGGCATACAAGCGCTGTTATCCATGCGCCCACACCAAAAAAGAAAATAACAAATCCCGGGAGCACCAGTTCCATAAGGAGCAAGACCAATCCAAGGATAAACCAGAAAAGCTCCGGTTTTGTCGTAAAAAATTCGTTCATAGATTAATGTTTTATTGATTTTAGGAATATAATTCGGCGGAAGTAAAATTAAACAAATCACCCGAATAATCAAATAATGCGACAAAATACCTTTGGGATTGCAGAAAATTTTCAGAATGATCCGGTGTGCCTTTTACTTCGGTGAGCCTGTATCAATGATCTCCTTCATCCATGAAACTATCTTTTTCGAATAGAAATTAAGGTTTTCACAGGTGTTATCTCCCTCCATTTTAATAAGATAGCCTTTATATACATGGAAGGTCTCATCGAATTTATAACAGATGAATTTATGCGAACCCATGTCGGCACCGGTATTACGGACTGCTGACACTTTGCTTGATGAGATATTTGGAATATGACGGGTGAACTTCTCAAGCTCGTACAGAGGGATTATTTTGTCAGAAATTGTACACCTGTCAAGGTTCTCATGCAGCTTGTCCTGATAGATCATCAGATCATTGTCAGGGTTGTTCCATTCTTCGGGATTATTGTAAATCAGAATATTACCTTTCTTATCTATGAAATATCCCGAGTGCTGCTTCCCCCAGGCATGATTTCTGTATTCATACTGAAAGAGCACCTCCTGATCATCGCTCAGGGTGAAATTCTTACGGCATCCCGCCAGAGAGACAAGAACCAGCAAAAGGATCAGTATCTTATTTACCTGTACTTTCATAGTCACTGAAATCCTACAAAAATCGTTCCATTATAAGGTTGACTGAATGCAGGTTTCAAAGAATTTATCAGCAAAAATTCAACGCAGGGAGAAAAAAAATATTCCTCTAATTGAATTTTTTTTCTTAACTTATAGCAGTATTTAAAGGATGGGAAAAGTATTGTACAACGCTTCTCGCGGGAGTCATTTTTTCAGGATAAACAACATATTTATAGTTATTTAAAGATAAGGTATATCAGGTAGCAATTGTTCCATAAACTCAGGAGGGAAATAAAATGGAGAAATTCTTTGATTATTTCGATGCCCGTCATCGCCAGACCATAATGAACAAACCGGCCGGAACTGATGGTCCTGTTATTACAATATCAAGACTGACGGGATGTGACGCCCGACAGGTGGCCGGACAGGTTGTGGATATCCTGAATCGGAGAGAGAATGCAAAAAAATGGAGATGGGTAGATAAGGATATTATTTATGATATTGCCAGAGAGCTGAATACCAATTCCGAAAGGGTGGAGACATTCTATAAAGGGTATGAACTATCAGATATGTCAGAAATGATAATGGCTTTTTCTGGAGCGTATGTAAGCGATCTGAGGGTAAAAAAGGCCATCAGGGACGTTGTCCTTCCGATGTGTAAGGAAGGCAATATTGTTCTTGTGGGCAGAGGCGGGGTTTCGATAGCACAGAACATTGAAAATGCACTTCATGTCAGACTTATTGCTCCCTTTTACTGGAGGGTTGAAAATGTAATGAAGAAGAAGCATCTGGATATGAGCAAAGCTGAAGAGTTCATTGTGGATACCGACGAGAAGAGACATCAGCTTATAACAACTTTCCTCGAAAAGAAATCAGTGAATATCGATTACCTTTTCGATATCACACTTAACAGGAAATCTTACGGAATAGATGAAACCGCCGGACTCATTGTCGAAATGTATGACAAAAAGTGCAAAAAAACAGTACCGGAAACTTCAAAGACCTCAAATATATTCTGATCAAATTTTCTACAAACACTGACACGTCGCCACCACCTCTCTCAATTCAGTTGTCATAGCCGTCAACTTAAGGAATATTTTAATAACTAAGACTATTGTAATTATTTGGATTATATGTAAATAAGTTTCCCCGCCTTTTAAAGGCGGGGTGGCCGGGATTACAATATTTTGAAATGTTTACGATTTTACTTTCCCGGCCGGGGTGGTTAAAAAGGGCTTATCAAACGTGAATTTACTGCTCTAAATTAAATATACCACCCCGGCCAGAATATCCATATTTCTGCAAATTAGATAATGTTGTATTCTGGCCACCTCCCGCCAAAGCGGGAGGAAACTTTAATCCCCAGAACTTCTCAGGTTGATGGCTATGCCCACGTGCCTGTTCGCTCTGAGTTCTTCGATCTCCGCCCTCGCCCTCCGCCCTGCGCCCTTCGCCCTACGCCCTTCGCCCTCACACGCAACTTATTTCCCCTATCTTCTTTATATGCTCATTGGTCCTCCGGTCGAGGCTCTTTATATAGGCTTCCCAGTCAGAAACAGGGAATTTTGCCACACCGCTTTCAATTGCAGCTTTTGCTACTGCCGGCGCAACACATGAAATAAGCCTGGGATCGAGAGGTTTCGGAATTATATATTCCTTTCCGAATAAAAGTTTATCGAGGTTATAGGCTTTCAGCACACAGTCCGGGACAGGTTCTTTGGTAAGTGCAGCAAGGGCTTTTGAAGCAGCAAGCTTCATCTCCTCATTAATAGTCGAGGCTCTTACATCTAGCGCTCCGCGGAAAATATAGGGAAATCCGAGAACATTGTTGATTTGGTTGGGATAATCCGAACGACCGGTGGCAAAGATAAGATCGTCCCGTGTTGCCATCGCATCCTCATATGATATCTCAGGATCGGGATTGGCCATAGCAAAGACAACAGGATGATCAGCCATTGTTGCAAGCATCTCTTTCGAAAGCATTTTTGCAACAGAAAGGCCAAGGAAAAGATCCGCTCCCCTTACAGCCTCAGCCAGTGTATCTATATTTCTTTCTGTGGCAAATTCCTGTTTATATTTATTGAGATCGGTCCTTTTACGGTTTATGACACCTTTGCTGTCGGCCATAACTATGTTCTCTCTTTTAACTCCGAGAGAAATATACAGTCTGGAGCAAGATATTGCTGCCGCACCGGCTCCGCAGACGACGATCTTCAGTTTGTCTATCTCCTTTCCTGTTATCTCAAGAGAATTCAGAAGGCCGGCTCCAGAAATTATCGCCGTGCCGTGCTGATCGTCGTGAAATACCGGTATGTCGAGCATCTCCTTCAGCTTTGACTCGACCTCAAAGCATTCAGGCGCCTTGATATCTTCCAGGTTTATCCCTCCGAATGTCGGGGCAATTTTTGCACAAACCTCAACAAGCTTATCGGGATCTTTTTCATCAACCTCAATATCGAAAACATCAATATCTGCAAAGACCTTGAATAATAATCCTTTACCCTCCATGACAGGTTTTCCGGCAAGGGTTCCTATATCACCGAGACCTAATACGGCGGTTCCGTTAGAAATAACTGCAACAAGGTTGCCTTTGGCTGTATAATTATAAGCATCCTCAGGTTTTTTCTGTATCTCCAGGCATGGAAAAGCAACTCCGGGAGTATAAGCAAGACTTAAATCGAATTGTGTTGAATAAGGTTTAGTCGGGATGACTTCAACCTTCCCGTGGCGCCCCCTGCTGTGATAGAGAAGCGCATCTTCCTTTGTGATTTTTGCCATATATCTTCTTATGAATGTATATCGGATAAACCTTCATCAGGTATTTGTTGTCCGAAATTATAATATTTAAACCATAATAAACATTAAAAAGATCAGGTTTTGGAATAATTGAAAATAAATTTTGTTGTGAAGCCGATTTTAGATATTTTCAAAGCCGGTTTTACCAGATAATAATTAACCTTTTTATTCCGGATATTTATGGATCAGAAACTAGCAATCGGTGCTGATATAGGTGGAAGCCATATCAGTTGCGCGGCAGTTGATATTGTATCATACAGGATACTTAAAGAGACGATAACTGAGAGGGAAGTGAACAACAAAGCTCCGGCCGGAGAGATCATTTCTGTCTGGGCTGATGCTCTTTCGGCAGCTATAAGTAAAATTCCCCGCGAAAATCTTAAGGGTATCGGCTTCGGTATGCCGGGTCCTTTCGATTATGTCAAAGGGATCAGTTATATTAAAGGTGTGGCCAAATATGAGAATCTGTACGGCTGCAATGTTAAGGAAGAAATCGCAAAAGCTCTTAAGGTCCCGGATGATTTTCCTGTCAGGTTCATGAATGATGTTTCATCATTTGCGGTCGGGGAAGCGCTGATGGGGAAGGCTGCACCATATAACCGGTCAATGTGTATTACGCTGGGAACCGGATTCGGATCGGCATTCATCAGTAACAGGATCCCTGTTGTCGACGGACCTGAAGTTCCCCGGCTCGGATGCGTTTATCATCTTCCTTATAAAGATAATATTGCAGATGATTATTTTTCAACCAGATGGTTCATTAAAAGCTATAACACACTTACAGGTGTGGAAATGAAGGGGGTTAAGGAACTTGCCGAAAAAGCTGCTTCAGATCAGATCGCAATAAACCTTTTCCGTGAATTCGGCGATAACCTGGCAGTATTTCTTGCACCCTGGCTCATAAAATTCAGGGCAGAGATAGTTGTAATCGGAGGAAATATATCTCATGCCTATAATCTCTTCGGTGATATGTTCGAGAAAAAGCTTAAACAGGAAAACTGCAACTGCAGAGTTGCTCTGTCTGAACTTAAAGAAGATGCCGCCCGCCTTGGCGCCGCCTTCCTTATGGATGAGAAATTCTGGCAGGATATCCAGCATGCATTGCCATTAATGTGAAAAGTTGGCAGTAGGCATTTATAAGTTGGCAGTAGGCAGTTGGCAGTTGGCAATTACTCCTGCCCCGGAACTTTGAATCTTGAATCTTGAATTTTAAACCTTGAATCTTGAAACACTAAACTCGAAACAATGAATACACAAAAAATCAATCTGTCAAAAATAGCTCCGGTACTCCTGGCATTCTTTGTCATGAGTTTTGTTGACCTGGTCGGGGTAATCGTCGACCGTGTAAGCAGCGATATGAACCTCAGTGCGACTGTTGCACAGCTTATTCCTTCAGCAATCTTCCTGTGGTTTTTTCTGCTTTCTGTTCCTATTGGCGTACTCCAAGCCAGGATAGGTAAACGCAATATGCTTAATATTGGAATGGGTGTGACTGCTCTGGGATTACTTGCCCCATGGCTCTTCTATTCATTCCCGATGGTAATGACAGGAGCTGCATTGCTTGGTATCGGAAATACGATTGTCCAGGTATCGGCCAATCCGCTGCTTGTAGATGTGGTCCCAGGGAACAGACGGTCAAGTTTCCTGAGTTTCTCACAGTTTGTCAAAGCCATCGGCTCGATGCTCGGTGCACCTCTGGCCGCACTCTTTGCAGCGAAATTCGGAGACTGGAAAATACTATTCCTGGTATTTGGCATTGTATCGATACTGTCGGTACTTTGGCTCGGGAATGTAAAAATTGAAGAAACAAAGCAGGAAGGCCTTAAAGTTTCTATCGCGTCATCATTCAAACTGCTTGGAAATAACTTCATACTGCTTATGGTATTGTCTATTTTCCTTGTTGTAGGAGTGGATGTCGGATTTAATTCAAACTCAGGACAGTTCCTCATTAAGAGGTTTGGTATTGAACAGGTTGCAGCCGAACAAGGAAGGAGTATATATTTCCTCGGCCGTATGCTCGGTACTTTTGCAGGGGCTATCATGCTTACAAAGATATCTTCACAGAAATTCTTCATGTGGACATCACTTCTCGGCATACTTTTCCTGGTTGCCATTCTGCTTATAAAATCATCAGCCCTTGCATGGGTGCTGATTTTCCTTATAGGTCTGGCAGTTGCCAACATATGGCCCCTTGTATTCTCAATAGCAGTCGGGAAATATCCTGAGCGCAGCAATGAAATTTCAGGACTGATGATGATGGCTATATCAGGCGGAGCAGTCATTCCGCTTCTGGTAGGCTGGATAGGAGAAATAAGCAATCTGAGTATAGGTATGCTCGTTCTGGTCGCCTGTATGATATATCTGTGGGCAGTTGCTATGTATTGTCTCAAGAAAGAATAACAAAATAATTACTGAACAATGAAAGAAATAAAAATCGGCAGACGTGATTTCCTTAAAAAGAGCACTGCTGCCACGGTAGCTTTTTCGATAATTCCAAGATATGTTCTTGGCGGCAAGGGTTATACAGCTCCAAGCGATCAGCTCACCAAGGGTATAATCGGAGTTGGAGGAATGGGTCGCGGTCATATCGGGTACGAAGGACGTCTGCTGGCTGTATGTGACGTCGATAAGAATCATCTTGACCAGGCAATCGCCGAAGCTGGTGGAAATATTACCGGTTATCACGATTTCCGGGAACTCATTGCCAGAGATGATATTGATGTTGTACATATTGCAACCCCGCCTCACTGGCATGGGATAATGGCAAAGATGGCCGCTGAAGCCGGGAAGGATATCTGGTGTGAAAAGCCGATGACAAGAACCATTGGCGAGGGAATCAAAGTTGTGGAGGCTGTACAGAAATATGGCAGGATGTTCCGCCTCAACACCTGGTTCAGGTTTAAAGATCAGTTCTATGGAATGAATACTGAAGTAAAACCCATTAAGAAACTGGTGGACAGCGGAGCTCTTGGATGGCCCCTCAAGGTAACCGTCAGCGGTATAACCGGTTATGACTGGAAATTTTACTGGAGCGGTCTGCATAATCTGAAGCCTGAAACGGTTCCGGCTGAGCTTGATTATGACTTCTGGCTCGGACCGGCACCGTATAAACCCTATAATGTGGAAAGAGTCCATTCGAAATTCAGGGGATACTGGGATTATGACGGCGGAGGATTAGGCGATATGGGTCAGCACTATCTCGATCCGGTTCAGTACTTCCTGGGGAAAGATGAAACGGGACCGGTTTCGGTAGAGATCGATGCACCCCAGCAGCACTATGATGCAGTAGGCTCATGGAGAAGGATAACCTATACATATGCCGACGGATGCCAGATAATACTTGACGGTGAGAACAGGGACAAAAATGCTGCATATATTGAGGGGCCGCATGGTAAGCTGTTCAAAGGATTCAAATCAGATATAAAGGATATTGATAAGCTTCTTGCCTCGCTTCCCGATCCGGAACCACAGATAACCACATTCTCGGAATCGGTGAGGACAAGACAGAAGTTTGCTCTTAATGAGGCTAATGGCCACAGGTCGTGTTCGGTTGTGAACCTGGGCATTACAGCCCTCCGGCTTGGAAGGAACCTTAAATATGATCCTGCAGCCCAGAGGTTTGTTGATGATGATGGAGCCAACAGGCTTATTGATCAACCTATGCGTGATCCCTGGAAAATCTGAAATTAAAAATTTGAAAATTTGAAACTATGAAGATCAAGAAATTATTTTTCGCGTGTTTGTCTTTCCTGATGATTTCGGTCATATCGTTTTCCCAGGATAAGCGAACTCTCGAAACCAAAGTCGCTGACCTGCTGGCTCAGTTCCCTGCTACCGGCCTTGCTTATACAGATAAGCTTATGGAGGATATGGCAGGACTTGGTGAAGCCGGTCTGAAGCAGATCTGCGATCAGATAATCCCGGCCGGAACAGGGGATGATACAAAAGCCCGGTTTGCAATTGAGACGTTCTCGAGGTTCATTTCAGGTAAAGGACGGGAAACAGGAAGAAAAATATGGGAGGAGATATGTATATCATTTGCTTCAGGGAAGAAAGACCCCGGAGTGAAAGATTTCTTTATTAAACAATTGCAACTGATAGGAAGTGAAAAGGCAGCCATGGCTCTGAAGATATTTATTGCTGACAAGGAAAATTGTACATCTGCTATATCAGCGATCACGGCAATTGGGGGGGACATAGCTGAACAGATCTTTTCAGAGTCGCTCACGAACACGGATCTGTCCTGTGCAGCTGCAGTTATGAATGCACTTGCTTCAATGAGATCGAAAAAAGCAGTCAAGGAATTCATCTATTGGTCAGGCGTGGAGAATCCCAATACCAAAGCATCTGCATATAATGCCCTTGCCATGAGTGGAGCAGCGGAAGCCCTGCCTGTTCTTCTTAAAGCAGCCAGAAGCTATGGTTATCGCTGGGAAAGAACCGGAGCAACAGCTTCACTGATAAATTTTGCCAATACAGCAGGTCTGAATGGTGATATAAAGACCATGGATAAGATATGTAAAATGCTGATCAAAAAATGTAATGACAAGCTTACATTACATAATAAAGCAGCAGCCCTGAAAACCTATGTCAGTTTTCACGGGACCGATGCCATGTCCGATATCCTGAAAGCGGCCGGTCATCCCGATGCCAGATACCGTAATGCCGCCATTGCTCTGACAGATATGTTAAAAGGAAGCGATGTTACCGGTAATTGGATTGAATACTTTCCGAAAGCTATTCAGGAAGCTAAACCGGAAATTATAAGGATGCTTGGGAAAAGGGGTGATGAAAAAGCTCTCGGGCTTATAAGTGCATCTCTGAATGATCCGGACTCTGCTGTCAGAAAAGCCGCCTCGGAAGCAATTGCCATGCTTAGCGGCAAAAATGCTGTTCCCGAACTGATAGGCTATATGATGAAACAGGATTCTGATAGTGACCAGGAAGCCGTAGTATCAGCTCTGAAAAGTATCGCCGGCGACAAGGAGATTTCAGGACTGAAAGATGTACTGAAGAACGGATCTCCGGCAGCTAAAATAAGTGCCATTGAATTGATGGCCTGGAACAGAAATAATGATAATTTCAGCGAAATCCTTCCTCTGGCATCATCACAGGATGAGAAGGTAAAAGCTGCTGCCTTCAAAGCCCTGAAGGAGCTTGCAGGCGAAGGAGACCAGGAAGTGCTGATAGGCCTTCTTCGTTCACCGGGGAATACTAAGTTCAGTTCTGAGATACAGCAGGCGATTGCCGTCTCTGCAAATAAATCCGCTGATACAGAAAAAAGATCCGGACAGATACTCAAAGCTATGGATGGTTCAATCGATAAGAAACTTCTTATTCCGGTTCTTGCAAAGACAGGTGGAAGAAAAGCCTTATCGGCAGTGCTGAACGAATTTGAAAATGGTAATCCTGAAATGAGGGAAGTGTGTTTCAAAGCTCTTACATCATGGAATGATTATTCGGCATCTTCAGCATTGTATGAAATATGCGCATCAGGAAACAAAACATATGAGGCACCTGCTTTCGAAGGATATATCACACAAATAAAAAATGCCGGCATTCCCGATGAACAGAAACTTCTTCTTTACAGGAAGATAATGCCTTATGCCCTGTCGGCTGAACGTAAGAATCAGATCCTGGCAGAACTGGGCAAACTGAAAACGTACCAGACTCTCTTTCTTGTTGGCGAATATCTTGATGATCCTGCCACATCTGCTACTGCTGCAAAATCAGCAATGTATATTGCACTGCCTTCTGTTTCCGAAACGGCAGGGATGTATGGGGTAAAAGTCAGGGAAATATTAAATAAGGCGCTGCTGAAAATTGCAGGCCAGGAGAGCGAATATGACAGGGAAATGATTAATAAATATCTTATGTCAATGTCGGCCGACGAAGGATTTATTCCGATGTTCAATGGTAAGGATCTCACCGGCTGGCAGGGTTTAGTTGAAAATCCGCTTACACGTGAAAAGATGAAACCTGCCGAGCTGGCAAAAAAACAGGCTGAGGCTGATAAAAAAGTCCCTCTGAACTGGAGTGTGAAGGATGGATGTATCTGGTTCAACGGTCGCGGGGATAATCTCTGTTCAATAAAGCAATACGCCGATTTTGAGTTGCTTGCCGACTGGAAAATTACGAAGGAAGGCGACAGCGGTATATACCTGAGAGGAACACCACAGGTACAGATTTGGGATACATCACGTGTTTCAGTAGGAGCTCAGGTCGGATCGGGCGGACTTTACAATAACCAGACAAATCCTTCAAAACCTCTTAAGGTTGCAGATAATCCTGTCGGGGAATGGAACACATTCAGGATCATCATGATCGGGGAAAAAGTATCGGTATGGCTTAACGGCGAGCTTGTGGTGGATAACGTTACCATGGAGAATTACTGGGACCGGAAGATCCCGATCTTCCCGAAGGGTCCGATAGAACTGCAGGCACATGGAACCGACCTTGCATTCCGTGACATCTATGTAAGGGAGATCAGTGAAAAGGAATATAATCTGACACCTGAAGAAAAAGCGGAAGGATTCGTTGCATTGTTCAACGGGAGAAATCTTGACAACTGGACAGGGAACAAGGAATCATATGTAGCAGAAGACGGGATGATAGTGATAAGGCCCGATAAAGGAAGCGGCGGGAATCTGTATACCGAAAAGGAATACAGCGATTTTATATTCAGGTTCGAATTTCAGCTTACACCCGGGGCAAACAACGGATTGGGTATAAGGGCGCCACTTACCGGCGATGCCGCTTATGTCGGAATGGAACTGCAGATCCTTGATAATACCGCCCCCGTATATGCAAACCTTCAGCCATACCAGTACCATGGATCTGTATATGGTGTGATTCCGGCAAAGAAAGGGTTCCTGAATCCTGTCGGCGAATGGAATTATGAGGAGGTGATCGTTCAGGGAACACAAATAAAAGTGATCCTTAACGGGACAACCATTGTGGATGGGGATATTGCCGGACCGAGAGATAACGGGACAATGGATCACAATGAACATCCGGGATTAAAGAATAAATCCGGCCATATAGGATTCCTCGGACACGGTTCTGTGGTAAATTTCCGTAACATTCGAATTAAAGACCTTTCACAATAAAATTCCGGATTTTGTTAGAGAATAAAATAAATTAACCGCGAAGAGCGCAAAGTATTTACGCAAAGGCCACAAAGAATCTAGTGGTAAACTTTGTGTCCTTTGCGCCTCCTTTGAGCACTCTGCGGTTAAAATTAATTTCAGGACAGCTATATTTTAATGATAAAATTTATTAATAAATGAGACAACATCTGATATTACTGGTACTTATTCTCAGTTTTTCAGCCTGTAAACAGATTCTGCCGCCCGAGCCGTTCGGACCAATACCATCTGAAAGGCAGCTGGCATGGCATCAGCTTGAATATTACATGTTTGTTCATTTCACGGTAAACACATTTACAGATAAGGAATGGGGTTACGGTGATGAAAAGGAATCTGTATTCAACCCTTCGGAACTTGATTGCCGCCAGTGGGCAAAAGTGGCAAAAGATGCAGGTATGAAGGGAATAATTATTACAGCAAAACATCACGACGGTTTTTGTCTGTGGCCTTCTGAATATACTGATCATTCGGTAAAGAATTCCCAATGGAAAAGCGGACAGGGTGATGTTCTTCGTGATCTGAGAAAAGCATGTGATGAATTTGGACTTAAAATGGGTGTTTACCTTTCGCCATGGGACAGGAACAGTGCTGTATACGGCACTCCGGAGTATCTTGTTTATTACCGGAATCAGCTTCGGGAGCTTCTGACAAATTATGGCGATATATTTGAGGTATGGTTCGACGGCGCAAATGGTGGTGATGGATATTATGGCGGCGCCCGGGAAACAAGAAGGATTGACAATAAGACTTATTATGACTGGCCTAATACACATAAAATCGTCAGGGAATTGCAGCCGGCTGCAGTCATGTTCAGTGATGCAGGACCTGATGTAAGGTGGGTTGGTAATGAAAGCGGAATGGGCAGTATAACCAACTGGTGTCTTCTCAGGAGAGATGAACTGTGGCCGGGAGGCAATTTTGCATCAATCCTGGGCGAAGGACATGAAGACGGTAATTATTGGGTACCTGCCGAGGTTGATGTATCAATCCGCCGAGGTTGGTTTTATCATCAGTCGCAGGATTCTCTTGTGAGATCGCCCGAAAATCTTATGGAACTATATTACTCTTCAGTCGGAAGGAACAGTAATCTTCTTCTGAATATACCTCCCGACAGAAGAGGCTTGCTGCATGAAAATGATGTGAAATCACTGATCGCTTTCAGGGAACTCAGGGAAAAAGAGTTTGCAAATGAACTTGCCAAAGGCAAAAATGCCAAAGCCTCTTTTTCAAGGGGTAAGGAGTACAGGCCGGGTAATACAATTGACGGGAATCCCGAAACTTTCTGGACCACCCCGGATGATCAGACAACGGCTGAGATCACGATAGATCTGGGACCGGAGACTGAAGTGAACAGGATACTCATCCAGGAATATATAAAGCTCGGTCAGCGTGTCAAAGCATTCAAGGTAGATGCATTGGTTGACGGTGCATGGAAACAGGTCGTTGAAGGAACAACAATAGGGTATAAGGTTATAAGGAAATTTCCTGCTGTCAGGGCATCAAAGATCAGATTGACAATAAGTGAGTCCAAAGCCTGTCCGGTTATTTCGAATATTGAGTTGTACAGGGCAGCGGGTGAGTAGTTGGCGCAGGGCTCAGAGCGCAGGGCTCAGGGCAAGAAGCGGGGCAATAACCGGATCGGATTGCTTTGTGCCGGCTTCGGTGTGGTCCTCAATTACAGTAAAGGATTGCTTCGTCTCCCGTTTTGTGGGGCAAAACGGGAGCCTCGCAATGACCGTAGCTTCGACGTTACTTTTGTAACAGGTTGGAGGCGACGGAGAGTGCTGCATAGTCGCCAAGATCCTCGCCGAGTTGGGCAGGAACTATCCGGCAGACATCTGCTGAATGGAACAGAGCTTCTTTTCTGATCACTTCCATAGCATAAGCTTCCAGCAGCTTCCTTGATCTGGCGAATATACTTCCGATAACGATCATCTCGGGGTTCAGTATATCGATAAGTACGGAGAGCCCTCTGCCGAGGTATTCACCCGATATCCGGTATATCTCAATTGCAAGTTTATCACCTTTCATTGCAGCTTCGGCAACAACCTGTGCATTTATATTATTCAGGTCGTCAGCCGATTTACAAAAACTTACACTCTCACCCATCTGAAATTTCTCCATGACCATGGTCCTTGCTAACTGTGCTATCCCGCCGCCACTGCAGAAGCCTTCCCAGCTTCCAGCCTTGCCATAACCCACTGGTCCGAATCCGCTGAGCCTTATATGCCCGACTTCTCCGGCCATATCATTTGTGCCGGCATATAAACTCCCGTTAATTATCAATCCCGCACCGAGCCCTGTCCCGAAAGTCATGAATATCATGTTCTCTGTTCCCTTTCCGGCGCCGAATTTCCATTCCGCAAGTGCACAGGCATTTGCATCATTCTGTACTCCGGCTTTAATACCGTATCTGTCTGATAATAGCTTAACCAGCGGAACATTATCCCAGCCCGGCAGGTTCGGTGGAGACATTATAACCCCGGTCTTGCTGTCAAGCGGGCCTCCGCAACTGATCCCGATAGCTCTAACCTTGTCAGAATTCAGACCATTTCTTTCAATGATCATGTCGATTTGCCTGTAAATTGCATTCAGAGTATGATCAAGCCCGAGATTTGTTTCAGTCGGGAATCCGGCTTTATCGGCTATTTCAAGCTTGTCTCCTTCTGCCCGTCCATATATGACGGCACATTTTGTGCCTCCGATGTCAAGTCCGATCAATGTTTCGGGCATGTTATTTCTTCCTCAGCGTCTGAGCTATCTTTAAGGTCGCTGCGATCTTTTCGGAAAGTCCGTCCCAGTCCTTTTTCGCAATGATATCTTTCGTAATGAGATTTGATCCCATTCCTACACATACTGCACCTGCATCATACCATGATTTAAGGTTCTCAATTGTAGGTTCTACACCTCCGGTTGGCATGAGGCTTGTCCATGGGCATGGACCTTTCACTGATTTGATAAAATCGGGACCACCTACCGATGACCCGGGGAAGATCTTTATTATATCAGCTCCAAGCTCTTCGGCATAACTTATTTCTGAAACCGATCCGCAACCCGGAGTCCATAAAATTTTTCTTCGGTTACAGACCCTTGCCATATCTGCATTAAGCAGGGGAGAAACTATGAAATTTGCTCCAAGCTGAATATATAACGAAGTTGTGCCGGCATCAACCACCGAGCCTACACCCATTATCAGCTCCGGGACTTCTTTTTCAGCCCATTTATTAAGCTCACTGAAAACCTCATGGGCAAAATCGCCCCTGTTCGTAAATTCAAAAACTTTAAGTCCGCCTGCAAAGCTTGCCTTGATTACATTCCTGCATGTTTCGATATCCTTATGATAAAATATAGGGATTATCCCTGTTTCTCTCATCCTGACTATTACGTCGGTACGTGTGAATCTTGCCATAGTATTTTTCTTTCGTTTCCTGCAAATGTATAGATAAAATGTTAGTCTGACAAGTCGTGCAGTTGTGGAGAATCCTTATCTTAGCACCACATACTCTGAATATGGCATTGAATTATATCTGGATTGCCTTTTTCCTCATCGGGTTCCTTGTTGCCCTGGGACAATTGATCTTTGCCGGAAATACGCAGATATTCAATGAACTCGTTAACTCAATATTCAACAGCGCCAAAACCGGTTTTGAAATATCACTGGGTCTTACCGGAGTGCTGGCTCTGTGGATGGGTCTGATGAAGGTGGGAGAGAAGGGCGGAGTCGTAACTATACTTGGGAGGATGTTTGGTCCCTTATTCCAGAGATTGTTCCCCGGATTGCCCAAGGGACATCCGGCTTACGGATCAATAATGCTTAATTTCTCGGCCAATATGCTTGGTCTGGATAATGCTGCGACACCCATGGGACTTAAGGCCATGAAGGAAATGCAGGAGGTAAATCCCGATAAGGAAAGCGCATCAAATGCACAGATAATGTTCCTGGTGCTGAATGCCTCAGGACTTACAATAATACCTGTTACAATAATTGTTTACCGTACCCAGCTTGGAGCCGCAAATCCCGCGGATATTTTCATTCCGATTATGATAGCGACGTTTGCGGCAACAATGGCCGGACTGATAAGTGTTGCCATTGTACAGAGAATAAATCTTTTCAATAAGGTTATAATAGCTTATCTGGGCGGCCTTACTGCAATAGTTGCCGGTATAGTATTTTATTTTACTAATCTGCCGAAGGAACAGATCACTGCCGTTTCGACATTTGCCGCAAATTTTATGCTTATAATAATTATTGTATTGTTCATTGTGCTTGCAGTGATAAAGAAAGTAAATGTATATGATGCATTTATTGAAGGGGCTAAGGAAGGATTCGGTATTGCGGTAAAGATCATACCCTTCCTGGTGGCTATCCTTGTGGGTATCGGGATATTCAGGGCATCAGGCGCTATGGATCTGCTTGTGGATGGTCTGGCAAAATTCTTTGCATGGCTTGGATTTGATACGGAATTCACCGGGGCCCTGCCGGTAGCAATGATGAAACCACTGAGCGGCAGCGGCTCGAGGGGATTGATGATAGACGCAATGAAAACATTCGGTGCCGATTCATTTATCGGCAAAATGTCGTGTGCATTGCAGGGTTCAACAGATACTACTTTTTATATACTTGCAGTTTATTTCGGATCGGTAGGTATCAAAAATACCCGTCACTCAGTCGTCTGTGCACTGATAGCCGATTTTACAGGGGCTGTTTCGGCAATTCTGGTGTCGTATTTATTTTTCAAATAGGCATAGGTGCGAGGGGGAGAGAGGGAGAAAAGGATAGAGGGAGAAGAGAATTATGTTTGTGGTTTTAAGATTTATTAAATGACGAATAATTTTTACGATAAATCTGAGACTTATTCTTTACCGTTGAAAGAGCTGGTGGTGGATGGCGAGATAGCCAATCCCGGCCCTGTAGATTTTACCAGTCTGCATAAAAGATCAGTTATAGTAAAGGAAGCGCTTCCGGAAAATAATGGCAGTAACAGATTTACAGGAGCATTCCGGTATGATGGATATTCTCTTTTCGATATACTTGACAGAAGGATTATTAAGAAAGTAAACGCAGCTGAATATAATTCCGTTATCGACCTTTTCCTTGTAATAGAGAATGATAAAGGCGAAAAAACAGTGTTCAGCTGGGGGGATATTTATTATCCCGGTAATCTTCACAAAGTTATAATTGCTTCAGATGTATCCAGGATAGTACCCTCAAAAACCAAAGAACTGTGGGAACTTCCTGTCGACAGTAAGATTGTGGCAGCCAATGATCTGATAACAGTCAGAAATATTTCCGGCCCGGTGAAAATCACTGTAAGATCATATCCCTTATCTATGAAAATGAACAGGGGAATGTCGCCGATGTACAGTCCGGTGATAAAGATCCTGGAAAATAGTCGCAAAACAGGGGAAATAGACCTGATCCCAGGACATTTAAGGAAGGAGAGATTTGAGGTGATCTTTTATGGCAGGGGCAGGGGCATTCACTCAACGACTCCCTTTACAGGCCTGCTTGTAAAAGAAGTACTGGGAAATTTCTTCCCGGTTAATCCGGAGAAAATTCGGACAGGTATGCTGTGTTTCGCTGGGCTTGACGGATATCGGTGTGCAGTTTCTTTTTCGGAATTGTTCAACAGGAATGATCAGCAGGAGTTCCTTCTTGTAAATATGAATAAAAATCAAGACGGAGGCGAATGGAGGATGTTTGCTGCCTGTGATTTCTTTTCCGACAGAGCTGTCAAATCACTTAGCGAGATACATCTTAGCTTTTAAATAGTTTCATTGATATTACATTAATTATATGAGTATTACAGTTATCTCAATCCTGGTACTGGTAAGCATTATTGCTATAATCCTTCTGACCTCATCACTTAAACTGAATGCTTTTGTCGCACTTTTCCTTGTTTCTGTGTTCCTGGCATTTGTAACTCTGCCGGCTGATACAATTGTTACATCAATCAAACAGGGATTTGGTAATACTATGGGGTCGATCGGTTTCCTAATAATATTCGGAGCGATGATTGGGATCATACTTGACCGTACCGGAGGGACAATCAGTATAGCAAACTACATCCTGTCCAAAACAGGTGAAAAGAAAAGTTCGAGGGCTCTGGCTATAACCGGTTTCATTACCGGGCTTCCCATCTTTTGCGATTCAGGATTTATAATCCTCAGCGGACTGGCAAAATCCTTCAGTTCAAAATCACGTTTACCTGTTGCTTTTATGGCTACTGTTCTGGCAACATCATTATATTCGGTTCATTGCCTTATCCCCCCGCATCCCGGAGCACTGGCTGCCGCAGGTATTATGGAAGTAAATGTCGGCAACCTGATACTTCTGGGGATACTTTTTGCCGTACCCGGTGCACTTGCAGCCTATCTGTGGTCAAAATGGATTGTTAAGGGAAGGGACTATCCACCTGCTGAAGATACGGGAACAGATATTTCACAGGATAAAAAGGAACTGCCTCCGGTCTTTCTTTCATTCCTGCCGATAGTTGTTCCGTTGCTGCTTATCACTATAAAATCATTAATCAATCTGTTCGACACAACCGGGGAAAGCCTGATTGCAAAGATATTTTATTTCCCGGGAGAACCTGTCTTCGCGCTGGCAACCGGAGTATTGATTGGTTTATTCCTGATCAGGAAGAAGAGTATCGATTCCTTTAACACGGTATTCACTGAGGCTATAGTTAAAGCAGGACCCATTCTTATTGTAACCGCTGCAGGCGGGATGTTCGGAATGGTCATTAAATCAACGGGAGTGGGAGAAGCTATGGGGAAGCTTCTGGCGGACACCAACATTGGTCTGTTTGTTCCCTTTCTTATTGCTTTGGTCATGAAGACTGCACAGGGTTCATCGACAGTCGCAATTATCACAACAGCCTCCTTTGTACTTCCTATGCTTGATTTACTGGGACTGGATTCGGAATGGGGACGTATGCTGACTATGTTGTCTATGGGAGCCGGATCGATGATAGTCAGCCATGCAAACGACTCTTATTTCTGGGTTGTCTCAAATTTTGCAGGACTGGATATTAATACCAATCTGAAGGTTTACTCAACCTCTACCATGGTAATGGGAACAGTTGTTTTTGCATTTGTCTGGATCTCATCATTATTTCTGATGTAAATTATTAAAAAAGAATAAGGAATGAATAACCAGAATAATGCCAGGCAGATATTTCTGGCAGGTGTAAAAGGAGTACTTCCCGGGAAGCTGATAAACGATCTCATTTCTTTAAAAGGATCCATCCTGAAAATTGGTTACAGGAGTTATGATCTTACACAGATACAAAATGTTTACGTAATCGGAGCAGGGAAAGCAAGCGCTGCCATGGCCCATTATCTTGAATCTGTACTGAAAGGAAGAATCACAAAGGGTTATGTTGTCACAAAATACGGACATGCCTGCAGTCTCAGATATATAACTGTATCCGAAGCGGGTCATCCTGTTCCGGATGCAAACAGCTATAAAGCTGCTGAGGAAATCCTGAAAATTACGGGAGCAGCCGGTGAAAATGACCTGGTTATATGTCTCTGGTCCGGTGGAGGATCTTCGCTTCTTGCTGATCACCCTGAAAATTCGTCACAGGAGGAAATGGCGAATCTCAATGATATACTCGTCAGATGCGGAGCAGATATTGCCGAAATTAATGCAGTAAGAAAACATCTTTCGAAAGTCAAGGGAGGAATGCTGGCAACACACATTGCACCGGCATCTTTTGTAAACATTCTGCTTTCGGATGTTATCGGTGATCCTCCGGATATAATTGCATCAGGGCCTGCTGTACCTGATAATTCGACATTTTCTGATGCCATTGCTATCATTGAAAAGTACAATCTGGCTGAAGTACTGCCCAATACGCTGGTCAGCTACTTAAGAGAGGGTGTTAACGGATTGCATCCTGAAACGCCGAAACCAGGAGCTGATGTGTTCAAAAAATCAGCACTTTTCTTTGCAGGGAGCAATAAAACAGCCCTTCAGTGTGCGCGAACGGAAGCTGAAATAAGGGGGTTTGAGACATTTATTATCACTGATTCTCTGAGGGGTGATACGGAGACTGCCTGCACTTATATTATAAATGAGATAAAAAACCGCAGGGCTGAAAATGATCTTCAAAAACCTGTGTGCCTGCTCTTTGGAGGAGAGACAACGGTCAAAGTTACCGGAGAGGGCGCCGGCGGAAGAAACCAGCATCTTGCGCTTTATATAGCTTTTCATATTAAGGATATTCCGGGAACGACATTTCTTTCAGCCGGAACCGACGGGAATGACGGGAATACAGATTCAGCCGGAGCTGTGGTTGATTCGGATACTATCAGGAAAGCCCGGGAAAATAATACAGATCCTGAAACATACCTGAAGAATTTCGATTCATATAATTTCTTTAAAACAGCAGGGGGCCTCATCCTTACCGGCCCGACGCTTACCAACGTCATGGATCTTATGATCACCCTTATCGACCACCCTGAACCCCATAGCCGTCAACTTAAGGAATAATTTAAATAAATTTTAACTACTGTAATTATCAGAATTATAGGCAAATAACTTTCCTCCCGCCTGAGGCGGGAAGGGGTGGCTGGGATTGCTAATTTTGAAGCGTTTACAATTATCCTTTTCCCGGCCGGGGTGGTTAATGTGGACTTACCAAAAGTGGACTTCTTTCTCAGAATTAAATAAACCACCCCGGCCAGAACATCTATATTTCTGCCTATTGGATGGTCTTGTAGTCTGGCCACCCCTCCTTAAAAAAAAGGAGGGGAAACTTTTGCCCACAAAACTCCGTCAGGTTGACGGCTATGCCCTGAAC
>JAKQPD010000344.1 GCA_029564935.1 Bacteroidota bacterium
GAACAGGAACAATACTTTGATGAAACATTTGACTGGGAAGCCGCAGGGATACCCGAAGATAAACGACCAATCGGAGAATACGATAAAAAGGTTCTGAATATCATTGTCTCTCCGGCTCATGCGACAACCGGTTACGGGCACCGGATGATTACCTTTGTGAGCAATGCAGATAGCTATATTGCAAAATGAAGCGATTAATCTTCCTGTTGCTTATTTTACCTGAGTTAATTAATGCTCAGGTTAATTTAAGTTACATCGGTCAGACCTTAATAGACACAACCTGCGATAACGTGAACGGGATAAGTGTCCCACGTGGAGCGTTAGCGACTTTTGTGTTTAAGAATAACTATGTCGAGGCATGTAACACTCAGGGATATATCCTTCAGGCCGGAGTTGAAAACAACACTTATCCGCAGTACGTTAATACCTTGCCTAATTCTGTAATAATCGGAAATAAGTTTGTCTGGACCGGCGATCAGAACGCCAATACAATCACTCACGGAATCTTTACAGGATACGAAGCGAACGCCAGGATCATGTATAACTATTTGGCCTATGTTCCAATGGGTATCATTCGCAAGTCAGACGGCATGACTGATTCGACCGGGGTGATAGCTTATAATATTATCCGCAATCCGGTGGCTGTCGGTGTAGTGGTAAAGGGTATGAACGGAGTGAGGATTTATAACAATACATTTTACTCTGAGGATTCGCTTTATGTCAGTCCCGGTATCGGTACATGGCGGGGATTGATTGATGTTTACAAAAACGACAATCCAATAGCAGACGCAAAAGGCACGAAGATCAAAAACAATATCTTCTATACTAAACGTCGGATTGTAAATGTCAATGTCATAGATACGTCATGTCTGCAAGGTTTTGAATGTGATTATAACATTTACTGGTGTGAGGAAGGAGAGCCGAGATTTCGGGTTGCCGGAAGCTATAAGACATGGGAGCAGTGGCAGGCTATGGGCTATGATCTGCATTCACACATATTGAACCCTCATTTTAACAACAACGTTGATCTTGCGCCCGGATATCGTATCCAGTGGGGCACTCCAACAGAGTTTGATATGGGTATTGCAATGAGTGATTATTGGGTTGCCGGATTTGACATGAACCTTGTCAAACAGCAAGGATACTGGCAACAGGGAGCAAGAATCTACGAGGGCAATGCGGTTATTTTTTATGACAAAGCAACGGTCATTAGTGGTGATAGTACGCTGAATTTGAAAACTGGGAAGATAGTTGTCGGCCAGGGTCAATTAATTATTCAGTAGTTTGTTAAAAATAATTAATATATTTGGGTCATGATTAACAGTGGTGATAAGGGTTTCAGAGATAGTAAACAAAGCTCGAATAGCGATGAATGACTCTGGTTATATTGCAGTCTATGGCTCTTA
>JAKQPD010000348.1 GCA_029564935.1 Bacteroidota bacterium
GGATGGGAAGTATATGGTACAGAACTATGGTATGTCAAAGACGGCGAAATGTTCTGTGAGAGCGGTCCTGACAAGGAATACGGATACCTTGGAACAAGAAAGTATTATGACGATTATGAGCTTACTGTTGATTTCAAACAGGCTGCCAACGGAAACAGCGGAATATTTATCCGCTCCTATATCAAAACAGGTGTTGCCATATCAGGATGGCAGGTCGAAGTGGCACCTCCCGGAAACAATACAGGAGGTATTTATGAATCCTATGGCCGCGGATGGATCGCAGAAATTCCCGATGAAAAGGAAAATATCCTCAAAATGGGCGAATGGAATAACATGCGGATCAAAGTTCAGGGAGATGTCGTCACCACCTGGCTTAATGGTCAGCAGATGACAGAACTGAAAGATCAGAAGATCGGTCAGGGAAAAGGCAGGATAATGCTTCAGATCCACAGCGGCGGAGGAATTAAAGTGAGCTGGAAAAATATTGAGCTAACTGAACTATAGGCATGCGGCGGGCGGCGTCCGGCGTCCGGTGTGCGGCGGGCGGCGTCCGGCGTCCGGCGGGCGGCGTCCGGCGGGCGGCGTGCGGCGTCCCGTGTGCGGCACGGAGCGTCCGGCGTCTGGCGTCTGGCGGGCAGGATACTGGATGGAGGGTGCTGACAAGCTCTCTATTCAAGGCGTTTGGGGAACTATTGTTTCCCCTCCTTTCAAAGGAGGGGTGGCCGGGATTGCTAATTTTGAAATTGGTACAATCCCACATTCCCGGCCGGGGTGGTTGATACATTATTATCCTCTGAACTTTCTTCCTTCAAGATTCTTTGACTTTAATTGATTTCGGAAAACGGCTTCAGTTGAAATGACTTGTTTCTCAGAATTTAATAAACCACCCCGGCCAGACAATTTATATTTCAGTAAATCCGACGATTTCTGCGTCTGGCCACCCCTCCTTAAAAAAAAAGGAGGGGAAACGATAGTCCACAAAACCTCGTCCGGTTGACGTCTATGCCCGGTCGCCGGTCGCCGGTAGCCGGTAGCCGGAAACCGGTAGCCGGAACTTACCGTGTAAACAGATCCGGCTCTCTCCATGAGAGGAGGTTATTATCGTCGCGGATGATCTTCCTGTGATCGAGGAGCCATCTGATAACTTTTATGACCTTTTCTTCGGGCAGACTGATCTTGCTTACAAGTTCCCGGGCATCAAATTTATGGCCGCTAAGTAATTCCTTTATCTCGTCGAGAATTATATCAAACTCATATTTACTCAGATCGAGTTCATTCCTGTCGCGGCATACATCGCAGATACCACACCTGTCAGGCTCCTCGCCGAAGTAATCAAGAAGGATCACAGATCTGCATCTAGTATTGGAATCAGCATATTCGATCATTTTATTCACCCTGAAGATATGCTTGTCCTTTACCGCTATATAGTTGTCGGGTGATATCATCAATGCTTTCCTTTCAAGCCTCTCCTCGGTAAATATTACAAGGGCTGTCTTCTTTCCGGGAATATACCGGACAATATTCAGTCCTGACAGCTTTACGAGAAATTTATATATTGTATCTCTGGGTAATCCTGATTTTTTTGACAGAGCCTCCTCATTTATTGCGACAAATTCCGAGAACATCCCGGTATATGATCTCAGCAGGAGTTTAATAAAACTATCAAAAGCTTCATTTGCCACCTGGAATTTGTAAAGATCATCCCTTCCAACCACAAAGTGAACCCTCGAAGGATTATTTATCTCTTCGGTAAATTCTATATAGCCTTCTCTCTGAAGGAAATTCAGGCTGTTAAATGTTTCAATGACCGGCAGACGGTATTTCGAAACAAAATCCTGCATGTTAAAATCAAAAACATTATCTTTTCCAGATCCTTCCGGTACCCTGAGGAAGTTGCACAAAGCCTCATAAGTATCCTTTATCTTTTCTACGGGCGGGAATTTTCTCCTTAATGAATCTTCAAGATGTCTCCTGTCTGAAGAAGAATACAATAATACTGCAGATGCTGGTTTCCCGTCCCTTCCGGCCCTGCCGCTTTCCTGGAAATATTCCTCGATTGAATCCGGCATTTCCCAGTGAATTACAAAGCGGACATCAGCCTTGTCAATTCCCATCCCGAAGGCATTGGTTGAAACGATAACCCTTGTGGATCCCGTGGTCCAGGAAATCTGTTTCCTGTCGCGCATTTCCTGAGGAAGACCTGCATGGTAAAAATCAGCGCTGATACCTTTTGAAACCAGAAGTTCTGCAATTTCCCTGCAACGTTTTCTGCTCCTGACGTAAACAATTCCGCTGCCCCTGGATTTCAAAATGTTATCTATGAGCCATGTACCCTTATCTTCAACCTGGCGGACCAGATATGAAATGTTTTTCCTTTCAAAGCTTGTCCTCAGAACATTCTTTTCCCTGAATTCAAGCTTTTGCATTATATCCTCTGTTACAGCTGGCGTCGCAGAAGCGGTGAGAGCAAGGAAGGGTACCTCCGGGGGAATAAGCTCCCGCATCGATGATATCTTCAGGTAAGAAGGTCTGAAATCGTAACCCCATTGGGAAATGCAATGAGCTTCATCAACTGCTACAAGATTCAGATTAAATCTGGGAAGCCGGGTCTGGAACAAGCGGGTTGAGATCCTTTCCGGCGAAATATAAAGGAATTTGTAGTCGCCGTAGATACAATTATCGAGTGCAATGTCAATTTCTTCGCCGGACATGCCGGAATGAATCGCCATTGATTTAATTTCCAGAGCATTAAGCCTGTTAACCTGATCTTTCATCAAAGCTATCAGGGGGGTAACAACTATGCATATCCCCTCCTTCACAATTGCAGGTACCTGGTATGTGACCGACTTTCCTCCTCCTGTCGGCATGAGGGCAAGGGTATCCTTCCCTTCAGCCACAGAAAGGATGATCTCCTCCTGAAGCGGTTTAAAGGTTGTAAAACCCCAGTATCTGGTCAATACCTGTCTGTATGGTTCAATATTCATCAACTGGTTTTGTCGGAGAAAAGGTGTGCCCATACAAAAATAGCAACTGTTATCCAATTTTTTACGGCTGCATGGAATAATGATTGTTTTCCGGGTGATTAATTTTTAGTAATTTGCGCAGCAAAACAAAACAACCTGTCCGATGTCCTTTTTAAATGATAAAATCCTGTTCGAAGGTCTGACATTTGATGATGTTCTGCTCCTTCCTTCATACTCAGAAGTTCTTCCGCGGGAGGTCGATCTGAGTTCAATGTTCACAAGGAATATCCGGATAAATACTCCGGTCATTTCCGCCGCAATGGATACTGTGACTGAGGATGACCTGGCTATTGCCATTGCCAGGGAGGGAGGTATAGGAGTCATACATAAGAATATGAGCATCGAGAAACAGGCTTCCCAGGTAAAAAAGGTAAAAAGAGCAGAAAATGTAATGATCTTCGATCCGATAACAATAGGTCTGGATGCCACAGTAGCCGATGCGATGAACCTGATGAATGAATATAAGATCGGCGGTATACCGGTTATTGACAGCAATGGTGTTCTTAAGGGGATAGTAACAAGCAGGGATCTGCGTTTTGAGAATAACAGGAAGCGGAAGATCACGGATGTGATGACAACAAATCTGATAACCACTGATCATCAGACCAACCTGGAGGCGGCTGCCAGGATCCTTCAGAAGCACAAGATCGAAAAGTTACCGATGGTTGATGAAAACGGCAAGCTTAAAGGGCTCATTACCTATAAGGATATCACCAAGATAAAAGACCGCCCAAATTCCTGCAAGGATGATAAAGGGAGGTTAAGGGTTGCCGCCGCTGTAGGCATCGCATCTGACACACCCGAAAGGGTTGAAGCTCTCATTAATGCAAATGCCGATGCTCTTGTTGTTGATACTGCTCATGCACATTCGAGAAATGTGATCAGGGTGCTTAAGGAGATCAAAAAGAAATACCCGAAAATTGACGTGATCGTTGGAAACATAGGCACCGGGGAAGCGGCAAAGAAACTTGTGGATGAAGGCGCTGATGCAGTAAAAGTTGGAATTGGTCCCGGTTCAATATGTACGACAAGAGTTATCGCAGGAGTAGGTGTCCCGCAACTGTCTGCAATTTATAATGTTACCAGGGCTATTGACGGTTCCGGCGTACCGGTAATAGCCGATGGAGGAATAAGGTATTCTGGTGATATAATTAAAGCTCTGGCAGCAGGGGCTGATTCAATTATGGCAGGCTCACTTTTTGCAGGTGTTGAGGAATCTCCGGGCGAGACTATAATCTATAACGGCCGGAAATTCAAATCATACAGGGGAATGGGATCAATCGAAGCCATGCAGCAGGGTTCGAAAGACCGTTATTTCCAGGATATGGAAGATGATATTCAGAAACTGGTACCGGAAGGGATCGCAGCAAGAGTTCCCTATAAAGGACTTCTTTCGGAAGTCATTTATCAGATGATGGGAGGACTCAGAGCCGGAATGGGTTATGTGGGAGCAAAGAATATAGTCACACTGAAGAAGGAAGCCAGATTTGTACGTATAACCAGCTCCGGAATTATTGAAAGCCATCCCCATGATGTTTCAATAACAAGGGAGTCTCCCAACTACAGCAGAAAACTCTTTGAATAAACAGAATTATTCAATCCTGATGAAAATCGGATCATCCCTACTGATTTCGGTGTTATCATTAATCTTTCCGGCATTATGCAATGCACAGGAACTTAATGATAAGATACTGATGAATGTTGCAGGAAATGATGTTACTGCAGGTGAGTTCATCAGAATGTTAAATAAGAGTTCTGAGCCGGGGAAAATAGCTGATGTGGATGAATATCTCGGGCAGTATATAAATTTCAAGCTTAAGGTTGCCGATGCAGTAAGTGAAGGTATCGATACAACCAGGGCTTTCCGGAATGAACTTTCAGGCTACAGAAATCAGCTTGCCCAGAATTATCTTACTGATCCTGAGGCAAAGGAGAAACTTCTGCAGAAAACTTATCAGAGATCTCTGGAGGAGATCAACGGGTGGCATATACTCGTAAACTGCCCGGAAGGATCCAAACCGGAAGATACATTGCTTGCCTGGCAGAAGGCGGCCGGTATCAGGGAAAGAATAATTAACGGCGAACCTTTTGAACAGGTAGCCCGGAGTACGTCGGATGATCCCTCAGTAAGAATTAACGGCGGAAATCTTGGTTTCTTTACGGTTTTCCAGATGATCAGCCCTTTCGAAGATGCAGCTTATTCCCTGAAGAAAGGTGCAGTGTCGGATCCTGTGAGAACACCCTATGGATATCATATTATAAATGTAGCCGACAAAAGACCATCCAGGGGAAAGGTGCTTGTGGCTCATATAATGAAGTTATCTCCCCCGGGAGCAGGTGAAGAGGAAACAAAAGCTGCTGAAAAATCGATAAACGAGCTTTATAAGCAGTTGCAGGACGGGGCATCATTTACTTCCCTGGCAAAACAATACTCTGATGATAAGGAATCGGCTGTAAGAGGAGGTAAACTGAACTGGTTCGGGGCCGGAGAGATTATTAGTGATTTTGCCGAAGCTGCATTTTCAATCAGCGACACGGGAAGCTTTACCTTACCTGTAAGATCGCCATACGGATGGCACATAATTAAACTTCTTGATAAAAAACCTCATGGATCTTATGAAGAAATGAGATCCTTCCTCGAAAGCAAAATAAACCAGTCTTATCTTAATTCTTTAAGCAAAAAGACTTTTATCGATAAACTTAAAAAGGAGTATAATTATGAAATCAATACTCCGGCATATAACTGGTTCATCAGAAATACCGATACACTTATCATTCAGGGCTTAAAAAAATATGTAAGAAAGGGCATGCCCCCTGGCAACCTGTACACTTTTGCCGGTCAGGGTCTTTTAAACAGCGATTTTGCATCGTATATCGAAAACAGAGGATCAAGAATAATTACTTCCGATCCGGTTCATTTCATCAGAGAATCACTGGAAACAATATTATCAGATCAGATCATCAAATACGAAGATTCAATACTTGAAACGAAATACCCGGATTTCAGGTACCTGATTAACGAGTTTCACGATGGCATTCTGTTATTTGACATTTCTGAAAGAAAAATATGGAACAGGGTTCAGGAAGACTCCACTGGACTGCTGCAATATTATGAAGAAAATAAAATCAACTACCCCGGTAAAAGGGCGATGGAAGCCATTATCTATTCACTGAAGGATGTAAATTCAGAAAAGAAGCTCTATTCTGCCTTCAGAAAATATTCGAGGAAACAGGATACGGAAAAACTGATGAAGGACAAATTCAATACCTCCGGTGATTCACTTCTTGTAATAAATGAAGGCACATGGATTGAAGGACAGGATCCTGAACTGGATAAGATTAAATGGCAGGAAGGTATCATAAGGACAAGAATTAATAATTACCCTTCAGTTCTGGTCATTAAAAAAATTATTGAACCATCTCCGCTTCCGTTTGAAGAGGTAAGAGGTGATCTGATGGCAGATTACCAGGTATTTCTGGAGAATCAATGGATTGACCAGTTGAAGAAAAAATACCCCGTCAAAATTGACAGCCAGATACTGAATGAGATTAAAAACAGCCTGAAAAATGAATAGGATCCTTACATTTTTAATATTGATCTGCATTACAGTAAGTTGTAATAACGGCAATTCAAAAAGGATTCCGCTTGCAAAAGCAGGGAATTCAATTCTTTATATGGATCAGCTTAAAGGGATTATCCCACCGGGAACTTCTGTTGATGACAGCACTGTTCTTGTTAAGAACTATATAAATAAATGGGCAAAAAGGGAGCTGTTATTTCAGAAAGCGGAAGATAATCTGACGCCTGAACTGATGAAGGAAATAGACAGCCAGATCAATGAAGCCAGGATGAACCTTGTCATTTACCAGTATCAGAGGCAGATGATGCTGACAAAAATGGACACCACAATAAACGATACTGAACTGGAGACTTATTATTTCAGCAACAGGGATAATTTCATGCTTAATTCCAATATTGTAAAAGCTCTGTTCATTAAACTGCCGGTAGAAACACCCGGACTCAGCAGGATACGAAGTCTGGCACGCGCGAATAACCAGGCCAGTCTTCCGCAGCTGGAATCCCTCTGTTATCAGTTTGCAGAGAAATTTGATGATTTTAATGAAGAATGGGTGGATCTGGATCAGTTGTCTCTTGAATTACCATCAGAAATCCAGAATCAGGAAAATTTCCTTCGAAGAACAACGTTTTATGAAACGACAAATGCAGATTCGACCTTTATTTACCTTCTCACTATACGTGATTACAAATTAAGATCGTCAGCTGCACCTTTTGAATATGTAAAGGATGATATTAAAAGAATCATATGGAATAACCGCAGAATTGAATTCATCCAGTCGCTTGAGAACGGGATTTACAATGATGCGCTTAAGGAAAATATTTTTACAATACTTAATAAATAATTTATGATCAGAAGAGGTTCAGGGTTGTTACTGATTGTTGCAGTTTTTTTGTTATCGGGAATATCTGAGATCAAATCCCAGGTATTGGTGGAATCGGTAGCTGCCATAGTGGGAAATGAAGTGGTTTATCTTTCGGATATCGAGAATATGGTTCTGGATCTCAGAAGCAGCGGTAACAGAACACCTATAGATGAGTTACGATGCAATGTACTGAGGGAACTGCTTGTTTCAAAGCTGTTTCTCGACCAGGCCAGGATAGACAGTATTGAGGTTACAGACGATATGGTTGAAAATGAGCTTAACGCCAGGATAAATGATGCAATCCGCAGATCGGGCAGTGAGAAGGCTCTTGAAGCATATTTTAAAAAAAGCATGATAGAAATAAGGAGAGATATCCGGAAAGCGCTTGTCGATCAGCAGATTGTCAACGAGGTTCAGGCTTCAATAGCCGAGAATATTAAAATCACCCCTAACGAACTGAAGAAATTCTTTTCATCAATTCCCAAAGATTCGCTTCCTGTTATACCCGCAAAGGTCCAGATAAGTATAATTCAGCTTGATCCTCCTGAAAATGAAGAAAATAAAGCTGAAGCGCGACAGAGGCTTCTGGATATACGGGGACAGATACTTGCCGGGAAAAGCTTCAGCGCACTGGCTGTGCTGTACTCTGAAGATCCGGGTACTGCAAAAAGAGGAGGCGAGCTTGGTTACTCCCTCAGGGGAGAACTTGAAAAGCCTTATGCCGATGAAGCATTCAGCCTCACAAAAAATACAGTATCAAGGATCATTGAAACAAAATACGGATTTCATATAATTCAAATGATCGACAGGAATGGTGATATGATCAACACCCGCCACATACTCATACGCCCGAAAGTAAAACCGGAGCAGGCTGCCAAAGCGATGAATACTCTGGATTCACTGACAAACCTTATAAGGAGGGACAGCCTGAAGTTTGAAGATGTTGCCAGAAGAATGTCGAGCCATAAGGACAGTCGTATAAATGGCGGCAAGTTTGTCAGTACAAACCCCTCAGAACGCGATACCTGGTTCACCCTCGAGGAACTCAATCCGCAGATGTATGTTCAGGTACGCGACCTGAAAGTCGGAGAGATATCAGAGCCCTTTCGTACAATTGATGAAAATAATAACGAGGTATTCAGGATAGTGAGACTCGATAACGAACTTCCGGCCCACAGGGCTAACCTGAAAGATGACTATCAGAATCTCAGTGACGCTGCACTGATGAACAAACGGTCAAAAACTTACGACGACTGGATCAAAAAGAAAATCGGAGTTACATATATTAAGGTAAGTGACGAATTCAAATCGTGCGACTTTCTTGGCAAAGGATGGCTGAAATAAACCTTTTCAAATCCCTGAAAAAAAAGATCTCATTCAGACACATAATTTATGTAGCTGTTGTTCTTCTGTCATTCAATATTCAACAGCAGGATATGCCCCAGGAAGTCCGGGGAAAAAGGAGAATATACCTTAAACATGCGGATGAAGATATAATTCTTCGGGATAAGCTTAGCGGAAAGGACTGGCACAGGTTACTTGGAAACGTTTCCCTCGAGCATAACAATATTTTAATGTCATGCGACAGCGCTCATTTCTACCCCGATAAGAACCAGGTTACAGCATACAGCAAGATCCATATCGAACAGGGCGATACACTGGATATTTACGGAGATTACCTTTTTTATGACGGGGGAATCGCAAAAGCCCTGTTGAATGGAAACGCCGAGCTTGTTGACAAAGAAACCCACCTGTATACAAATTCCGTATCATATGATGTAAATGCCGAAATTGCGGAATACACCGACAGTGGCAGAATAATTAACGGTGAAAATACCCTTACAAGCAGGAAAGGCAGATACTATGCTTCGACAAAAATTTTCAATTTCAAGGACAGTGTAAAGATCGTCAATCCGGATTATGTAATGAAAGCCGACACAATGGATTATAATACTGATACGAAAACTGCATTTTTTACAGGGCCGTCAGAGATGAAGGGTGACAGTATTTATCTGTATTGTGAAAGAGGCTGGTATGATACAGAAAATAATATTTCCCGGATATGGAAGAATGCGATGCTCGACAATAAAAAACAGATCATCCGGGGAGATTCCCTTTATTATGAAGAAAAGAATGGATATGGACAGGCCTTTGGAAATGCAAGTATTACCGACACCAGCTACCATCTTGTTGTTGCAGGTGATTATGCATGGTATTTCCGGGAGCCGGAAAGGTTTCTGGTAACCGACAGTGCTGTATTTATCCAGATTTCCGAAAAGGATTCACTGTTTCTTCATGGTGATACTATCAGGTCAGTTACTGCTACAGACACAGCCGGGAAAAGCTTCCGGATCATGTCGGCTTATTACAAATGCAGGATCTTTAGCAATGATATGCAGGCAAAATGCGACTCTCTCGCCTATTCATTCCAGGATTCGGTCATCCGATTTTATAATGAACCAGTCCTGTGGTCCGAAGAGAACCAGATGACATCCGATTCAATGGCTCTCTATACAAAAAACCGCCAGGCAGAAAGGATGGAACTATTCAGCTCGGCATTTATTGCCAGCCAGGTTGATACTATGAGATTTAATCAGATAAAAGGCAGGTCCCTGACAGGCTTTTTCAGGGATAATGAACTTTATAAAATCGTGATCAGGGGAAATGGAGAATCACTATATTATCTTGGTGAAGGTGATGAGATAATGGCTGTCAATAAAGCAACAAGCTCCGATATAGAGATCGATCTTGAAGATGGGAAGATATCGGTCATAACAGAAAACCAGAGTCCCGAAGGGATTATTGATCCTCCTTCAACAACACCTCAGGGGAATCCTAAACTTGATGGATTCATGTGGTACGATCACCTGAGACCAAAAAATAAAATGGAGATTTTTAATACTCGTCCTCGTTAAAGAAGAAGTCATCCTTGCTTGGATAGTCCGGCCAGATATCCTCTATTCCTTCATAAATATCGCCTTCATCCTCAATTTCCTGAAGGTTTTCAACAACTTCCATCGGAGCACCTGACCTGATCGCAAAATCTATCAGTTCATCCTTGGTTGCCGGCCATGGAGCATCTTCAAGCTTAGATGCTAATTCAAGTGTCCAGTACATAATTTCCTTTTCGGGGGTCTGTTTATAAAATTTGCAAATATATATATTATTTTATGTTATAAACAATACCTTTCCTAAAGATTTTACCCACATTATATAATCCACTTAATCTCCTCAATATCAAGCTCTGAGCTGATTTTCCGGGATAATATGAACAGATAATCCGCGAGTCTGTTAAGGAACATATTAATAATCGGAGGCGTTTCTTCTGATATATTTAATCTTAATACAGCTCTTTCCGCTCTCCTGCATACACATCTTGCAATATGACAATAAGATATAACAACATTTCCCCCCGGGATTATCAGATTTCTGAGAGGATTCAGAGCTTTGTCCATTATATCTATCTCATTCTCAACTATTTTTATACAATCCGGATCAGGAAGAACTTTACCCGGATCCTTTCCATCATTTTCCGAGGCAAGAGAGGCAGCACATTTCATAAGCTGATTTTGCAGATAAAGCAGGAAAACTTTCCGTTCAGCATTCTCACGCTGATCCCTCAGTAAACCGATCCAGGAAATTAATTCGTCGATAGTTCCGAAGGCCTCTACCCTTACATGATGCTTGGGAATTCTTTTACCTCCCGAAAGTGAAGTGGTCCCGTCATCACCGGTACGGGTATAGATTTTCATCGGTTCCGTATGTTAAAGAAATGATTAAGTACAAAGGAGGATCAGGCAGGTCTGTATTTTTCGTTTGCCACATCCTGTGCAACCTCACCGTCAAGAAGTCTTATTATTCTTGCTGCATGCCTGGCAATATCTTCCTCATGTGTTACCAGTATAACTGTATTCCCTTTCTTATGGATATCATCAAGAAGGCCCATAATATCCAGTGATGTTTTGCTGTCGAGGTTCCCTGTCGGTTCATCGGCAAGTATAATGGATGGTTTGTTTACCAGGGCTCTGGCGATCGCAACACGCTGGCGCTGCCCGCCTGAAAGCTCATTGGGTTTATGTGTCATCCTGTCTCCCAGCCCCACCTGGTTGAGAGTTTCAATAGCCATCTTCTCCCTGTCGGTTTTCTGGACACCTGCATAAATCAAAGGTAATGTGACATTTTCAAGAGCTGTATACCGTGGAAGAAGGTTAAATGTCTGGAATACAAATCCTATCTCCTTATTCCTTATTTCGGCAAGAAAATCATCCTCCATCTTGCTAACATCAGTCCCGTTGAGTATATAGAAGCCGCTTGTGGGAGTGTCGAGACATCCGAGAAGGTTCATGAGCGTGGATTTTCCCGAACCCGAAGGCCCCATTATGGCAACATATTCATTCCGGTGTATATCAACTGAAACAGACCTTAATGCCCTTACTATTACTGATCCAACCTGGTAATTCTTTACAATATTTTGGATCTCAATTACTTTATCCATAAACCTTTGATTTTTAAGTTGCGAAATTAGATTAATTTACATTATTATTGAATTATTCTGCATTAATTTTTGTTAATATCTGATCACATAATCGAAGCGGCTCATGCCCTTTCTGAAAAAAACAAGCCCCATCCTGTAAAGATCAATCGTAAATGACACATTTTCATTGGCTTTGATCTCATTCCATGCTTCTTCCATTTCATCGGAAGAATGTATATCATCAATGACAATAACAGTTTTATTTCCGGAGACTTCCACCATTTCTGAGAAATATCTCAGAACCGGCTCTTTTCTGTGATTTCCGTCGATAAAAACCAGCCCGGGATATGACACTTTACTTTTTACTTTCGGAAGCAGGTCATCAAAAGAACCGGTCATTAACGTAATATTGCCGAATCCTGCCCTTCTGAAGTTATCTGAAGCAACTGTTGAAATCTCCGGACATCCTTCCATTGTGAACACCCGGGAATCCCTGTAAGCTGAAGCCATATACATTGTACTTATTCCCAGGGATGTACCGAACTCAACTATACCCTGCCTGCCGAATTCGGCAGCGAGATTTGCCAGTAAGACACCATACTTTGCAGGAACTGATGTATATTTTGCGATATCTGAAATTCTTCTCAAATCACTTTTCATTAATGCTGAACCCGAACCAAGATCCAGAACTCTGATAGTCCTTTTATCACAAAGTAGTTCCTTCCTTATCCGTTCAATCATTAAGACAACCTCCGGATCAGTTTTATTCCGGAAGACTCTCGATACAAGGTCAAAAACAAAAGGACTGTGAATACCGTGTCCCCGCTTGTGCCTTGAGAAAATATGGTAATGCAGGTATTTCAGTATCCTCATGAAATCCATTAGTGTGACTTTTGAATTAGGTTAGCTCTTCAAAAATACTTAATTTCGGTAATCTTTTTAAAAGTGGCATAGCTGAGCTGAAATGCAGGATTTTCTCGAAACAAATATCACTTATCTTCCGGGAGTAGGCCCGAAAAGAGCTGAACTTCTTAACAGTGAGCTGGGTATTTACACATACCGCGACCTTTTGTATTATTTTCCTTATAAATATATTGACAGGACAAAATTTTACAAAATATCCGAACTTGATCCAGACCTTCCTTTTGTACAGATCAAAGGTGTTATCAAAGGATTTTATGTCGAAGGACGTGGCTCAGGGAAAAGGCTTGTCGCTGATTTTCAGGATGAGACCGGTGTCATAAAGCTTGTATGGTTCAAAGGAACAAAATGGATCACAGACACTTATACTACCGGTCCCGAATATATCGTATTCGGTAAACCGGGAGTATTCAATGGTATTGTAAATATAATTCATCCGGAAATAGAAGCCTCATCGAAAATTCAGGAAAGGATAACATCTGCATTGCAGGCCCAGTACAGTACCACTGAAAAGCTCAAAAATCATTTTCTTACATCACGTGCCATAAGCAAGCTTGTAAGCAGTCTGATTCAGAAAATAAACTTCAACCTTCCCGAGACACTCCCTGCCTGGCTAACCACGAAATACAAACTGCCCGACCTGCACAAAACACTTCTGACAATTCATTTTCCTTCCGATCCTGAAAGTCTGGAGAGGGCCAGGTACCGGCTGAAGTTTGAGGAACTCTTCTATATACAGCTTAATCTGATAAGGTATAAAAGCAACAGATCGCGTAAGTTCAGAGGTTTTGTTTTTCAGAATGTAGGAGAGAAATTCAACAGCTTTTATTTTAAAAACCTGCCTTTTACTCTTACAGAAGCGCAAAAAAGAGTGATGAAGGAGATCCGCAGGGATCTCGGATCCGGGAAACAGATGAACCGGCTTCTGCAGGGCGATGTAGGCAGCGGTAAAACACTTGTCGCCCTGATGAGCATGCTCATTGCAATTGATAATGGTTACCAGGCATGTATTATGGCCCCTACAGAGATACTTGCAACTCAACATTACCAGACAATTACATCAATGCTGAAGGGGCTGGACATCAAAATCAGACTTCTTACCGGTTCATCTGCACGATCACTCCGAAAGGAGATCAGTGAATCCCTTCTCGATAAGTCGCTGAATATTCTAATCGGAACTCATGCACTGATTGAAGAAAGTGTTCAGTTCAGCAATCTTGGGCTTGTAATAATTGATGAACAGCACAGGTTTGGTGTGGAGCAGAGAGCAAGGCTGTGGAAGAAAAGTATAAATCCGCCACACATCCTCGTCATGACTGCCACACCGATTCCCAGAACCCTTGCAATGACTCTTTACGGTGACCTTGATGTTTCGGTCATCGATGAGCTCCCCCCCGGAAGAATACCCGTCAGAACGATGCATTTCTATGATTCGGAAAAAAATAAGGTATATGGTTTCATGAAGCAGAAGATTGCCGAAGGAAGACAGATCTTCATTGTCTATCCACTCATTAAGGAATCGGAAAAAATGGATTATAAAGATCTGGAGGATGGGTGGGATACTGTCTCGAGGCTTTTTCCGCCTCCGGAATATTGCATAAGTGTTGTCCATGGCAGGATGACCCCTGCTATTAAGGAAGAATCAATGAAGCTGTTCAGGGAAGGCAAGGCTCACATATTGATCGCCACAACAGTTATAGAGGTTGGTGTTGATATTCCGAATGCAACAGTTATGATAATTGAAAGTGCTGAAAGGTTTGGCTTGTCACAGCTTCACCAGCTGCGTGGCCGTGTCGGAAGAGGAGCCGATCAGTCTTATTGCGTACTTCTCAGCTCTCCCAAACTTTCCAGGGAAGCTTCAGCAAGGCTGGAGGTTATGATAAGGACAAATGACGGTTTCGAAATTGCCGAAACCGATCTGCGGCTCAGAGGTCCCGGCGATATCGAAGGAACGATGCAGAGCGGCATCCCGTTCGATCTTAAGATATCTGATCTGAGCAGGGATGGCCAGATCATTGAATATGTGAGGAATATTGCCGAAGAAATAGTCATTGATGATCCTTTGCTTGAAAAAGAGCAAAACCTGGTCCTCAGGCTCGAATTAAAACGGCTTTTCAGTAAAAAACAGTCATGGAGCAATATAAGCTGAAAAATTATTTAAAATCAGAATAAATAACTTTGCAGTTCCAAAATCCTGATAAAAAGCAGGTACTATATTTTCAGTTATGGTAAATTTGCGGATTAATTTTCCGGGTAAAATCATGACCAGGTCAGGCAGATTCGGGAATATCGAACATGACGGTATAGTGCAGAAATCTGACATAAATTCGGTAATAGTCAGAATTTCATCGGAAACTGCATGTGCAGGCTGTCATGCAGCAGGATCATGCAATATGTCAGGTATAAAGGAAAAAATTGTGGAAGTACAGGGCAGCTACAATGTTTCACCCGGTGATAATGTTACTATCCTGATGAAAAAATCCATGGGATATAAAGCTCTGTTCCTTGGATACATTCTTCCATTTATCCTCCTTGTCCTGACCCTTGTGATACTTCTTTCAATTTCTTTACCTGAAGGAACTGCAGGCCTATTATCACTGGGTATGCTCGGTATTTATTACCTGCTCCTTTATCTTTCACGTAGCAGGATCGGTAACGCATTTAACTTCACAATAAAAACACTTTGATGGGTCACACGATCATAATTACGGTAATAAGTCTTAGTCTGCTTGCATTGTTTGCAGCAGTCATCCTGTATTTTATCGCCCAGAAGTTCAAGGTATATGAAGATCCGCGGATCGATGAAGTACAGGAGCTTCTTCCGGCAGCTAATTGCGGAGGATGTGGATTTGCCGGTTGCCGGAATTTTGCTGAGGCACTTGTTAAAGCCGAGACTTTTGAAGGTTTGAACTGTCCGGTCGGAGGTGCTCCTGTTATGGCAGAAGCTGCAAAGGTACTTGGGAAGGAAGCTCTGGCAGCAGATCCCCTGGTTGCAGTTCTTCGCTGTAACGGAACTCCTGAACAACGTCCCCGCACCTCGGTTTATGACGGAGTTCCCGATTGCAGAATTGCACATAACCTGTATATCGGGGAAACCGACTGCAGCTATGGTTGTCTGGGAAAAGGAGATTGTGTCAGAGCATGTACTTTCGGAGCAATCTATTTAGATGACAAAACAGGATTACCGGTAATAATTGACCATAAATGTGTATCATGCGGAGCCTGTGTAAAGGCATGTCCGAGAAATCTGATTGAACTCAGGAAGAAAGCAAAGAAAGACCGTAAGATATATGTGGCCTGTTCGAACTGCGATAAAGGTGGACCGGCACGGAGGGCATGTAAAGTTGCATGCATAGCCTGTTCGAAATGCGTTAAGGTATGCAAATTTGATGCTGTCACCATCACCAACAACCTTGCCTATATTGATGCTTCAAAATGTACATTCTGCAGGAAATGTGTTGCCGAGTGCCCGACCGGATGCATACTTGAGATTAATTTCCCACCGCCTAAACCTGCTGTTGAAGCTAAGAATGAAACCATAAAAGTCAACCCGGAAGTCTAACAAACATAAACTATACTGATTTGAAAACATTTCCAGTCGGGGGCGTTCATCCGCCTGAAAATAAACTGACAGCCGAAATCCCGATCCGCTACCTGGCCATACCTCCTTCCGTGACAATCCCCGTTTCGCAACACATTGGTGAGCCGGCCGAGGTGGTGGTGAATAAAGGAGATATAGTAAAGACCGGACAGATTATAGCCCGGAGCAAGGGTTTTGTTTCAACAAATATTCACTCATCTGTATCCGGTACAGTCAATAAGATAGATCTGGTTCTGGATTCCACAGGTTTCAGGCAGACAGCAGTGTTTATAGATACAAACGGAGATGACTGGGTTGATACAATTGACAGGAGCGATACGATCATAACTGAAATAAAACTATCATCTGAAGAAATCGTAAAAAAATGCCTTGAATCGGGCATAGTCGGACTTGGCGGCGCAACCTTCCCTTCACATGTGAAGCTCACCGTTCCTGCCGGTAAGAGATGTGATGTCCTTATTATCAACGGCGCCGAATGTGAACCTTTCCTTACCTCTGACCACCGGCTTATGCTTGAAAAAGGGAAGGAGATCCTTACAGGAACTACAATACTTATGAAAGCTTTAAAGGTTACAAAAGCTTTCATCGGGATTGAGAACAATAAAAGGGATGCAGTTGAAAATCTTACAAAGCTTGCTGCAGGATTTCCCGGGATAACAGTTCAGGCACTTAAAGTGAAGTATCCCCAGGGAGCTGAGAAACAGCTGATTAAAGCTCTTACAAAAAGGGAAGTCCCTTCCGGGAAACTGCCCCTTGACGTAAATGCTGTTGTCCATAACGTGGGAACAGCTTTTGCTGTTTATGAGGCTGTCCAGAAAAACAAACCACTTTTCGAAAGGGTGGTCACAATAACCGGGAAGTCAGTCCTGAATCCTGGCAATTTCTTTGTCAGAACAGGAACACCGGTAAGATATCTTATTGAAGCAGCCGGGGGATTGCCTGAAAATACAGGTAAAATCATTTCGGGTGGCCCGATGATGGGTAAAGCAGTAAGCAGTATTGATGTGCCTGTAGTAAAAGGAACCTCAGGGATAGTGCTTATACCCGAAGACCAGTCGGAAAGAGCTGAAATAATGCCATGTATAAGATGTGCAAAATGTGTACTCGGATGTCCGATGAACCTGGAACCTTATCTCCTTATGGCACTGGCTGAAAAAGGTGATTTTGAAAGAGCGGGGAATGAACGGATAACTGACTGCATGGAATGCGGTTCGTGCAGCTTTACATGTCCTGCCAGACGCCCTCTGCTGGATTATATCCGGCTCGGAAAATCAACTGTCATAAAAATGGCACGTAAACAGATTGTTAAATAAGAAGTCATTATAACTATTGCAAATGAGCAATCTATTCAAAGTATCCCTGTCACCTCATATCCACGGGAAAGAGACAACACAAAAACTGATGTTCGGTGTAATTGTTGCCCTTATTCCGGCATTCCTTACATCGGTCTTCTTTTTCGGATACAGCGCCCTGATAGTTACAGCAACTTCAGTGGGTTCATGTATACTGTTCGAGTATCTGATCGTAAAGTTCATCTTTAAAAAATCAATAACAATTAATGACGGTTCTGCAATTGTAACCGGATTACTCCTTGCATTTAACCTGCCATCAAACATCCCGGTATTAATAATTGTGATCGGAAGTCTGGTATCGATTGCAGTAGCAAAGATGACTTTCGGAGGGCTGGGTAACAATCCTTTCAATCCGGCGCTTGTCGGCCGTGTTTTCATGCTGATATCTTTCCCTGTTCAGATGACGACCTGGCCGGTACCTGCAGGGTTTAAAACTGGTTATGCCGATGCTGTGACGGGTGCCACACCACTTGCAATTGTAAAGGAGGGACTCAAGAACGGGGAACCACTGTCACAGCTTATGACCCAGATCCCCACTCCGGCCCAGATGTTCCTTGGTAATATGGGAGGTTCAATGGGTGAAGTTGCTGCAGTTGCACTACTCCTGGGATTGATATGGCTTCTGTATAAGAAAATAATTACCTGGCACATACCTGTTTCAATAATCGGAATGATAGTCGTGTTTACAGGCATCCTGTGGCTCATTAATCCTGAAGAATATGCCAGTCCGCTGTTTCATGTCCTGGCCGGCGGGGTTCTTCTGGGCGCAATATTCATGGCGACCGATTATGTTACTTCACCCATGAATCCAAAGGCTATGCTGATCTATGGATGCGGTATCGGTTTGCTCACAGTTATAATCAGAGTCTGGGGAGCTTACCCCGAAGGTGTTTCTTTTGCAATACTTATTATGAATGCATTTGTCCCGCTGATGAATGCTTATATAAAACCAAAAAGATTTGGAGAGGAGATAAAAAATGGCTAAATCTGAATCGACCCTGAAAAACATGATCCTGACACTCACGCTAATCGCTCTCGTTAGCTCGGCAGGGCTTGGGTTTGTTTATGAACTTACAAAAGAGCCTATTGCAATGTCGGTGCTGAATAAGAAGCTCAATGCAATAAGGGAGGTAGTGCCTGAGTTCACAAATAATCCAAACGATGAGATGTTCCGTCTGCCAGCTCCTGAAGGAGACAGTCTTGATGTTTATCCTGCAAAGAATAACGGTGAAGTAGTCGGATATGCGGTAAATACATATACAACCAAAGGATTCAGCGGCAATATTTCAATTATGGCCGGATTTAAGCCGGATGGTACTATTTCCGGTATTTCTGTTCTCGAACATAAAGAGACTCCCGGTCTGGGAACAAAAATGACCGAACCCGAATTCAAGAGTCAGTTTACGGGAAAAAATCCCGGTGAATTTCAGCTGAAAGTCAAAAAGGACGGCGGCCAGGTTGATGCCATAACTGCTGCAACGATAAGTTCAAGAGCATTCTGCGATGCAATAGAGCGCGCATATAATACTTTACAGAAAGGAGGTTTGCAATGAATCAGCTTCAGAATTTTACAAAGGGATTTATAAGGGAGAACCCTATACTGGTACTTGTCCTCGGAACCTGTCCTACTCTGGCTACTACTACCTCTTCCTTAAACGGTATGGGAATGGGAATTGCTACAACTTTTGTCCTTATAGGTTCGAATGTTGTCATTTCTCTGCTTTCAAATCTTATACCCGATAAGGTAAGAATACCTGCCTTCATTGTTATAATTGCTTCATTTGTTACTATCGTCGACCTTGTGATGCAGGCATATGTGCCTGATCTGTATCAAACCCTTGGAATATTCATCCCGCTTATAGTTGTTAACTGCATTGTCCTCGGGAGGGCTGAAGCTTTTGCCAGCAAGAACAGTGTTCTTGCATCGTTCTTCGACGGCCTCGGCATGGGACTGGGATTTACTTTTGCACTGGGCATCCTGGGAGCATTCCGTGAAATTGTCGGAAGCGGTTCCATATTCGGTCATAAGTTCATCCCGGGCGACGGAATACTGGTGTTCATTCTTGCACCGGGAGCTTTTATAGCCCTTGGATATATGATAGCCCTGGTTAATAAGATCAAAAAAACTTCAAAATAGAAAGAGATGGAATATATATTGCTTATTATATCCGCAGTTTTCATTAATAACGTTGTTCTTGCACAGTTCCTTGGAGTCTGTCCTTTCCTTGGTGTTTCAAATAAAGTCAGCACTGCTCTCGGTATGGCAGGAGCTGTGGTGTTTGTTATTGTACTTTCAACAATGGTCACCTATCTGATCCAGGTATATGTACTTGAAAAACTGGGTATTGAGTTTATGCAGACCATAACATACATTCTGGTCATTGCATTTCTGGTCCAGATGGTTGAAATAATTCTGAAGAAAATCAGCCAACCGCTTTATCAGGCGCTTGGAATATTTCTTCCGCTAATCACTACCAACTGTGCGGTTCTGGGTGTTGCCATTCTTGTTATCAAGAAGAATTATAACCTGCTGGAGTCGGTTGTTTTCGGCGCATCGACAGCAATAGGGTTCGGACTGGCGCTGATAATACTGGCCGGTATCAGGGAACAACTCGAACTTGTAAATATTCCAAAAGGTATGAGAGGTGTTCCGATATCGCTTATTACCGCAGGGATCCTTGCACTTGCATTTATGGGATTTACAGGGATAGTCAAGTGACAGGAGAGTTTGGAGTTTGGAGTTTGGAGTTTGGAGTTTGGAGTTCTACCCGTTCATTTCTGCTGATTTATCTGCTGCAAATATCACTTCGTGAGTTTTCAGGGCATCATCAATGCTTGTAAGTGGCATTTCGGTGTTCGCCTCAATGGCATTAAAGAAAGCTTCAAACTGAGCCTGATAAGGATGATCGGAAACATCGCCGGAATCAAGCAGCTTCATCGAAAGTTCATTCCATTTGTTTTTGTTAAGACCTTTTATCCTGGTTGAATAAAATTTATTATCAAGCAGGCTTCCCTCGCTTCCCACGAGATGAAAATGAAAATAATACGGCTGGAAACAATCAATCACAGAAGCAACCTTGCCGACTGTTCCATTCCGGAATTTAATAATCGTTACTGAACTTGTCGGGTACTCATATTTTGAAAAATCAGCATTTTCAGACCTGGCGGAATAGCTGCTTACAGACTCAAAATCACTTCCCATACAAAGCAGAAGGGCATCAAGGGCATGGCAACCTGCAGAAAGCAGGCTGCTCCCTGCAGTATCCTTCCTTATATTCCACCTGAACTGCCCGTACCACGGCCCAACACCATGGTAATAATCTACCTCTCCATAATGTATTTTACCCAGTAGTCCCTGATCAATAACCGATTTGATCACCGTGAGCTGACTTGAAAAGCGGCATTCGAAACATATACAGGTACGCACACCTGCTTTCTTTACAGCGGAATTCACGGCCAGACAATCCTCCCATGATAAAGCCAGTGGTTTTTCAATGATAATGTGCTTTCCCGCTCCTGCAGCAGCAATAGCCTGTTTTGCATGGTCGGAGGGATAGCTGCATATCGATACAACATTTATTGTTTTATCTGCAAGCATCTTATTAAGATCAGTGTAAAGATTGATCGTTCCCCCATGCCTGGCCTTGATCTCCTGAGGATCCAGATTCCGTGAGGAGCAAATAGCAGTTACCTGCCCCAGGGAAGTCTTGTTGATAGCTTCAATATGAGCTCCTGCAGCCCAACTGTATCCGATAATACCTACATTAAATTTTTTCATGCTTTTCAAATATAAAGGTTAGCTTATAAGTGCCTAAAGTGCCTAAAGTGCCTAAAGTGCCTAAAGTTATGAATCTAATCTTCGGGTAACTTTAAGAACATATCAAGTACTGCCGGGGTAATTTACTAAGAAAAAGAGATTATCTTTCCCTGTTGAATGAAATAATTCGTTAATTGTAAAATATTTCCTTTTTATCAGGGGTTGAATGAACCATCCGGACTATTTCAGGATTCTTGATTTACAGACAGATGCCTCAATTGCAGATATTAAGAGGGCATACAGGATCAAAGCCCGTATGTACCATCCGGATCTGAACCCTGATCCTGAGGCCAGGGATAAATTCATTCTGGCAACAGAAGCATATGAATTCCTCATTTCAAATTTCAATAATATCAGGACCGATGAGCAGGAATTTGAACGTATTATGGAAGAGTGGAGAAAATACCGACAATTCCGTTCTAGACAAAAGGCCAATGCTTATGCACGAGCTTCCTATATACGGTTCAAAAATTCAAAACTTTACAAGACCACAAGGCTTTTTGACCTGACGAGAATAGTCTTCGGACTTGCAATTTCGGTAATCATAATCGTTTATACAATCTTCGGATTTATCGTAAAAATGAGATTTCCTGAGGATGGATACGGCAATCCTGTCATTGTTTTCATTTTGATGATCTTCCTGGGTCTCATCTTTCTCGGCACCAGCCTCATCTACCTGAAAGCCTACATTGAAGAGTCACGGAAACACAAAAAAAGAAAAAAATGACAAAACTTGCCAAAGAACTGACTCTTTATGGGTTGATAATGGTCGCTATCGGCTCCTGCATCGGCTCCGGCATCTTTGTTACTCCCTCCCAGATAGCAGGATTAATTCCTTCCCCTACCCTTATTCTTATAGTCTGGGCCCTCGGCGGGATCATTGCACTGACCGGCGCCCTTACATTTTCTGAACTTGGTGGTCTGTTCCCTTATGCCGGAGGAATTTATGTATTTCTCCGCGAAGCATATGGCGGCTGGATGGGATTCCTTTACGGCTGGGCTTATCTTCTTATAATTACTTCAGGATCAATAGCTGTCCTGGCTCTCGCTTTTTCACATTATCTCAGTTTCCTGATACCGATGAATGAAACCCTGAAAATCATCACCAGTATATCAGCCATATGCCTGCTTACAACACTTAATATACTGAGAGCGAAATTCGGAGAGATTTTCTCAAATATTTTTACCGGATTGAAAATTGCCGGGATATTAATTATAATCGGAGCAGGAATTATTCTGGGGTCATCTGAATTTTCATTCCGCGACTTCCCTTCCCTTTCTTCAAACGGAGTGACCCTTTCGGCATTTGGTGTTGCATTCACCGGTGTTTTGTTTTCGTACGGAGGATGGCAGCATGCTTCATTTCTGGCAGGTGAAACGAGGGATCCTGCAAGGAACGTTCCGATTGCAATGATTACAGGCGCCCTGGCGGTAACTCTTATCTACCTTCTTGTAAATGTGGGGTATATGCTCCTTCTTCCGGTGGAGAAAATAGTCAGTTCCACAAGAGTCGCCGCAGAAGCTGTAAGTACGGTCATTCCCTTCGGCGGGATCCTTGTCGCAGCGATAATAGCAATAAGCACATTTGGTACAATCGGGATTTATACCCTCTCGGCACCCCGTATTTATTATGCAATGGCTTCTGACGGACTGTTCTTCAAAGGCATCGCCAGAGTCCATCCGAAATTCAGAACTCCTGTAAATGCAATTCTTGCACAATCAGCATGGGCTATCATACTGCTTCTTTTCTGGGGAACCTTTGAAAACCTGATAACCTATACTGTTGCCATCGAGTTCATTTTCTATATACTTGCAGCATCAGGTATATATATTTTCAGGAAAAAACTGAAAAACACCGAAAGACCTTACAGAACATTGGGATATCCGGTCACACCCTTTATTTTTATTGCTATTAATACATGGTTTGTAATAAATATTTCAATAAACAAACCCCTGCATATGGGTATCGGATTAATTTTTCTGGCAATAGGAGTCCCGGTTTATTACTTCTTCAGGAAGAAGAACAATTTATCGCGGAATGGATTAGCCGATCCTGTAAAAGTTGAAAGGAATGTCGAGGATTGACGAAAAATACTCACCGCGTTCGAGAATATCCTCATCACCAACCTCATAGTACCAGTTTACAACGTATTTTTTATTCTTCAGACTTACATGTCGGATCTTTTCGAGAAGATGAATAAAAACTTTTGCACTTGCACTGTTGAAATATTCAAGGTTCATATCGACACAGGTAACATCGGCGGGGTTCAGAATATATTCACTCACCCATTTCTCCACCGGTGAATAAAATTCCGCAACGTTCTCATGAATAGAGCGCCCCTTTATCTTAACCATTCCATCCGGCGACAGCTGGATCTCAGGTGAAGCTTTTGTCGGTGCTATTTTCAGCTCCTTCATAAATAATTATTTATGACGAAATCCACATGTAGTGTATACCCAAAAAAGCAGTAAATAATTCCCGGTCATGTGGATTCCATCCGAACTTTAAAATTAATATAATTTCCGGATGAATTTATTAAATATATCGATACCTTCAGTCACTAAATCTGTCAAATAACGGATCATTGAAATTTACAGGTGATATTTTCCTTCTGTTTTGTTCAATTTCATGGACCATCCTGACGATTGTTGAATTAACAGGGACAGGGACACTGTAAACTGCTGCATTTCTGACTATATACCCGTTCAGATAATCGATTTCAGAAAGTCTTCCTCTTTCGAGTGATTGCAGGGTTGATGATTTCAGTCTCCTGTATTTGAAACCTATTATCCTTATCATGAGATGACGCCGCAGATCGGCCGGGAAGTTGTCGCCTTTTATGAATTCCCTGAAATTCAGCCTTCCACCGAATATTTCTATCTTAAGGTCCATTTTTTCTGCTACAGCAACGGCTTCGCGGATCACCTCGATGAAAATATTCCTTATCTTCTTTACCGCCAGCATTTTCCCAAGGTATAATCCGCAGATAGCTCCCAGGGATGAGATGCATGAATTGATTATCAGTTTGGAATAAAGATGTCCGATAATATTATCAGTTATCCTTACCGGCACGACTGATGAAAGAACATCTGCCACATTCCTGAGGTAATCATCAGGTTTACCGGCCGGATAACCAAGAATAAAATCACCTTTTGAGGTCATTACAAGTTTTCCATAGGAATCCATCGTTGCTCCGAAACCTGTTACGCAGCCGATGATCCTCTCAATGCCAAGCACCCTGGCCAGCTCATCCTCACAAATGCCGTTCTGAAGAGAAACCACATGACTGTTTTCTTTCAGAAGAGGTTTTACTGCTTCTGCGGCTTCAACCATCTCTGTTGCTTTTGTGGCATGAAGTATCAGGTCCTTTTTTCCCTTAACCTCATTTACCGATGCATATGCAGGCATTTTTATCGTGAAGTTCCCGCAAAATCCACTTACTTCAAGTCCTTCATTACGGATCAGGGACGCATAATCATCATATTTACAGATTATCTCAACATCAAATCCGTTCTTTCGAAGCAACGCGGCGGTAATCCCCCCGACAGCCCCTGCTCCGATAACAAGAATCGAAAAATTTTCTCTTTCCATCAGTTAAAAATTATTCTTTTCACAAGCGGGCCAGGGGAGTAATATCCTGGCCTGAAAAATCATTCGCAAGATACTTATAGTATCCTGTGATGCCTATCATTGCGGCATTATCGGTAGTCAGGCTTATTTCAGGGATAAAAACATTCCAGTTTCTTTTCTTACCTTCCCTGGTCACCTCATTCCTGAGCCCCGAGTTGGCGGATACTCCTCCGGCTATTCCAATTTCCTTCACACCAGTCGACAAAGAAGCTTTTATCAGCTTATCAATCAAGATATTAATTATAGTATGCTGAAGTGAGGCACATAGATCCGACTTGTTCTTTTCAATAAAATCAGGATCTTCCCTGAGCCTGTCGCGCAGGAAATAAAGAAAACTGGTCTTGAGTCCGCTGAAGCTGAAATCCAGTCCCGAAACAACAGGTTTTGAAAACTTAAAAACATTTTTCGAACCTTCTGATGCCAGTTTATTGATCGCCGGACCGGCAGGATAAGGTAATCCCATCAGTTTCCCGCACTTGTCAAATGCTTCTCCCGCTGCATCATCTATTGTATTGCCTATTGTTTCCATCTCAAGATAACTTTTCATAAGGATTATCCTTGTATGACCGCCCGAGACCAGCAGACAGAGAAAGGGGAAGCGGGGAATATCTGAGCCCTCTTCATTCTTTTTAATAAAATGGGCAAGAACATGAGCCTGAAGATGGTTAACCTCAATGAGCGGAATATTCCGTGCGAGTGCAAATCCTTTTGAAAATGATGTTCCGACAAGGAGTGATCCAAGAAGACCGGGTCCGCGGGTAAAAGCAACTGCATTTATATCTTCGGGCTTTATACCGGCATTCTTAATTGCCCGGTCCACAACAGGAACAATATTGGCCTGATGAGCCCGTGAGGCAAGCTCCGGAACCACCCCTCCATAGGATCTGTGAACCTCCTGACCGGCTATCAGGTTGGAAAGTACATATCCATCCCTGATCACTGCAGCAGAAGTATCGTCACACGAAGATTCTATGGCCAGTATTGTTACGCTCATCAATAAAGAATACAAAGGAAGAAAATCTTCCGGAAAGGAAGAAATTAAACGTGGCCTTCAGTTTACTCAGAGGTCCAGTCGCGGATTATTATTCTGTCCTGGAAACACTTGACCTCCAGTTTCTGCCTGGCTTTCCATTTAAGCTTGCGTATATATTCCATTGGAATTGTCACGGCATAGCTTGTGCCTCCTGAAATCTTTGTAAGGCTACGGATGTGATTTTCTTCGTTCTTCCTGCGTGTCATGATTAATAAGTTAACAGAAAAATAATATGTATTAAAAAACGTATTAAGATACGTATTTTAATACGTAGTTACAATACCTTTACTGAAAAAAGATGCAATAATAATGTTTTGTGAAATAACTAAACGGTACAATCTTTGAACTACAATTTAGTAAAATATTATTTTATTGTTGTCTTTACTATCTTTATGCAATAATAGACTGAGCTACTTTTAATTGAATTTTGAGGATATAGGGTGATGCTGAAGGGTATAAAAAGATCTGTTAAGTATTTTCTGATCTTCATCGGGATACTGATAATGATCCCGATGATAATGTATCCTCTTTTACGGCAGCCTGAAATTCAGACCCTGATAATCCGGAGAATAACGAGGTATTTTTCCCAGGAGCTTAAATCTACTGTTTCAGTTGGAAAAACAGAACTGGTCATGTTCAACAAGCTTAGCCTGGACGATGTACTTATAAAGAATAAAAACGATGATACCCTGATCTATGTAAAGAAAGTTGCAGCCACCATAAGGAAGATTAATCCTGACAGCAGACAGTTCACTCTTGGAAGAGTTACATTGCTGAATCCGGTGTTTTCGCTTGTGACCGATACAACAGGATTGCTGAACCTGAACTGGTATCTCAGCCTGCTCAGGAGCCAGGAAAAAGAAAACAAAAATACTCCTGTCACAGTACAAATAAATCATACTGATATAAGAAATGGCTCATTCACACTAATCAACAGATCTGCAACTGCAAGGGCCGAAGGGATCGATTTCAACAATATGCGTATCCGTGATATCAATGGAATTATGGAAGATTTCAGAATAATGAATGATACGACGTCATTCAGTATATACAATCTTTCGTTCAGGGAATCAGGAGGTTTCATTGTCCGCAAAATGAACAGCGACTTCTCTCTGGCAGACCAGGATATTTCATTCACATCGGCCTTCATTAATTGTGACAGCAGTATACTTAATATACCTCATGTTGAGCTTCATCCTGATTCTACAGGATCATATAGTGATTTCACAAGTAAAGTACATCTCGATATCCGGATGGATAATTCCCGGGTATATACTTCCGATCTCCGGCACTTCGTTCCGGTGGTCGGACAGATGAGCGAGTCGGTCAATTTTACAGGTAAAGTATCCGGGACAGTTGCTGAAATGAGAGGCCGGGATATTACTATATCCTATGGAAATGAAACAAAGATCGATTGCGATTTCGACCTGTCGGGTCTTCCGGATCTCAGTAATTCATTTATATACCTTGGCATCAATCAGCTGACAACCAGGGCTTCAGACCTCAGCAGATTAAAACTTCCAGGAACAGGATCCGTCAGGTTACCGGATTACATCGAAAAAATGGGAACTATTGCATTCACGGGCAGCTTTACCGGATTTACAACCGATTTTGTCGCCTATGGAAAGCTCACATCTGAAGCAGGAAATATTAATACCGACATTTCACTAAGGCCTGAGGGGAACAACCGGTTCAAGATCAATGGACTTGTTACAGGCAACAGCATAGCCCTCGGAGAGATCACGGGTAAAAAAGATCTGCTGGGTGATCTGAGCATGAACGCAGATGTTGATCTTTATGCATATTCATTCAAAAAATTCTCAGGTGAGATAAATGGTCTTATCGACAGTGTTGAAATAAACAAATACAAGTACAGGAAGATCTCCCTGAATGGTATTATCAACGATAAGACCTGGGATGGCAGTATCAAGGTGGCAGACGATAATATCAGACTCGACCTGCTGGGTATGCTGAACTTCAACAGCGAACTGCCGGAATTTGATTTCACACTTAACCTGGCAAAGGCCGATCTGTATAAACTTCATCTTGACAAATCAGATACGACAGCATCGGCCTCTATGCTCATTACTGCAAATTTCAAAGGTAACAGTACTGAAAATCTGGCCGGGGAAGTAAAGCTTCTTAATTCAAATATAATTAAATACGGAAATACCCTCGACCTGTATGATTTCTCGGTAAGAGCCTGGTCCAGGGAAGGAGTGCCTGTCATCAGCCTGCGGACAGACTATGCTGATGCAGACATAACCGGTTATTTCAATCTTCGCGGGATCAGGTCTTTCATCGGGTCTTCTCTAAGCAACCTTATGCCTTCATACAACCGGATACCCGGAGAAACTGTTTCATTTGCAAAGGGAAAACTCGGATTCAGTGTGAATTTCCGTAATACTGATAAAATAAATGATTTCTTCCGGACAGGGCTGTTACTGGCAGATAAAAGCTCAATCCACGGCGAGATAACTGCCGACACCACAGGAGTTTTGAAAATGATGTCGAAGAACCTTACAATCCGGGGCAACACCTTCAATGACCTCGTTATTGACGCCAGTCTGAACACAAAAGCTCTTACTGCCGACCTGAGAAGTTCATCACTGAATTTCCTGGGGCAATCATTACTGAAGGGATTTTCAGCGGACTTTGATGTCAGACCAGATAATTTCATATTCAATTTATCATGGGGAAACAATGATCCTGCGATCGCAAATCGCGGAAGTTTTACTGCAAGAGGGATGTCAATTGAGGGGCCGGAGAACATATCCGGCCCGGTTTTGATGGTTGACATTGCCTCATCCGACATTTACAGCCGTAATAATTTATGGAAGATCGCTCACTCCACTGTTTTCCTTGATTCTAACAGGGTAAATATAAACAAGCTTCTGATAAGCAATGAAAACAGTTATTATCTGGTTGATGGAACATTGTCAGAAAACAAAGAGGACACCCTTCATTTAGAATTTAAAAGCATTGATATCTCTCCCCTGAACAGTATTATTACAAGGAAAGCGGACACAGATGCCTTATCTCCTGATATCAAAGGAGAACTGAACGGTAAAGTACTGATTACAGATTTCTATCATAGTCCCCTGATAGAAGGCTTTCTTAAGATCAATGGTTTTTCAATTCTTGGAAGTGAGTACGGAACTCTTTCACTTAATTCTGCATGGAACAATGAACGGAAACTTGCTGTAATAAGGGCAGATAATAATCTGAATGGTAAGAAAATGATCAGTGTTGACGGATATTACAACCCTGAGCTGCGTAAACTGGATCTGACAGCTCTTGCTGAAAAGCTGCCAGTTGAAGCCCTGAATCCTTTATTGAGTTCTTTCGCATCAGGTATAACAGGACTCGCATCAGGTAAAGTAAGACTTTCAGGGGAAATAAATAAGCTTGGTCTGAAAGGTTCACTGCTGGCCGAAAACGTTTTCATGAAAATTGATTATATCCAGACAAGGTACAGTGTGAATGATTCGGTAAGGTTTGACAAAAACGATATAATCTTCAGAAATTTAAAGCTTGCGGACGAAAGAGGAAATCCTGCGATACTTAACGGGAAGGTCACACATAATCATTTCAAGGATTTCAATGCCGATCTTACAATTAACTTTACTGATTGTATGGTTTTAAATACAAAACCCAAAGACAATGAGGATTTCTACGGAACCGCCTTTGGGACAGGTATTGCTACATTGAAAACAGGTCCGAACCTGCTCTCATTTGATATTTCAGCAAAAACCGGCAGAAATACAAGGTTTTACATGCCGCTTAACACGAGTGAGACAGTCTCTGATTATTCGTTTGTGACATTTGTACAACCCGACACATCAGCAATATCTCAGTCACAGAATGTAAAAAAAATCCATTTCCAACCGGCATCAACGGGTATAGAACTGAATTTTGATCTGGAAGTTACACCGGATGCCGAAATTCAGCTTATTTTCGACGAGAAGGTGGGCGATGTGATGAAGGGAAGAGGATCAGGCAATCTAAATATTAATCTTGACAGGAAAGGTAATCTCGGCATTTCAGGAGATTATATAATTGAGAACGGAGATTATCTCTTTACCCTCGGCAACGTGCTGAACAAACCATTCAGCGTTGAAAATGGCGGGAAGGTGACCTTCAGCGGTGATGTTGATAATGCGGAGATCGATATAAAGGCAATATACAGGCTTAAAGCATCTCTTTATGAAGTACTTCAGGATGAACGCTTTAATGAAAGAATTCCTGTCGAGTGCCAGATCCTTCTCACTGGCAAGCTGTTCAATCCACTCGTAGGTTTCAATATTGAACTTCCGTCAGCCGATGAAGAAAGGAAAGCTTATCTTAACAATATTATTACGACCGAAGAAGAACTCAGCCGCCAGTTTCTTTACCTGCTTGTAATGAACAGCTTTTATTCCGACCCTAACCGGATCTCCCTTACAGGAGGTTCTCCGGGTGCAGCTCCTGCCGGTACGACCGGAACATCGGCAATGGCGGTGACCACTACTGAAATGCTATCGCACCAGTTAAGCAACTGGCTGTCGCAGATAAGTAACGATTTTGACATAGGCTTCGTTTACCGTCCCGGTTATAAGGACATTAATGCACAGGAAGTGGAAGTTGCACTTTCCACACAGCTGCTTAATGACAGAGTAACTATAAATGGCAACTTCGATGTAAGAGGAGCAGAAGATAGAACAGGTACTTCTGATAAAATCACAGGAGATTTTGATATCGAATATAAACTGACTGAGAAGATAAGATTTAAATTCTTTAACCGCTTCAATAATCCATATACAGGAAAGGGTGCACCTTATACACAAGGATTTGGCCTGTTCTTTAAAGAGGATTTCGACAAATTCTCCGATCTGTTCAGGAAGAATAATAAATCGGAAATGAAAAAGGAGGAAGAACCTGCCATATCCGGGCTTCAGCAGTAAATGTTCGGAAATCCTCAGATATAGCCGCGGTTAATAAAAAGAATATCTTTGTTATAAACCAAATATAATACAATCGGGTATAAATACGTTTTTTAATATATTCGCACGTTAAAATAAAGTTGTTAAACAATAATATTAAACGGAACTAAATAAATTAAGATGGGATTTTTACAGTTTATCATGCAGGATGTCAATCTTCCTGCCGAGCCGGTAGCCGCTGATACTCATATGACACTTCTGGATTTTGCTTTTAAAGGCGGATGGGTGATGATACCCATTGTGTTCTTATCCTTTGTGGCTGCTTATATTTTCATAGAGAGATATTATGTAATAAGGAAAGCAACCAGGCAGGATCAGAATTTTATGAACAGGATCAAGGATTACATACACGACGGCAGGATAGATGCTGCACTGGCACTTTGCAGATCAACAGACGGTCCGTCAGCCCGCATGATAGAAAAGGGCATAAACAGGCTCGGAAGACCTTTACAGGATATAAGCACAGCCATAGAGAATGCAGGTAAACTCGAAATTTCAAAGCTTGAAAAGAGCTTTCCTACACTGGCAACAATAACAGGTGCTGAACCGATGCTCGGATTCCTTGGGACAGTTATAGGTATGGTACAGTCGTTTTATGCTATGGCTCAGGCCGGAAATAATATCGAGGTTTCCCTCCTCTCCGACGGTATTTACACAGCCCTCATCACAACCGTTGCAGGTCTTATTGTCGGTATACTGGGGTTCTTTGCATATAACACCCTTGTAGTTAAGGTCGAGAGGGTTGTCTTTAATATGGAAGCTGCCGTTACGGAATTCATGGATATTTTAAACGAACCCGTTAAATAAGAAAAAAATGGCTTTTTCTCAAAGGAATAAGATAAGCGTCAACTTTTCATCAACAGGGATGACAGATGTGGTTTTCAATCTGCTTATATTTTTTATGCTTACTTCCACACTTGTTCATCCTACGGCTCTGAAACTGCTGCTGCCAAAGGGTTCCACCCAGACATCAGCCAAGCCCCAGACCACCGTGTCAATTACAGCCGATCAAAGGTTTTATGTTGAACAACAAGCCGTTACTCTTGACCAGCTCGAAGCGGTTCTGAAGCAGAAGCTTGGTAGCAATCCCGATACCTATATCTCTCTTCATGCTGATAAGACAGTACCGTTCGAAAGTGTTGTGCAGGTTTTAAATATTGCCCAGGCAAATAATTATAAATTGATAATTGCAACTACACCCAAATAACGATCTGTACAATATTCCTTCGGAGAAAGAAAAAGGAATAATTGGCACAATAGTAATACATGCTGTTATACTTGTATTACTTATTGTACTGGGATTTTCGGTTCCCCCGCCTCCGGAGACAGAGGAAGGGATCCTTGTAAATTTCGGCACAGATGAAACAGGGTTTGGCATGATAGAGCCGTCTCCTCCCCCGAGCCGTGAAGAGGCTTCCGTACCTCTTCCTTCAGAGTCGACCGTAACTGCCAGAGAAGAGCCTCTTCTTACCCAGGATACTGAAGAAGCCCCGGAAGTAAAGAAAGTCGATCCCGAAGCTGAAAAAAGACGGATTGAACAGGCCGAAGCAGAAAAGCGGCGACGTGCGGAACTGGAAGCAGAACGTATAAGAAAGGAACAGGAAGAAATAGAAAGAAAAAGGATTGAAGCCGAACAGAAACGGCAGGCCGATATAATGAACCGTACAAAAGATGCATTGGCCGGATCAAAAAATTCAGGTACATCTTCCACAAGCGAAGGTGTGGCAGGCGGACCAGGTAATCAGGGATCCCCGGGCGGTTCACTGGACTCAAAGAACAGAGGCGAGGGAAGCGGACTCGGTAACAAAGGAATATCTTACGATCTTGCGGGCAGAGGAGTACAACGTCTTCCCCTCCCCGAATATAACTACCAGGGCGAGGGAAGAGTAGTTGTGGAGGTAAGTGTTGACCGGTCAGGAAAGGTAACCCAGGCTGTTGCCGGGGTGAAAGGATCTAACACACTTGATGAATACCTTCTGAAAGTCGCTAAAGAGGCCGCTCTTAAAGCCCAGTTTGATGTTAAAAATGACGCCCCTTTCATCCAGAAAGGAACGATTACCTATAATTTTATACTGAAGTAAAGATCAAACCTGTCTGCTGAATACCTCCTTCACCGCAACAGACAAATTATCAAGAAGGTTAACATCTTTTACAATGTAATCGAATACACCCTTGCGTGCAAATTCCAGAACCAATTCTCCTTTTTCCTGACCCGACAGCAAAATAACAGGAATCTGTGGCTTTATCTCCCTGATCTTTTCAAATATCTGCATCCCGTTTTCAAACATCAGGCTCTGTCCTGTAAACAAATAGTCAAGGATAATAAGACCCGGATTTTTATCAAGGGCATCCAGACAATCTTCACCTGTTTCAAAGGCCTCAACAATATAATCCTCTGTCTTAAACCTGTTTATGACCAGGGTGTTTATGAATGGATCATCATCAACAACAAAAATCAGCTTCTTTTTATCCATCTACGATTCAGTAACTAAGAATGGCAATAAAGATAGATAAAATATTCCTTAATCTGTTTAATTCATAAAAGTTCATTAAAGCTAAAAAGGCCTACCAGGCAAAGAGAGGGAATGGTTTCATCATTTCGATAACCTTCTCACCTGTTTTGGCTATTACTGTTTCGTTTTCAATATCTGATATCACCTCATCGATGAGATCAACAATCACAGGCATATGTTCTTCAGTCAGTCCTCTTGTGGTAATTGCCGGTGTTCCGACTCTCAGTCCGGAAGTAAGGAAAGGAGATCTGGTATCGAACGGCACCATGTTCTTGTTAACAGTAATATGAGCTCTGACCAGTGTATTTTCTGCTTTCTTTCCCGATATTTCAGGGAACTTGGTTCTGAGGTCGATCAACAGCAGGTGGTTATCGGTACCGCCCGAGATTACTTTATAACCCCTGTTGATGAATGCTTCTGCCATGACGGCTGCATTCTGCTTAACTCTTTTCTGGTATTCTTTGAATTTCGGTTCGAGGGCTTCGCTGAAAGAAACGGCTTTGGATGCAATTACATGCTCCAGCGGTCCTCCCTGAACTCCCGGAAATACGGCTGAGTTTAAGAGCGAGGACATCATCCTGACCTCTCCTTTGGGAGTAGTAATTCCCCATGGATTGACAAAATCCCTGCCCATAAGGATTATCCCTCCTCTTGGACCTCTGAGGGTTTTATGTGTTGTTGAAGTGACGATGTGAGCATATTTAAGGGGATTCTTCAGAAGTCCGGCAGCGATAAGTCCTGCCGGATGTGCCATATCTATCATCATTATTGCCCCGGTCTGATCGGCGATCTTCCTCATTCTTTCATAATCCCATTCCCGGGAATAGGCCGAAGCGCCTCCTATGATCATTTTTGGCCTTTCTTTCAGGGCAATCTCTTCCATCATATCATAATCGACAATTCCCGTATCTTCCTTTACCCCGTAGGCTACCGGCCTGTACAGAATGCCCGATGAATTTACCGGGGATCCGTGTGAAAGATGTCCTCCATGTGCAAGGTTAAGGCCCATAAATGTATCTCCCGGTTTGAGAACGGTCATAAAAACAGCCATATTGGCCTGAGCTCCTGAATGAGGCTGCACATTTGCATATTCCGCATCAAAGAGCTGTTTGACCCTGTCTATGGCAATCTGTTCAGACTCATCAACAATTTCACATCCTCCGTAATATCTGTACCCCGGATAACCTTCTGCATATTTATTTGTAAGTACAGATCCCATGGATTCCAGAACCTGCTGACTTACAAAATTCTCCGATGCAATTAGCTCAATACCATTCAGCTGACGCTGGCGCTCTCTTTCAATAATGTCAAAAATCAATGTATCCCTGTTCATATTATAATGATTTAATGTCTATTCTCCTGAAAACTGAACCAGTAACTCCCTGTAAGTTGTTAATATCCGGGATTTTGATATGAATCCCACATAATATCCGTTATCCAGTACCGGGAGATTCCATGCCCCGGTCTTCCTGAAGGTTTCCATAACTGTCTCAATGTTTTCCTTCTTATCTATATATGACGGAGGAATTGTCATTAGATCCTTTACAAAAGTAGTCTGGTACAGATCGGTATTGAACATGATCTCCCTCACATCATCGAGTGAGACTACTCCTTCAAGAATATTGTAATTATCAACAACAGGGAAAAGGTTACGTCTGGACTTTGAAATAGCCTGTACAAGATCACCCAGTGTGTCACCGGGCTTCACCTTGACAAGATCAAGTTCAATATCTTTCTTCCAGTCCATCATAGTCATCACCGCCTTATCCTTGTCGTGGGTTATCAGCTCTCCCCTTTCCGCAAGCTGGACATGGTAAATTGAGTGTGGTTCGAAGCTCCTGACCGTAATATACGAAACTGTGGATGTAATTATAAGAGGTATCAGGAGGTCATAACCTCCTGTAATTTCAGCTATAAGAAATATTGATGTAAGCGGAGCATGCATCACACCGGCCATCATACCTGCCATTCCCACCAGAACGAACCTGTTGTCAGCAAGGTCAACCTTAAAGAGCTTGTTCAGAATGTCGGAAATAAGGTACCCGTTTATACCCCCGATGAATAATGTCGGAGCAAAAATCCCCCCTACCCCGCCTCCGCCATTTGTAACACTCGAAGCGACGACCTTTAATAAAACCAGGCCTGCCATGAACAGGGCTATAATAAGATAATTATCCTGAAACGAGCTGATAATTGTATTACCAAACACTGCTCCGGTATCTCCGTTCAGGAAAAGCATTATTGTATCATAACCTTCTCCGTAAAACGGGGGGAAGATGAATATGAGTATCCCAAGTATTGCCCCTCCTATTATCATCCGGATGTAAATATTCCTGATCTTTTCGAATTTACTTTCAATAAACAGGGTCGTTCTTGAGAAGTAAAGGGATAAGATTCCTGACCCGACTCCCAGAAAAAGATACCAGGGGATATTTCTTATATTAAACGCCTCCGTTATTGTAAATGAAAATAAAACCTCATCTCCCATCAGAAAATATGTGGTAGTGGCTGCAGTTACCGAGGAAATCAGAAGGGGTACGATAGATGACATTGTAAGATCGAGCATCAGAATCTCGATCGTAAAAACTATCCCTGCAATCGGCGCATTGAAGATCCCTGCAATTGCTCCTGCAGCCCCGCATCCGATAAGAAGTGTAATGCTTTTGTAATTCAGTTTGAAGAATTTCCCGATCGCCGAACCTATTGAAGAGCCGGTAAGTACGACAGGTGCCTCTGCACCCACCGATCCGCCGAAACCGATGGTGATCGTTGAAGCTATTACAGATGTCCAGGTGTTATGAGGCTTTAGCAGACTTTTCTTCTTTGAAATTGCATATAGAACCCTGCTCACTCCATGTCCGATGTTATCTTTTACTATATATTTTACAAACAGGACGGTCAGGAACATTCCTGCCAGGGGAAGAGCCAGATAGAGATAACTCCCGGATTCCATATTAATACCTTTTGAAAGGAAGCGATGGAGGTAATGGATCCCGTTCTTAAGTATAATGGCAGCGACAGCACTCAGCAGACCTGTTGCCAGACTGAGTACGTAAATAAGATTTACCTGTTCTGTATCCTCGGCTTCAGGTTGAAATATCTTTCTTAAAAACCTGCTTCTT
>JAKQPD010000375.1 GCA_029564935.1 Bacteroidota bacterium
TAAGCAGTCTGTTGAAGATCAGCTGAGTTGGATAGACAGCACTTTGGGAAATTCCAGGGAAAAGTGGAAAATTGTGATGGGGCATCATCCAATCTATGCAGGAACAACAAAAGATGAGTCGGAAAGAACTGATCTTCAGAAACGGTTATTACCAATTCTGGAGAAGCACAGGGTAGATGTGTATTATAGCGGACATATCCATAACTTCCAGCACATTAACACTGCCGGGTCTTCAATTGATTATTTCGTGATCAGTTCAGCGTCACAATCCCGCAAAGTAGTCCCGTTCGAAGGAGCAGTTTTTACTAGTTCAGCAACAGGTTTTGCATTGTGCAGCTTAAGTGATTCAGTTCTGATTACAACATTTGTTGACAATACCGGTAATATAATCTACCAGCATCAAGGGAAGTAATATACACAGCAGGTTGGTATATTTTTAATTAATACTCATAACTGCCTGATTATCAGAATGAATTATCTATTTCGGCATAGTCATTATAATCAATTGATTATGTGTCTGTTAGCAGGGATTGACAAACCTGTTAATACATAAAGTTATATTCTAATCGACAATGACTTAAACCGGAGTCAGTAATCAGTGTTATCTGCGAAGTGACCATGACATGATGATCAGTGGTGGCTGATTAAAGCAAAAAAGGGGGGATAGTTCCTGATGGTCCTCCCCCCCCCATTTGATGCAATTTGGTTCTTGCCTTTAATGTCTTAGTGCCTTTTATACTGACATTCCGGGGAATTAATCGTCGTCGTCATCATCATCATCATCGTCGTCGTCGTCATCATCATCATCATCGTCGTCATCATCCATATCCACATCAAAGCATCCCTTTAATATGTTAAGAATTGACTCTGCGAGCTGATTGTTTCCATCGTCATCATCGTGTCCTATTTCAATGATGCCATTATTGTTGCCATCAACTGCGGTATGAAGCGGTAAAGCTGCCAGGTTTGTTCTGACTTGTTTAAGGCTGAGGTCTACCAGCATACTGACGTTATGGTCTGAGAGCATCAATTCATCATCGTCGTCATCGAATTCTATTTCAAGCTCTGCAACCTTGTTGGTCCATAAATGGTAAGTCTTGTCATTCATTGTGAATTCCACATAGAGTGAGCGGTTCTGCATCTTATCATTATTCTTCAACCGGTAAGGGGCAATATGGAATTCAATCTCTTCGCAGACTACATTTGGCAGTTCAAAATCATCAATCACCTTGCCATTCAGCACTTCACTTGACAGAAAATCAATAAGGTATGGGCCGGGAATTTTAATGTCATCATCATCATCCATGTAACCATCGTCATCTCCCGCATAAGGACCTCTATAGTCGTCATCAAGTTCTAGTTCGATATCTTTAATATTGATTAAAAAGGCTTCAAGGACAATTGAAGAGTTTGAAGTTGAAGCATCAGCCAAAGCAGACTTCAAAGGCGAATCAGTGGCTTTAATGATTAATCTGGCACTTCTGGCGTTATCTATAGCCTCGCAGGAGACCATGAATAATGCAAATGCTGTCAGAATACTTAAAATCTTAAAAGTTCTCATAATCAGTTTTAATTTAAGTTTAAAATGGTTTTAATCTCACGTCTCTGCTTATAAGACGAAAGGATTTTAAAAGGTTGGAATGTGATGAAAAAAATTATCGGGCAAACTTGTAAGAGACAGCGATGTTTATGCAGGCAGCCAGTTGATTGGTCTTTTTAAAAGGATTGGAATCTGCGCTGTTTCTTTCATAAGCATTGGCGGGATCATATGTAACCCTTAAGCCCGGGCTGATGAATATCTTGTTTTTTAACGGGATATTAAACTGATAACCAAGCAGTAAGCCAAAGCGGGAATTCCGGAATTTATCTTCGACATTGATAGTAACCATTCCCTGAACATCTTCAGCCATCTTCAGCTTTCCAACATAAGCCCCTGCTATTGTCTGTCCTGGTATATCACGATGGTTCCAGATATAATAGGCCTGGAGTTTGAAATAGTTCAGCCTGATACTCCTGTCAACATAGCTTGCATTGATATATTGCTGATAGTTCTGCCCTGTTTCTGACCGCCAGTAAAACTCCAGACCAATTAATGGGCGGTCATTAAAGGCAATAGTGGAGAAGACTCCCATATCCTGATGGAAGGTTAGCAGAGTATTGCCCAGTTTAGTGGGATTGAGGCCATTTTTAGTTTCATAATTAAGCAACCAGGTGTTTTTGTAACTGTATGAGGCGCCTATATCTGAAATGCGTATCACAGGTCCGGATCTTTTATCTGATTTCACAACACTTAGATCAGTACTGATGTCCAGGGGAGCTAATTCACCTGCATGGTTTACATAAAGATCAGGTAATCCTGATTGCTGATAATTGATACCTGCAATAAGGTACTCTTCTTTTCTGTCAACAATATCATAGTTTTCTTTCCTGTCA
>JAKQPD010000117.1 GCA_029564935.1 Bacteroidota bacterium
GCAACGTCAATGTTTGTGGAGATTATCTGAATTTCTCCGGATTTGCCTACAGCCTGTCGTTCAAGAACAGATTTGCGGGGAAGGATCCTGTTAATGATTGCCAGGCTGGAATCGTAGACAGTCATTGTCACCCAGTCACCGACTGCCGGAAAATCAGCTCTCGAAGAAGCCGAAAATCTCATGTTCCCTGTAATTTCAGCATCATATTCATTATCACCTGTCGAAACTATATATCTTTCACGGTGTTCCTGAGTCACTCTGCCGATAGAAAAATCTGACAGATTATTCTCTCTAAGATAGTCAGTTATCTCTTTTGTAAGTCCTAGTTCTGTAAGTGTCATTATTTTGAAGGGCAGAATGTTGCGTAAGATAATAAATTATAAAAACATTACGCTTGTTCAGCCATGTTCTTTAATTCAATTAAGTTTTTCTTCATTCCCTCATTAAGGGATTTCTTCATTAAGGATGATCCCGGGCCCTTAAGAGATTCCCGGCATGTAAGGCAATTGTTCTGTTTGTTCAGAAAGAGATTGTCGGGGCTCTCAATGTACCAGGATCATTATTGATTCCGTGTTTATAATTTATTACCTCAATTGATTGAGGGATGATCTTTATTAGCACAAATCTGTCCTGCCAGCCCTGTATACCATCCCAGTAATCGCGTTTCATTTTAACAAGCAATTCCTTATCATCAATAACCGTTGCTGATCCATTAATGTTGACGTATCCCTTTGCACTCAGATGGTTTGCAAAATAAACGCAAACCTTCTGATTGTTTTTGATTTCTCTTACTTTACGACTTGTTCTGGCTGTAGCAAACCATATTACAAAGTCATCTTTAACAGGAAAAGGATTCATTGTCCGGATCTGTGGTTGTCCCAGAGAGTCGACTGTAACCAGTCCGCAATAGGTAGTCTCATTGATTATTTCATGAGCTGCGAGAATGACAGTATCTCTGTTTACAGTGGGTTGTCCATCCACTCCGGTAATAAAGGAACTGAAAGTTGAAGCCAGGACAGCAAGTACGAGGATTACGGGTTTATTTTTCATGGTGACTGAATAATTTATAGGTACCGGTCATTGCCCAGCCAGTTTGAGGTTCCGTCCCACATGAAATGCTTTGAGGAGTTATCCTGATCCCGGATCCGCCCAAAAATCCGTCCGGACAGTCAACAGCTATGTCCGCGTGCGCGTTTCGCCCGGATTCAGGTTCAGCTATATCACGTCAGAACTATGTAGATTACTACGTAGCCCCTACGTAGTTAGTTACATAATTCATCTGCTTCTCAAAATAAGATTTCAGCATCATTCAATTTCGATCCAGTCGATTACGGTTCCGTTGCATTCCGGAGCACTATTAGCAACTATACTATTTGATGTTTGCAATAAGGAAATCTCTAAGCGGATTTAAGAATTCTGAATCAAGATTCCAGTGAGTTTTTTCTTTATAGTTTCTTTCTCGTTCTTTAATCTTTTCTTTTTCAGATTGGGATTTGCCAAGTAAGGTTTCTAAGTAACCATATATCTTTGTCTTTTTTGCTGGGATAGTCAAAGGTTGAGATCTTCCATTAATAGTCTTAGACTGAATGCATTCCTCAAAACCATCCCAATACTCAAAAATTGGTTTATTGTTTTCATTAATAATTTTTTCTAATAAATCTTCTAATGCTCCTGGGAGAGAATTATTTGGGAAGAGAAATAATTGAAATTCAACTGAATTATCTACTCCCCATTTCAAAATTTCTTCCCTCCTTTTCTCATAATCAGAATCCGAATCAAAAATTATAATATTTAGACCACCATTGTCAGAATTACTAATCATCTTATTAATGATAAGTTCACCCTTCCCTTTTTTTGAATTGATATTAGTCCAGCCTTCCGATTTTATTATATCGTTTTTTGATAATTCGATATTTAAAAGATGGCTTACATAATCTTGAATAAACTTTTCATCTGCAATTCCTTCTACAAAGATATTTATTGGTTTTTCCATTTTAACTTCTTAATTCGGTTTCCCTATCAATAGCATTTTTAAAAGCATCAAACGAATATTTATAAGCTTTAAAACCGGACTTAAGAGTTTCAGAAAGTGTAAATATTTTTACAAAATCTTGCATTTTCTTGTACTTATTTTCTTCTAGAGCTTGTTTTAAGCAAGCTAAAGTCTCTAAATTATGAGTAGTAATAAATAACTGGGTATTAAATGTTTCAGTCATTGTTATAATGCTCTCCCAAAGTAATTTATGAGCAGAATAGTGTAACCCATTTTCTATTTCATCAATTAAAATAACTGAGTTTTTTGCTTCGGCAATTGCAGTAACTATATTGAGAAATTTTCTCATTCCGTCACCTATAATATTACTCGGAACTAACTCATCAATCCCTTTAATACCAAAGAAAATTCCATCAGGAAGAGGTTGAATAGATTCAATCCTTTTATCAAAAGATTGTATGGTGTTTAGAATTAAATCACCTTGTTTGTTTTTAACAATTTGGGAATATCTAGCAAGTGTATTAATATCTTTAGTATTTGCATGAAGGAAAATGCCATGCAAACTTTCTACGTATTCTTTGTCAATCCTACTTCCTATTTCGGGTAAATTTAGTATGAGAGAACTTACAAAAGTCTTTTTCTGTTCATGTCTTCTTTTAAAAGAATAATTCAAATCAAGTCCATTGATATCAGGAGTTTGAGTGGTGGCACTTATAAGAGATTGTTCATCAGTAGATTCTATGTTTGTTGAAGCATCTTGGTTAATTCGTTTTTGATATTTTGGAACTAAACTTAGCCATCTTTCCGAAGTGTCATCAAATGATCCATAGAAGGTCGGACTGTTTGTAAACTTTAGATCATGGAATAAATACTTCAATTGTTTTGATGTGCTGAGGTTTATACCTCTAATCCGATTAATGGTCTCAGGTAATAAAGGATTCGACATTCCAACCAGAAGAAATAAAGCTTCAAGAAGAGATGTTTTCCCGGAATTGTTCTTACCTAAGAATAAATTAATTTTAGATAGACCGTCAATTTGAAGAGAGTTAAAACCCCGAAAATTGTCAATTTTAAAATTAACTAAGTATGACATTGTTAAATTTTTAAACAAAAGTAATAATAATTTATCATAGTAAAGATACTATGGCTATTACCACAGGCATGTATCGTTGCTAACATCGTTTATAAGTTTACCAAACTTACCCCTAACCTACTCATTTGGGAGTAATTATTATTTACCTGGCTGATAAAAATACAAAGAAATTTCTTTCTCTTTCCCAAAGCCCTGCCCCGTCAGTCCCAATAGCGAAATCCCGGCCACCGGATTGGTCTGATGGTCGAATGGTCTGATGGTCTTCGGTCTTCGGTCAGACTTGCATTAATAGTCATCAAAATTGCCGGTTCCGATATCATTTCCACCGGTCTTTTCTGGTTACCGGATATTCTTTTCGTTTTTATTGGCCCGGAGCGATTGCCTATGCGGTGGGTGAGAGGCTTTCACAGCACGGTACATGTGTTATAAGCAAGCTATTTAATTTTCGTTTAGATCAAAACTGTAATTATAATCAATCAATTTCATCCCGTTTATATTTTCCAGCCATGCTTTTTCTTTATGGCTCATTTCAATTATTTCATTCGTTGATGTGTTTTTAAATCTTTCAACCACATTATGCAATATGGAAAGTTCAGTTTTATTAAAGAATTCCATATCAGATGATCTGTTTGAATTAGGTTTGAATTGTTCTCCGATTCCACCATTAGCAAAAGATGAATAGAGTATATCAATATTGTCATTTTTAGCCAGATATTCATAAATGCTGTTAAAATTATCAGGAACCGGACCCATCGGAATCGCTCTGTATTGAATCCCGCTTATTGAAAATCCAGTCTGTTTAAACATCAGGAAATCTGAATAAAACAAAAGCTTATTCATCTTAGTTTTCCATGGTTGCATCAACTCTGTAAAGAAAACAACCATTTCGGTGAACTTTTTCAAACTTGGTATTTTGAATCCGGTTAAACTGTTTGGCACACACGACTCAAAGAAATAGTTTTCGAGAAGTCTCTCAAACCTGGAATTCTTCTGCTCTTCAAGAACTAACTGAATTTTATGGAGTATCTTATCCTTTACTTTTGTTTCAATTGTGCTGCATAAATCAACCAGTTTTTTGAATTCATGCGGATCCTCAGCAAGTTGGATCAATCTGGCATTTGACTGACTTGGAATTTCTCCGGATTCATATTGCCTGTAGCTGTTTACCCCAAAACCAAGGATTTCTGACATTCTTGAGGCTGATATATCATATTTTCCCCTGATTGCTATTATCTGGTAAGGGAATGGAATAATATACTTTGATCTGTACTGACTGACCAATTGATTATAATTTAACTCCGAAAATGCTTCATCTTCATATTGCTCACCTGTTTCATCGCAAATGTATGAATGAAATAAAACTTTAAATTCTTCCTTACGGAAACGCATTGTACGCCATTCTTTATGAATGCTCATCTCTTTTCCTGTAAATGGACTTTTCATACTATTTTTACTTTAAGTTCCTTAAGGTACTTTTCTACTTCCAGTTCTGATGCCATTGATGAAGTATACATGCAAATGTATTATTAAATATTCTAATTAACAACTATAAAGTAACTAATATCAACATATATGCCTTGTATTTAAACTATATAGTGAAGTCTATGGTTAGGGGCTTGCCTATAACCGGAGTCTGTCTGATACCCTCAATTACTACATGGAATCTGACCTTTTTCAAGCAGATTAAGCCTCAGTAGGATTTCCACAGTCCTGGCCGGAATTACATAACATTACCCCCCTGAAAGAATTAAAATGTCCCATCTGGGGTCAAACAGGCTCATAAACAGGGAAGAAAGCATTCTGTTACGAGCAGATGAGCGTGTCTGGCTGTAAAGCTATCCTGGGAGCGGGAGTCCCGCCTGTCTGCCGCAAGCAGGTGAGAAAAGTAAAAAGTGTGACAAGCTTATTACCCCAACCGTCTGTATTAGCACAAGTATATTTTAGTTAAAGTCCAGGTCCGGATCATAGATTGAAGTGTTCCGTATATTCTATTTTTCTGATTCAAATTTTAATTGCTGATTCATTTGTTCAAATCCTCTGCGAGTATTGACATCCAGGAATTTATTGAATAATGGTACTAAAAGACCTTTAAATAGTTCTCTTTGAACAAAGGTTGTTGTTCCATTTTTGTTATCAATAAGCTCAAAAATATGTTCTCCGTCAAACAATCCGGGAAAGATCAGATGTCCAATCCATCTGAATTTTCTTTCGTTATCTTTCTCAAGAATTGTTGGATTTATTGTCATCCCTTTTGTATCTGGTGGCTCCAGTTTTGCTGATATTTTAGTTCCTGTTGCCGGTTGTCCATAAACTGATCTGATAAATGGATTCCATTTGGGATAGTTCTCAAAGTCCATCAAAACATTCCAGATTTTGGAAGGATTTGAGTTAATTAATATCTCTGTTTTAATCTCCTTTGGTAGCTTTGCCATAATTGTCGTGTTGATGATTCTGAGTCTGCTATTTTAAACAAACAAGAGAATGTTTTGTTTTTTGTCACAGGGCGTTATTTTAAAACTTCTATTATTATTAAAATCAATGGTATCATATTCATTAATCCATGAGTTATAATAGGAATCCATGTATTTTGACGTTTATAAAAAACATAAGATATGGCCATTGCGAAGGGAAATATTATTATAAGATTCCAGGCCCAGAAAAAATGCCAAAAAGTCCAAATAATACCATGATATATCCAGGCCTTATTGCCATATTTTTTAATTTGTCTTGGTAGAATAATGCTTCTCCATAAAAATTCTTCTCCGAATATATTAAAGAACCATCCAATAAAATACGCTATTGGAACCCAATATTGACCAACTAATTTATAATCCATCATGTAGCCAGAAACCATTGTCTTATTCGGATTTATCTCGGCAGGGAAAAAATCAGGAGGACTTAAAAAAGATATTTTTGCAAGCCAGGCTCCAACAGGTGTAAGTCATAAATATGTAATTAGTCCAAAAACAAAAAGACCAGAAGCCCATAACCAGTCCTTTTTACTCATTTTTCTTAAGCGAAGTCTATTTTTAAAATCAGACCAATTCCACCTGTTGCCTTCTCTTTTGTAAAGAACCAGGGCTGTAATAAAAAGGAAAATAAACGGCAGGTAAAATAAAATCAGATATGCAGTAGAAATTGGAATCCTTTATCCAGTAATACCGGAATACCTTTATAAAGGCCAAAATAGATCAGAAATGAACTTATAATAAAATACCAGATAGAGTTAAAGATTGAAATTGGTTTTATCTTATTATTGTATTCAGAATTTGTATTCATTTTCGTGTCAATTATCATTTTTATTGCCGGCCATGTTTATAATGCCCTGTTGTATTGGGTGACGTTTTTATTATTCTTTAAATACATTCAATATATATGGATAGAATGATTTAAAGTGATTAAATACTTCAGTTTTATAAAACGAAGTACCTTCAGCCATTAAGAAACCGAGAACTGTAGGATATTTGCTAATTGTTTGGACAAGTGAGATTAATTCCACCCGGGGAAAAACACCTACAGTAATTTTATTATATTCTTTGGTAACTTCTTCTGGAAATTTATAAGGTTCCTGTGCATTTAAAATAATAGGAATCGCAAAAAAAAACAGATACAATTAAGTATATTAAAAGTCTTTTCATTTTATACTCTGTTATTGACAATCTTTTATAAGAGACTAGCAGAGTAGCTAAATGCTGCAAATATTATTCTTTTGATCTTGAATATCATAAATTCGAATTAAAAGGAGACATTTGATTTTAACGGTATGATGTCTGCCTGTGGGCAGACAGGGAACCCACATGTTGGTAAAATTATATTTATATGTGTTTGTGTTAGTAATAACATGAGGAGTTCATGATTATAGCTTTTAAATCGAAAAAAAAAGAATAGAGTTCATTTCTTAGTTGATAACAGATCAATGGTCCGGCGGTATAATTTTGTAAGTGTCACTCGCCGAAGCATCCGGGTACCCCGCATACGCGGGATTGATACCCCGCGCCAGCGGGGCCGGAAAACTGTAACGGTGCGAGCTTATGAATTATACCGTTGGTGTTTACAGGAAATGGATGGTTGAATCATTATGGCAATAATGCAACAATCATTTCCCTCATTTTGTCTGTACCTGGAAAACCAGTAAATTTTTGTTTCAATTGTCCCTTTTTATCATAAACCAAATAGGATGGTATTGCAGTAAAGCCAAAACTGTTCATTACATATTCCCATTCTTTATCTGTAAGGTAATATTGTTCGCCACCAATATCTTTGATTTTACCTTCCCATAGTGGTTTGGGAGATGAGCCGTCAGTCAAATAGACAAAAACAATGTCCTTATCTATAAGGCTGTCTTTCAAAGGTTTCATATCACCATGAGCATTCATGCAAGGAATACACCACGTAGCCCAAAAATCAATCATTACTACATAACCCTTGTATTTAGAAATAATGGCATCAATCAGTTTTTCCTTTGCTACAACCGGAGTTTCGTTGACTTTAAGATCATTGGTTTTCTCAAGACTTTTTTTGAGTTCCTCATTCTTCCTGATCAATATTTTGGAATACTCTTCTTTATTGTCCTTGTAATAGTTTGAAATGTTTTCTATCTGCTTATTTGTCAATGGCTCTTTTCTGTTATTAATCTGGAGGGCATAGGCATTTGCTGCAAGTATATCATAGAACAATCCAGAATTAAAGCCAAGTACAGATTGTACAGTAGCTTTTACTCCTTTAAGCCATATCTCTATTGGTATATCTTCGATTTTAGGTATTTTGAATGCGGCAATAGACAAAAACTTCTGCATAAACTCTGAATAAGAGTAACAGTACAAATATTGAGGATTATTAAGATTAAAATCCCTGAGAAAAGAATAATACTGTTTCCCGGGCTCTTCAGCTGAATAAGCAGAATAGAAAGAATTTTCTATCTGAGACATTTTAAAACTATTCTCTGCCTCTTCTTTATAATAGAAAAGCCGTCCTTTTAGAAAACGTATGTTGAATTGGTCTTTCAGGAAATTTTTAATCTCTACAGATAATGTCAATGAATCTAATGCAGCATTAGATCTTTCTTTAAGACTGATTGTAAGTTCATGTTCAGCAAACTCTTTAGGGGACATTTTATAAAAATCACTCCTGTTATGATAATCCTCAAATCTTCCAAGAGCAATTGATATATTCATCATATCATCATAGGTAAAATTGAGGCCTCCCGTAGCATCGATCTCAGCATCGCCTTTATCATTAATGACGATATTCATTTGCAACTCATTGTCTTGCGCCAAACCAATAAACCCAGAACCATAGGTTTTTGTTTCTGTTCCAAAGTTGAAACCACAGATTGAAGTGCTGCATTCAAGAGGAACTTCAAGTGAAAATCGGTTATTTACACTCAAATTTGTCACATATTTACTCTCTTCAGCAGTAACCGGGTTGGATACAAATATTTCTATAATAATTTTCTTTTCTCCTTCGGGAAGTTTCATATTACCAATGCTGCCAGATATTTTAGCTACTCCTGCTTTAATGGCAGGCTCAGGCAGACAGACATTTTTATCATGAACATGAGTGCAGGAAAGAGAGACCGAAATAAATAAGATAAACAGACTATGCACCACAAAGGGAGTTGAATTTGTCATAGATTAGGTTTTAAAAATAAGATTAGCGGGCTTTATTGGGAGACTGGACTCTGGAGATTTTTTGTTTACCAAATGTACTTTTCGTTTTTATTGATCCGGGATTTCATGTCTGAACTTTAATGAAAGACTTTCCAGAGATAACTGATTTCATCTTGTCCATTGCAGGATAGATCCGGGGCGGCTACAAGCAGAGCTGATTTGGGAAGGTGATACTTCCCCTGGATTTCTGTAAGATGTAATATAAAAAATGCCAGGTGATTGCGACAATTGAAAACACAGACCAAAGATCCGCCGGGGAAAAAGTGGTCTGACAGGCAACAGTGTGATTTTACAGGTTTTCAAAGAGCTTACGAGGAAAGAATGATATTTATCTTTAGTAGACCGGGCCGATTGGTTTTCATAGAACCGTCCATGGTAGCATTTGTTATTTTTTAATAAACTTAATCAAAGGATAGTAGAAATTTCTTACTCCACCTTTTTTGATCAGTATACTCGTAATAATTGGATATATAACGTTTATAAGGAATAATGTAATAGCAATATATAAAGGAATCCATCTTTCAATAGTATGTTTAATATTTAAAACTGGAAATGCAATGATCGATGCATAAAATAGAAATGACCATAAAATTTGAAAATTCAACAAGTCTGCGCCTTTCTCATTTAAACCAATAATTTTATCACGCTTTGTTATCCAGAGGATTAGAGGAATAATAATATTACCTAATGGAATAATTATGAATGATAGTACAGACAAATGAAAGAAAATCATATAACTATTATCTTCTTTCTTATTGTAGTCAAGGATATTCTCCAGGTTGATATCCAGGATGTTACAAATTCTCTTTAATGTATTTCCAAGAGGTTCAGTCTCGTTTTTTTCAATTCTTTGCAGGGTTCGTAAGTTAATCTTTGCCGAATCAGCAAGTTGTTCTTGCGTTAAGCCTTTATGCCTGCGTACCTCCTGAATCTTTTCTCCGATTGTTATCATTTTCAAAACTATTAGTCTCCTGGATCAAATCTACAATCAGTATTCAAGAAGCTGTTATGGTTTCCGTACGACATCTTTACGGCATCTGTGCCAATTATGTGAAAATCAAGGCGGGAAAACTCAAATTCGATCGGCATGCCTGAAATCAATGCTAACATCGTAAATCCCTTTATCAAACTTACCCATAACCCCACTCATTTCGAAGTTAATTTTTACCTGGCTGATATTGATACAAAGAAATTTTTCTCTCTTTCCCAAAGCTCTGTGCCCCGCATCCCGCAACCGGTTGGCAGTCGGCAGTTGGCATCGACAAACGAGTTGAGGATTAATGTACAATTTAAATAGCTCACACAACACGGTGCACCTTATAGCCAATACTGTTTTAGTCAATTTCACAACCGGATCAGGTTTCAGACAGCAGGTTGAATAAATCGATATTTAAAAATATTATCTCCTTACCAATCTTCTGAGATGTCATGATTCCGAGTTCTTCCATCTGCCTTAAGTATTTCTTTGCTGTATTAAGACTCTTAATATCATGACTAACTATCTTCTTTGGGCTGATATAAGGCTGTTCAAAGATTTTTTCTACAGTTTCCTTTCGGATATGGGACAGTTTTTGACTGATCAAATCATTGGTTCTTTTAAACAGATTGTCTATCTCGGTTATTTTCTTTACTGTATAAAGTGAAGTTTCTTCTACAGCTTTAAGCATGTAAAGAATCCATTCTCTCCAGTTTCTTAATGTTGTCACATTATTAAGCAGGTAGTAATAATCATCCTTATTCTCAATAATATAGGCACTTAGATAAAGTATAGGCACATCCAGCAGATTTTTTTGGGTCATCAGCAACAGACTCAATATCCTTCCTGCTCTGCCATTCCCATCTCTGAACGGATGAATTGCCTCAAACTGATAATGTGATACGGCAAGTTTTATTAATGCATCATGTGAATATTTGTTATCATCATTAAGGTATGATATCAGGTTTTCTAATTTTTGCCGGATTACTTTTTCACCACGGGGAGGAGTGTAAACAACTGTCCCGCCCAGACTGCCACTGCCTCTTTTTTTTATTACGGTTTCTGTTTGCGGAGGTCGTATCCCATCCCTTACTTGTTTGATCTCCTGATAGATCTTAATCATTAAATCTATACTGAAACTTCCCTGAGTCCTTATGTCATTGAATCCTGACCAGAGTGCCTGACGATATCTCAATACCTCTTTTGCATTGCCCTTTAATCCATCATCCTCACCTGAAAGAGCTTTATATAGTTCATCATCGGTAGTAAAAATATTCTCGATCTCTGTACTTGCTTTTGCTTCCCGGAGTGAGATTGTGTTTACCAGCATTGATTGGTTCGGGAGTGTTTTGGCCAGCCCTTTCAATTCCGCCAGGGCTTTGTTTGCAGCAATCGCTGCCTGCAGGATCTCAACAGTTATTACCTTTTCATCAGGAGGAGGAAGCAAAGGCAGTTCATTGAATGGCTGATTCCGATCGTATTGAAATAGCTTTGACATTTTAAATTCTTTATGTCAAATATAAATATAATTTGACAGATCCATTAATCTAATGTCATTTATTTAATCATTATGATATTCACTTATTTAATCTGTTGCATTTGACAGATAAAACATCAATTGTCAATTTTGGGTGTTTTTTGACACTTCCCCTTACCACGGCCCTGCCCCGTCAGTCCCAATAGCCTTACCACGGCAACACCATTCAACCCCATCTTATGCCACGTCTGACTTTCACAGAAAGAAAAGCAGACCGAAGTTAAATAAACAAAGAATAGAATAAGTAAAAAATCTGAAATCAGTCCTGGTTGGCAGCTGCAGGTTCTTGGTTTCACGGACTATATTAAATCCTTTCAGGGTTTTACGGCATCAGGAGAGGTAGTACCACCGGTTTCGCCGGATACAAGGATTGAATCACAAAGGGATCCATTTAACCGGAATTTCAGAATGTTTTGATAATCTGCAGAGTAATACCAGTCTTCAAAGTCTTTCTTTGAATCGAACCGGATGATAACTGATTTAGTGTACTCCCATTTGCCTTCCAGGATGGTAGGATTCTCATCAACTGCGAGATATTCTCCCTTATATTTTGAAAAGACCTCATCAACCGAGCCAAGGTATTTTTGATACTCAGCCGGATCGGTGATTTTTATCTGTGCAACGAAGTAATGCGTCATGGGAAATTTAAATTACTATGCTGTTGAAATGAAGTATTTTTGTTTCAGTAACTAATCCTGTTGTATTTCTTCCGAATCTCACCGGCACACTGATCCTGCCGGCAAAGTATATCAAAAATCCAAAATGAAATCAATTCACGGGATTTTAACCCTTGCTGTTGCTTGCCATATTCAACATTATCTGCCGGGAGATTTATATCTTTCATTATTCTGGCATTCCGGCTTCTCAGATCATGTTTTTCAGATACTTGCCCGTAAGCGACCGGGGGTTGTTTACAATGTCTTCAGGTAATCCCTGGAATATCAGCTCGCCTCCCTTTTTGCCGCCTTCGGGACCAAGATCGATTATCCAGTCGGCATATTTTATAATATCGAGGTTGTGTTCGATGATTACAACCGCGTTTTCATTGGCCACCAGCGATTTCACTATCCTGTAAAAATTATCGATATCCGACAGATGCAGTCCGGTGGTGGGTTCATCCATTATGTAAATGTTGCTTTCGTTTGTCGGTTCGGTTGCAATCTTCAGCCGCTGCGATTCACCTCCCGACATAGTGCTGAGTGACTGGCCCAGTTTCAGGTAGCCCAGTCCGACTTCCTGAAGAAGATGCAGGTGCTTTTTGATCCTGGATGATTTGAAGAACTCGTACGACTGATTAACTGTCATATCGAGAATTTCCGCAATATTTCTTCCGAAAAGTTTCAAATCCAGCACTTCTGCGTGATACCGTTTCCTTTCGCACTCATCGCAAACGGTTTTTACCGAATCGAGGAAGTGAAGCTCAAATGTAAGAACACCCTGACCGTTGCATTTCGGGCAGGCCCCCTTAGAGTTAAAACTGAATAAAGAAGGATCGGGCCCGGTTGCAGAGGCAAATTCTTTTCTTATCAGATCGAAAACTCCGATAAAGGTAGCTGTATTGGCCCTTGAGGATTTCCCGATAGGCGACTGGTCAATCACAATGGCTTCGGGATGCTGCCGGGCAAAGCACCCGTGTATGAGACTGCTCTTTCCGCTTCCTGCCACACCGGTAACACATGTAAGCACGCCCTTTGGAATCTTCACCGAGATATTCCTCAGGTTTTTGGCTGTTGCGTTTTCAATTACGTAAAACGATTCGAACGGCTTTCGGGAGAATGCCGGTTTGGTTTTTTTATTAAGAAACTCTGCAGTGATGCTTCCTGATGACGTAATTCCTTCAGGTTCGCCGTTATACACGATGTTTCCGCCGTATTTTCCGGCTCCCGGACCAATGTCCACTATCCATTCCGCCGACCTGATAACGTCAGCATCGTGTTCCACCACGAACACGGAATTGCCCTTGTCTTTCAACCGGAACAGTATATTGATAAGGTTTTCGGTGTCGCGCGGATGCAGTCCGATTGTAGGTTCATCGAGTTATTGTGTTGTGAGAAAAATTGTTTGAAAAAGTATTAAATTCTGCGCCAGTTTGCCTGTGATGCAAACGGGAAATTATTCTTTTTTAATCTTATATATTTTAATCCTTCTGACTGCTACATCTGTCGCTGTTCCTACATAAATTCCTGGTTTGCCTGATGATAAATAGTAAGTAATCTTTTTTTTGAAGACAAACTGGTTATTGACATAAACAGAGAATTCATCACCTTGCAGATCAATCCTTGCAGTAAACCAATCATTTATTGGAAGAGCAACGTTCCCTTTCTCTTGTTTCTCATATGCTTCTGTCCACCAAGGGACTATCCCATGTGCAACAGGCACATATGCTACTTTATTAAATTCTCCGCCACCTCCCGGCATAAACCAGACAACTTCATAATTTTCGACATCCTGTGCTCTCAATGCAAATCCAAACCAACCGCCAGTTGGTGAATTCTCATCATGAAATCCTGCAAATTTCATATCAACAGTCATCGAATAATCGCTTAATCTATCTCCGAAAAGGATGACTTTCCCATAGGCATCATCTTTCTTTTTTCCTGTGAAGTCATCTATTTCCTGATCGTAAATATTTCCAGTCAATAGCAGCACTTGTTCGTTGTCAATTGTATCAATTTTAAACAAGTCTGAGTTTTTCTCTATCGTAATCCGGGTCAAATCAAGATAATTGACTTCGTTTCCTGTAGCCTTTGATATAAGATTTAATGTAGTCATATAAATTCCGATTGTTACATATGTTAGTTACGCATTATGTGTTGTTGTATTATCTGTGCCGGATTAAATCCTGTCAGGCGCTTTGGATCAGCAGACTCAGGATATTTAATATTCTGATAAAGCCAGATCAGGAAATCATTAGAACTATTATTATTGAATACAGGAATTTGTTCTGCATAAAACTCGTTGACGCAGCCAGCTGACGCCTGAGTTTCGGCAGACACTGTCATCCGAAGCTAATTATTTCAACTTTTCAATCACAGAAAAGACTTCCTGAACATAGTCCTGAACCTGGGCTGGAAGATTTGAAATATTTGTATCGAAATGCCATCTCTTAATTTCTCCACCTTGATTTATCTCAATGTGAAAACCTCCCTGGTCGGCACAATCAGGACATCCGAATGTTTTATCGGGATTCTTAATCAGATAGGCAGGAAAATCATCTATTAATTTTTTGGCCGGATTATATTTTTCAATCGTCAAAGCTTCTGATTTAAATTTCAATGCTGATCCGGTATAATAGTCGAAATCATCCGGATATATGTTCCCGTCTCTGACAATAAAAAAATCCGCACAGTTTCTTAAACAAAATCCATGGGCGCTGCCAAAAGCAAAATAGTCAATATTTTCAAGATTTTCTTTGGTGCAGGAGACTGAAAAGCTCAAAAGGGCTATCAATGTCAGAATATACAGTTTCGATTTCATGACGTTCGGTTAAATTGCTCACCGGCATAATCAGTTCCTGGCAACTCAAGTCAGCATTACTCATATCTTAATGCCACAGCCGGGTTCTGGTTGGCAATCCTGTAGTAATTTATGGCGGCAACCATTGCCACCAGGATCAGTATTGCAAGGCTGCATAAAGCGAAAAGCCACCAGCTAAGCGGCACTTTTACTGCAAAATTCTGCATCCATTTATTTACAGTAAACCACACTCCGATCAGTCCTGCCAGAACGGAAGGTATTGCAACATACTCCAGCCCGAGAATAAAAAGCTTCAGGATATCCGACATTGTGGCGCCATTTATCTTACGTATGGCAAGCTCTTTCTGATGCCTCTTTGCCTCGTTCGTCGTATAACCCAGCAACCCTATAATTGCAATGAGCAATATGACAACATTCCCGGCCATCAAGGCATTGCGAAAACCCCTCTGCGAGCTGTAATTGTTCTGGAGCTCTTCCTCCAGGCTGCTGACCGAGGCATCTCTGTTGGGCATGCCCAGGTTCATTACCTCCGCTAACTTCTTTTTCATTCCTGTTTCTGATCCCTCATTGACTTTCACCAGAATTTTAAATGGGGATGCCGGATTGTCAATTTTTGTCTGCAAAACCCTCTCTTCAGGCAGGTAGAAAAACACCGAAGGCCTCATGTCTGGTTCAGCCATTGATTTAATAGTGAATTCAGGGAAGACACCGCATACGGTTGTTGAGCCATGTTCGGATATTTCAAGCTGCTTTCCGACAACCCCTTCATTCCAGCCGTTGTTGATCTTCAGCAGCTCTGCTCCCTTTTCGCTAATAATAACATCGTTGACGGCAGCATTTTCCGGGGAGAAATCCAATCCTTCCGAAACCCTGATGCCAAGAATTGAGAGGTAGTTTTCATCAGCGGCGTAAAAATCAGCCACATTGAACAAATCCCTTTGTCCATCCGGTGATTTCACGTTGTTTCCGGAAGCGCCATCAACAGGCAATGTATAACCCAGTCCCACCTTTTCCACTTCAGGCATCGACCTTAATTCGTTCAGTACGGCAGAAATCTTATTGCTTTCCATGCCTGTGGTTGAACTGTAATAGACTCCCTCTGTCCGGTATCCGTGATCCGCATTCTTCATCCTGCTGAACTGCATTGTGACAACGATCATTAATGTAAGGATAAACGATGCACCTGCGAACTGGATAGAAAGCAGTGCCAGCTTCCACCTGTTGCTTTTAAGCTTGTATGACCGGAAAACGGTTACCACCGGGATGCGCGAGAAAAACCTGCCGGGAAGATAAGCGGTAATTACCACCAGCACCGAGACAATCAGCAGCAACGGCCATAAAACGTAGGGATTCAGGGTTGCGAGGATGCTGTGCTGAAGCTGTGATTCAACCACCGGTTTCAGCGCTGCAATGATGAGAACAGCCGCGGTTACGGAAATGATGAAAAGCATTAGGGTCTCTATGAAAATCATTTGCTGCAGTCTCCCCGTCTGGGCGCCAAAAGTCTTATGGATGGCTGATGATTTCGCCCGGTTTACCAGCGCACTCATTGTCAGCAGGATGTAGTTCATGAGCGAAACAAAGAGAACTGCAAAGGCTATGGTACTGAGAATGATGATCATGTCCCTTGCATTATCGGCATATATTTTTCTAATAGGCAGGAAGGAATATTTCAGGATCATACCTCCCTGCTCTTCTTCAAGCTTCACAATGTCCTGGTGCACCTCCTGCATCTTTCTGACGGCCGGGGCAAGGCTTTCGGGAGTGAATTGCGGTTCCAGTTTTACGCAGGTGTAATACCTATCATTACCCAGCCAGTTCGAGGTCCCGTCCCACGTGAAATGCTTTGTTGAAACCATCGAGATCAGCACATCATAATGATAATTGGTATTCTCAGGCAGGTCTTCAAACACACCGGCTATGGTAAGTTTCTGATCGGGGTATCTCTTCAGGGATATTACATTTCCGATAACCTCTCCTCCAATGGCTTCGGCAATTTTATCCGATACCATGCAAGACATGGGTGTTTTTAATATTTCCCCAGGATTTCCGCTTTCAACCGGACGGGGCAGTACATCAAAAAGGAATTCATCGGCCAGGGAGACTTCCGCTTCATAGCTGTCAAGGTTTTCGGTATAGAAGATATTTTTACCTAATGAATTCAGGCGGCAGGCCTTTTCAATGCCAGGCACCTCAGCCTTCAGGCCGGGACCGATGGCTCCACTGACCCTCGGGTAACTCACCAGCTTTTCAGATGTTTTGTCAGGCTTGAAGTTTTCATGTACGACATAAATACCCCCGGCATCAGGATAAAAACTATCATAGCTGTAATAATAGAATACCTCTGCCAGCAGAATGATCCCGAAAGCAAGTCCCGCGGCAAGGGAAATGATACGTGTTACAGTATATTCTCCCTTCCGGAACAAGGGACGGATTGCCAGCCTGAATCTGTTCATGAAAAGCTTTATTAAGGGTTACAATAATAAAGAGACATAAATTATTACCTGTCGCTGCATTCCTGTATAACCAACAATGACTGGGGAATTGTCCATGCCGGAGATTTCAGACTGACAATCATTGATTTCCCGGTCACACCTTTTTTAAGTCAGGATATATTTTTATTTCGCAATAATAACCACCGCCTCCGCCTGCGTGCAAGAAATGCCTGTTACCGTCCATATCTCCGAAAAACCAGGACAGGCACATTCCTGATCTTTTGCCATTATTTGTAATGTTTTCCTGAAAAAGCAAAGGCCTGGACTCGTCTGAATTGATAACATTAAAAGTCAGGTCGTCAGGAATCTGCCAAACGATTCCATATTTATTATAAAGCGTATTTTAATTACTCAAGTTCAATTATACCGCCCATGTTAGCGTTTCGTTATTTCCTTAAAAGTCTTGTAATTTCTTCAATTGGGACAGAAGTTTTAGTATTGATTTCCTCAATAGTCAATCCCTGATTATGAAATCTGGTAATAAATTGTATCATCGCTTCTCCAATTTCGATTAAATGTTTGTCAGGATCGAAAAATTTTATTGTTTGTTGCCCCTATTGGTTCCTCGTGAATTTCATTTACGAATGTGACATTATTTTTATAGATATCGGATTATTGGTTTGAGTTAGCGTTTGTTTTTATTTTTAGGATACTTTATATAAAGTACTGGTTGTCAGCTCTAAATGATCATGGTATTATTCACGAAGGCAGATACTTTTTCCTTATCAAGAAAACCGTTAGTCCTTACACCGCTGCATACATCAACGGCAAATGGCCGGACTTCCTGAATTGCCTGCTTTATATTATCGGGATTTAGTCCTCCGGCAAGGAACACAGGACATTTGGAATTTTCGCGGATCTGTCTGCTAAGGTTCCAATCATGTATTCTGCCTGTCCCTCCGAGTTCTTTTACTTTAAGATTTGGATTACCGCTGTCAAGTAATATGGCATCTACATTTTCGGATATTTTTATAGCCAGGTCAACAGAATCAGAATCAATGACATGAATTACCTGAACTATTTTCACAGATGGCAATGCATTCTTAATTTGAGAATACGAGCCATCGGAAAGTAAATCAACTATTTGTATGGTATTAGTATTAGTACGCTGATGATGCTTAATAATCCCGGAAGCAGATGTCTCACTTGTCAGGAGAAAAGTCCCGATGGGTGGAGGTACTGTCTGAGCGATTTTTTTAATTAATTCGTCCGGAATTGGTCCCGGGCCACTTGGCATTTTAGCAACTAATCCGATTGCGTCAGCTCCTGATTCGATAGCTGTTTGTGCTTCAGAAACACTACTGATGCAACAAATTTTTATCCGTATTTTCATAAATGGCCTTTTGTTTGAGAGTGATCACCGCTTACAACTGAATATCCAGTACCATCAGTTTTTATATTTGTATTACCGTGTATGTTTTGGCCACTCGCCTGTACATACTATTTCGGATCCTTCGAAATTTACAAAATCCATTAATATCCTTCCCTTAACCCATGCTTCCGCCCCGTCACTCACAGATTAAAATGACAATAACATCAACTGTCGTTTAGCAGGTCTCTGTGACTAATTGCCGGCTTTTTGGATCAGAAATTTAGGAAAACATCAGGACAAAGACAAAGGACACTGGATAAAAGTCACAGGCTGGAAATGGTTCGGGGCGTGCGGCGTGCGGCGTGCGGCGAGAGGCGTGCGGCGAGAGGTGTGAGGCGTGAGGCGTGAGGGTGCAAGATGTAGAGAGTTGGGTGCTGAGCTGGGTGCTCTCTGCACTCTGGCCCCTGATCCCCGCCTTGAGCTATCTGGCTTGTGACTTGAAAATTGAACAATTACGTTAAATTTGCCTTATAATATTACGGATATTTGTTTCCGGACCTTTTATTAATAATGCGAACCAAAATGTTCAACTACACCGCTACTTATACCGACCAGTACCAGCTGACAATGGCCCAGGCTTACTTCCTGAACGGTCAGAAGGAAAATATCGCTGTGTTCGACTATTTCTTCCGGAAACTACCCTTCGAAGGGGGTTATGCTGTATTCGCCGGACTGGAAGACCTGCTCAACATTATCGGGGATCTGGAATTCACCAAAGATGACCTTGAATTCCTCAGATCAAAAGGATTTCACCATGATTTCATAGAATACCTTGAAAATTTCAGGTTCAGGGGAGATATATATTCCTCCTTTGAAGGAGATCTTGTATTTCCGGCCAGACCTGTACTGCAGGTTGAGGCAAATATTATCGAGGCTCAGATTGTGGAAACGATTCTCCTGAATATGCTCAATTTCCAGTCCCTTATAGCTACAAAAGCCAGCCGGATGAGATATGCAGCGGGAGAAAATGCTCTTATCGATTTCGGACTGCGTAGGGCACAGGGTCCTGGCGGCTATTATGCCAGCAGGGCTGCTTTTATTGGAGGATTCAATGCGACCAGCAATATTGTGGCAGGCCGGGATTACGGTATACCGGTATCAGGAACAATGGCTCATTCATATATCCAGAGCTTCGATGATGAACTTGCGGCTTTCAATCATTTCGCAGATGTAAATCCCATTGACTGCGTATTGCTTGTCGATACCTACGATACTCTTAACAGCGGTGTCCCGAATGCCGTCATAACAGCAAAACGGATGGAAGAAAAAGGCCACAGACTGCAGGGTATCAGACTCGACAGCGGCGACCTTGCCTATCTTTCTAAAAAGAGCCGCGAAATTCTCGACAAAGCGGGACTGAACTATGTCAAAATAGCTGTCTCGAACCAGCTCGATGAATATATAATCAAAAGTCTTAAGGGACAGGAAGCGCCCATCGATGTATTCGGCGTGGGAACAAACCTTGTAATCGGTCATCCCGACGCTGCGCTGGACGGTGTATATAAAATGTCATTTTCAGATGGCAAACCGCGAATAAAAATTTCGGAGAATGTGACTAAAATAACTCTGCCTCACCGGAAACAGGTACTGCGGGTACTGGAGAACGGTGGTACCTTCGCCGGCGCCGACGTGATAACTCTTCGCAACGAAGATGATGCAGAAATGATGTACCATCCTCTGTTCCCTCATAAGACGCTTGCCGTAGCAAATAAAAAGAAAGAGGCTCTGCTTCATAAAGTTATGGAAGGGGGAAAGAGATCGTCAGAACCTCTGAACTTAACACAGATAGCTCAGTACAGCAGGGAGAGGCTTAACCTTCTGCCTGATGAGTATAAACGATTCGACAATCCCCATGCCTACAAGGTCGGTCTCAGCGAAAAACTTTTGAAGGAAAGGAACAAACTGATAGAAGATCATAAATAATACTTAGATGAAAGCACTTGTTATTGTTGATGTACAGAATGATTTTATACCCGGAGGTTCTCTCGCGGTACCGTCAGGAGATAAGATAGTGCCGGTAATAAACAGCCTGCAGGAATACTTTGATCTGATTGTTGCCACGCAGGACTGGCACCCGCAAAACCATGTCAGCTTTGCATCGAACCATCCGGGGACTCAGCTTTTCGATACAATAGGTCTCGAAGGAACATCCCAGACTCTCTGGCCAGATCATTGTTTACAGGGTACATGGGGTGCAATGTTCCATCCCGATCTCCATACGGAAAAGATAGCTGCCATATTCCGAAAGGGGATGAATCCCGGAGTTGACAGCTACAGCGGGTTTTATGACAACAGGCACAAGATAAGCACAGGTCTTGCCGGTTACCTGAGGGAAAAAGGATCACCTGAATTATATTTCTGCGGTATCGCTGCCGATATATGTGTATATTACACAATATTTGATGCCGTAAGAGAAGGATTTACGGCAACACTGATCGAAGATGCTTCAGCGCCTCTTAACCAGGAAGCTTTTGTTGCCACAAAAAAGGAACTATCCGAAAACGGAGTGAAAATAATTACCAGCGACAATCTAAAGTTCAGCTGAAATATTTCCTATGAAATATGTGATCCTGGTATACAACGAATACCCGCCCGGTCAGTTCAGTTTATCGTCTTTTTACTTATCCTGCCGGTAAAGAACATCACTAATCCTGCCAGAATAAGTATCCCGCAGACAATCAGAGAATGATGTGGCTCAAAACTTATTTCATCCCATGATTTTAGTGATGTGGCGCCGGTAATAGCCAGGATAGAAAGAATCCCGAACAATAAGCCGTTTATAAGAGCAAATATCCCGAAGAACTCAAGCATATCTTTCCAGCTGAAAGTTTTATCCCTGTTCACCTTTACCGATATCCTGCTATGTGTCCGGCCGTAGAAATAATAAATCAATAGTCCGATATCAAGCCATGCGAGGAACCTGAGCCAGGTAAGAACAGGCAGGCTGTACATCAGGTAAAGGCTCGATATAACTCCCAGCGGAGATATTAACCATACAACCGGCACTTTAAAAGAACGTTTGATACCGGGATTTGTCCTTCTGAGAAGAAATACACTTGCTGAAACGATGGCGAATGCAAAGAGTGTCCCAATGTTTGCCAGTTCGGCTGCAGTACCGATAGGAATCAGAAGAGCAATAAGTCCGACTGCCACTCCTGTGATTATTGTTGTTTTGTAAGGTGTTCTGAAGCGAGGATGTACTTTTGAAATGTTCTCCGGGAAAAGCCGGTCACGCGACATTGCAAAAAAGACCCTGGGCTGACCCATCATCATAACAAGAAGAACGCTGGTTATACCCATTACAGCACCTACGGAAATTATTCCTGAAGCCCAGTCCTGGTGAATGACATTCAGTGCGAAAGCGATCGGAGCCGAAAGGAAAGACTGATTATCTGCATATTCCATTACAGGGATCATCCCTGTCAGGACAAGAGCAACAATTATATAAAGGCTCGAACAGATAAGCAGGGATACGATGATTCCCACGGGAAGATCGCGCTGAGGGTTCTTTGTTTCCTCAGCAGTCGTCGATACGGCATCAAATCCTATATATGCGAAAAAGACGATTGCAGCGCCGGTCATCACGCCTGTCCATCCGAAAGGCATAAAGGGACTCCAGTTTGCAGGTTTAATGAAGAAGATGCCGAAGATAATGAAGAATAGAATTACAGCAAGCTTAACCATTACTAAGACATTATTGAACCGTGCACTCTCCTTGATACCTATCACAAGAAGTGTCGTAATTATGGCAACTATTATCAATGCAGGTACATTGAACGGTGGCGTGCAGAGCCAGGCAGGAATGATTATTCCCATTCCTGCAAGAAGATTAACAAGGTAACCCGACCATCCTATCGCCACAGTAATTGAACAGACTGCATATTCCAGGATGAGGTCCCAGCCAATTATCCATGCAAGAAGTTCACCTATAGTTGCATAGGCATATGTATATGCGCTGCCGCTTACAGGTATTATTGAGGCAAACTCCGCATAGCATAATGCAGCAAAAACACAGGCTATAGCCGAAACGCCGAATGAAAGGGTCACCGCGGGCCCTGCATGAAGAGCAGCTCCAACTCCTGTAAGAACAAATATTCCTGTACCGATTATTGCACCAATACCAAGTAATACAAGATCAAAAGATCCCAGAGCTCTTTTTAATTTGTGTTCACTCTCTTCAGTCTGGGCAAGAAGTTCATCTATCGATTTCTTTGCAAAAAAATTGTTAGCCATACCTTTATCTGGTATTATCGTTTAACTTGCTGTGCTTTATCCCATAAAAGAAATATATTGAAAGGCCTATCAGTGTCCAGATACCGAGCCTTACCCAGGTTGAGCCGGGAAGGGATGTCATCAGATAGATGCATCCTATTGCTCCGGCTGATGCAACAAACCAGACAATTGGCGTTTTGAAGGGACGATGCATATCAGGACGTTTGATCCTGAGAATCAGAATGCTTACGCAGACCATTGAAAATGCAAGGAGGGTCCCGATTGAAACCAGCTCTCCGATCAGATCGATGGGGAAGAGACCTGAGATTGCAGCTACTATTGATCCGACAATTATTGTGGTTATATGAGGAGTCCTGAATTTTCTGTGAACCTTCCCGATGACAGGCGGTAAAAGTCCGTCGACCGACATTGCATAGAGTATCCTGGGCATACCTGTCAGCAGGACAAGGATCACCGAGCTCATTCCTGCTATTGCTCCAATTTTTATTATCGGTCTTAACCAGAACAGTCGGGCCCCGGCAGAATCGATCCCGACAGCTATCGGATCGGGAACATTCAGAAGCTTATAATTGACCATTCCTGTAAGGACCAGAGAAACTAAAATATAAAGTATTGTAACAATGATAAGTGAGCCAAGTATACCTATTGGCATATCGCGCTGAGGATTTTTCGACTCCTGTGCGACTGTCGAAACTGCATCAAATCCCAGAAATGCAAGGAAAACTATCCCAGCAGCCCTGAATATTCCGCTCCATCCGAACTGACCTGGTTGTCCCGTATTTTCAGGAATAAAAGGCACATAGTTCTCCGGGTTAATATAAGAAATACCAAATCCGATGAAAAGGAGAATAACTGCAATTTTTATTATTACAATTATATTATTGAATCTCACCGACTCCTTTATTCCGAAATAGAGAATTGTTGTGATGAGTGCAACAATGAAAACCGAAGGAAAATTAAGAATGGCCCCTGTGGCGATCCATTCTCCATCCTTAAAAGTGAACGGAGCGTTACACAGATCAGCAGGAATTGCAATCCCGAAATCTCTCAGGAAACTTACAACATATCCCGACCATCCGACTGCGACAAGTGATGCTCCGAGAACATATTCAAGCACCAGGTTCCATCCTATAAACCAGGCAAGTATCTCTCCCACTGTTGTATATGCATATGAATAAGCGCTTCCGGATATTGGCATCATCGAAGCAAATTCAGTATAACATAAGGCCACGAACATACATACCAGAGCCGATATTGCAAATGATATGCTCAGTGCAGGCCCTGCATACTGAGCTGCCGCAGTGCCTGTAATTACAAAAATACCTGTTCCGACTATACAGCCTATGCCTAAAAATACAAGGTTTGTAGCAGTTAAAGCCCTCTTAAGACCATGCTCAGAGTCTGAGACAGCCTGCATCATCTGCTGAAGGGATTTTGTTCTGAAAAGTTTGTTTGCCATTGTCTGGGATTAGTATTACCGCCTTACGGATCCTTCTGCCGGGCTTTAACCGGCCGGATCAGGCACTACCATTTCTGTGAAGCCCGGCCCCGGTTTATCAGGATCAAAAACAGGGACTAAAATAATCGAAATTATCAATTTTGATGAAAAAAATAACAATCATTAAGAAATATGGCAATTCTGCTGTTAAATTACCCGGATTATTCCGGTGGGAACACTGCGGTCAAGGACTCTTATTTGCAGATGATCTCCGGGAACAACACCCTTTTCGGCAAGCGTCCGGTGCAGCGTCTGAAGGACGATCTCAGGGGTGTTGTTGTTCCTGCTCAGATGGGCAAGACAAATATTGCTGAGATCATCATTTATAATTTCCGCAATGAAAGAGGAAGTCTGATGATTTCCCAGATGACCGTTATCTGACCTGATCCTTGCTTTCAGGAATCGCGGGTAACTTCCTTCGCTTAGCATCTGTTCATCATAATTTGATTCGATCACAAGGAAATTTGAATTCCTGATGTAGGAAGCAGCTACGGGAGATATATGTCCCAGATCGGTGGCAATTGTTATTTTTCTGTCACCCCCACAAACATGGAAACCGATGGTCTCGGGGGCATCGTGGCAAACCGGGAATGCCAGTATTTCAAGGCCCGCCAGGCGGAATGATTCCAGCATCGGGATCGTCCTGACAGAATCCGGGATCATTTTTTTTACCGATCCGAGAATATTCTGCCGGATCTTCCGGGTTGTATAGGCAGGTATATGATCTTTACGCGTGAGCAGTTCAAGTCCCTTTACATGATCAATATGGTTATGAGTAACAAGTATTCCGGTAATAGTTTCAATTTGAATACCAATATTGTTAAGGTACTTACGGATCAAAGAAGCTGAAATGCCGGCATCAATCAGTATCCCGCTGTCACTGTTACCCAGATAATAACAATTACCGCTGCTCCCGCTGCTCAGACTACAAAAATTGAGTTCAGTCAAAATCTGATACTTTTGGGACAAATATATATATAATCACTGATCAGAAACGAGGGCAGGAAAACCGAAAATTATTTTGAGGAAGGGAACAAAAGGTGGCGGGGATTGTTATATAGGCGGTGTGAGGCGTGAGGTGTGAGGTGTGAGGCGTGAGGTGTGAGGCGTGAGGCATGAGGCGTGAGGCGTGAGGTGTGAGGCGTGAGGCGTGAGGCATGAGGCGTGAGGGATGAGGTTCTCAGCAGAAACCGCTAACCGGTTACCCGAAGCCGGAAGCCGGGCGCCGGATGCCGGAAGCCGGGCACAGATTCAAATAATTTAAAACGAAACATAATGTCAGATCAATCCACTCAGAGGAAAGTTGTGGTTGTCGGAGCAGGAGCAGTGGGGGCTACATACAGTTATGCCCTTGCACAGAGCGGCCTTGCCGACGAGATAGTACTTATCGACAGAAACGAAGACCTTGCAAAAGGACAGGTACTGGATCTCATACATGGCCAGCCCTACTTCCCGACAGTCGACATCAGGACAGGTTCTCCGGATGATTATGCTGATGCAAATGTTATTGTCATTACCGCCGGCGCTGCACAGAAACCCGGAGAAACACGCCTCGAACTGCTGCGGAAAAATGCTGAAATAACTGGGGCCATTACTGAAGAAATAGCTTCAAGGGATAGCAAGGGAGTTATGCTGATAGTCAGCAATCCGGTCGACATTATGACTTATGTCGCTCTCAAACGGTCGGGATGGGAAAGGGGCCGGGTGATCGGCTCCGGTACTGTCCTCGACAGTTCACGGTTCAGACATCTTCTCAGTAAACATTGCGATGTTGATGTACATAATGTTCACGCTTATATTCTGGGAGAACATGGCGATAGTGAGTTTGCTGCATGGTCAATGACCCATGTCGGAGGAATAAACATAGATAAATATTGTCCTCTCTGCAGGAAATGTTCCGACTGGAAAAATGAACGAAAGCTTATCGAACAACAGGTGCGTGAATCGGCATATCATATAATCTCCTACAAAGGATCAACACATTATGCAGTGGGACTGGCAATGGTCAGGATAACCGGTGCAATACTGAGAGGTGAGAACAGTGTAATGACTGTCTCAACTTATCTGGATGGTGAATTCGGACTAAAGGATGTCTGCCTCAGCGTACCATCAATAGTCTCCGACAAAGGAGTGAAAAGAATAATTGAAAGTCCTCTTTCCGCTGAAGAAATAACCCTTCTGAACAGGTCGGCCGAGATCCTCCGGGAAGCTGCCGGATCGATCTGATCAACCGGATATCAGGTTACCGGTCCGGGATTGAAAAGTACCAGGTCATTATGTAATCCCAGCCTGTCTGCAGCTATTATCTTTTTGCCGCTCGCTACATCCAGGATCATACTGAACAGCTCCCACCCCATCTCTTCAATTGTCTTCTGTCCAAGAGCAACCTTTCCGGCATCGAGATCGATAAGATCAAACCATCGGTTGCTGAGCTTTGAGTTCGTTCCGACTTTTATTACCGGAACCATTGACAGGCCATAAGGAGTGCCCATCCCGGTCGTGAAAACGTGAACATTCATCCCGGCGGCTACCTGCAGTGTACCGCAGACAAAATCTCCGGCCGGTGTCGCTGCAAAGATCAGTCCTTTACGCTTTATCCTCTCACCCGGTGACAAAACATCAGCTATGGGACTTGTTCCTGATTTTGCAGCAGATCCCAGGGCTTTCTCAACGATATTGCTCAGTCCGCCTCTTTTATTTCCCGGTGCAGGATTGGCGCTGCGGTCCGATCCCCAGCGTGCAAGGTAATTATCATACCATCTCATCTCACCAATAAGCGCTTTCGCAACCTCATGAGTTGCCGCCCTGGGTACAAGAAGATGAATTGCATCCCTGACCTCGCTGACTTCAGAGAACATAACAGTGCCTCCTGCACGTACTATAAGATCGGATGCAAAACCTGCCACCGGATTTGCCGTGATGCCCGAAAAAGCATCACTGCCTCCGCATTGCATTCCAACTATAAGATCGGAAGCAGGACATAATACCCGCTTTCTGGTATTCAGAATCTTTAATTTCTCCTCTGCTTTCTGTATTATTGCTGAGACCATGGCATCAAATCCGTGGTATGATTCGTCCTGAAGTACAATGATCTCCCTCCCGGCATTTCCGTCATCCGGGGAAGTTACAGGATCATTGAAAAGAAGCCTTTCAGGCAAGAGTTTCTCACATCCCAGTGAAGTTATGAGGATCTGTCCCCCGAAATTCGGATTAGCAGCAATATTCCTTATTGTCCTGACCGGGATCTCAGCTCCTGCTGCCTTAATATCTACCCCGCATCCATAAGTATGGTTCAGTGCAACTACATCATCCACACCGGGATATTCCGGCAGCAACTCCTCCCTGATCTTCTTTACGATGTAATTTGCTATCCCTGCAACGCACTGAACACTAATAGTTATACCGAGGATATTCTTTGTCCCGACAGTACCGTCAGTATTCCTGTAGCCATAAAATGAATAACCGGCCAGGAACTGAGATTGTGGCTTGTCATTGCCAACTGCCAACTGCCGACTGCCAACAGGGAAGGTACCAAAGTGGTGAGATTGAGGCTGAGGCTGAGGTTGAGGTTGAGAAAGAGAGAGGGAGAGGGGGAGACGAGGAGAGAGGGGAAAAAGGAGAAGGGGAGAAAGGGAGAGAGAAAGATATGGAGATAGGGAGAAGAGGAGAGGGGGAAAGTGGGAGAGTGGGAGAAGAAGTTAAAAAAGTAATGGTATCGGTATGGGGTACTGGTACGCCATTTAGAGAATTTATGCTTTCGGAAGATATGGCGATGGCATGCATTTATTTAA
>JAKQPD010000389.1 GCA_029564935.1 Bacteroidota bacterium
TGATGGACAGTGGTTAGGACTCGGATCCAATGCCGGAAGAATAGGGTTTAAAGATGGACCCTCTACTGACTATATTTACATCTCTGATGCAAACCTAGGAATAGGAACAACAAATCCAACTTACAATTTAGACGTTAAGGGTACAATTAAGGCTGATAATTTAAGATTGACAAATTTGGCATCTACTAACGAGACTACCACGGTTTTAGTATTGGATGGGTTAGATGTTAAAACTAAAGAAATCGATAATTCCCTTCTTCCTACGGGTGTAGAAGGACAAATGCTATACAACAATGCAGGAGTATGGACTGCATTTTCAGGTATGTACTGGGATGATGCATTTAACAGACTCGGGATTGGAACGATATCTCCTCAGCGTGAGGTTGATATTCAGGGATCTTTAGGATCACAGAGTATATATACAAATGACATATATCTTTCAGGAACACATATAAGCGCAAACGCAAATGAGATTAATATTTTGGATGGAGCAATAATATCGACAAATGAGCTTAATCTTCTTTCCGGAAGAAGCGGAATACTGATAGATTCAATTAACATACCCTCATATGCCGTAACTTCAATTACCGCAGGATCGGGTCTTTCTTCATCATCTACAGGTCCCGGGAGTATAACCTTAGATATAGGGGCGGGAAACGGAATATCCTTAAGCGATAATTCGGTAAATGTATTATTGGCAGGTGTTGAAACAACAACGTCTAAGTCTTCACCATCAGGACTTGAAATATCTTCAAGCGGTCTTAGAATGATCGGAGGGTGTTCAAGCAATGAAGTTTTATCATGGGACAACGCATCAGGTGTATGGAAGTGCTCTACCCCATCATCTTTAAGCGGATTAATATCAGGATCAGGAATATCCGGTCAGGTGGCATTTTTCACAGGTGCAAACACACAATCAGGGTCAAATGACCTTTACTGGGATATATCAAATTCAAGACTTGGAATAGGAACAACTAGCCCGGGATATAAACTTGAAGTTACAGGATCATCCCTTATAGGAGGAGTTCTCCTAAGTTCAAGTAGTATAGGGGTGGTATCAAAGAGTGATCTTTTAAATCTTTCAAGTAGCGGTATAACACTAAACGGAACACTAAACACAACGGGTGCCGCATCAATAGGAGGAACCTTAAGTGTAACAGGTGCAATCACTGCCCCATCATCAGTAAACACAATAAACGGGATAGTCATATCAAAC
>JAKQPD010000397.1 GCA_029564935.1 Bacteroidota bacterium
CTGCAGTTGATACTCCCTTTCTTACAATTACAGGAATTGTTATACCAAAAACAGGTGTTATCCTCACCGAAATCGACGTTGTATCTCTTGATTTGTCTTCCTCACCCAGCGGAGCATTATTCAGGGTAGCCCTGAAATAAAAGTGAGAACGATATTCTCCATCCTGCAATTCACTTGTTCTTGTCAGCTGGACTTTTACAACCTGTGCTTCATTCGGACCCAGTGTAACCGTTCTGGGGAAATAGCGAATGAATTTATCTGCAAATCTCTGTCCCGGATCAGGTTCAGTGATAGTTTCAAATCCACCGTCTTCTTTCATCCTTATCTGGACGAGGGATATCATATATGTTGCAGTATCTTTTCCGGTATTTGCAAGATTAAGGTCTACGGACCTTTTCGATCCCTCAAATACTACTCTTCTGGGTGTTATAAGCAGATCGCCCTGGGCAATCCCATTAACAGGAAAAAGTGCCGTAAAAGCACTTATTCCCGCAAAAAATATCAGAAATCTAAAATGACCCGCAGAGTCTCTGGATTTCCTGAAAAAGTTTAATCTTTTTTTTGACATTGGATTTAGGTTTATTATCCCTGCTAGTTGAAATCAAATGAGATTTCATATGTTCCGCTATAAATCCCTGCAGGGTTATCGTGAAGAGTTCCCACATTTAATGTTGCCCCAACATATACTGTCTGAGATCCGTTCTGAAGGCTGCCTGTACCGGCGCCAGGCGCCGGTATTGAGACCCATTCGTCAACTATCATGGTTTTCGGGGAGTTTAAATGCTTAAGAATTACAGGCTTATCGGGAAGTGTGATTGAAAAGGACGCATCCTGGTCACCTGTTACATAAAAGCAAGCTGCATTATGCATCCCCGTTCCCTTATAAACACTTCCCAGAACAGAAACGGAGCCTTGAGGATTGAGAATTATCTTACCTCCCTCCGGGCCCGGGGCAAAACGCCCGAAATTAAGCTGTGATGTTTCGGTTGCAGTAAAGACCGGGATTATCTCAGCAATAACATGGCCTGTTGCTGAAGTCTGCGGAAAGACATCAGCAACGGCGCACATAAATAGTATTAACAGGCTTAAATAATTTCTTAATAACCTCTTCATCGTTTATGACGATGTTACTACTTTACATGGGTTACAATTAATTATAATTTACAGTAACTGTAAAATCACCACTACCTCCAGAATTAGCCGTAGTATAAACTCCTGCTTCCTGAAGTGCTCCTATATTAAGTGTTGCACCTACATGCAGAGTGATACTACCACCTGTAATTGTACCTGTATAATCGGAAGTCCAGGAGTCAATTGTCATGGTGTGAGGAGTGGCTGCTCCATCTGAAACTGTTGTAGCAGCGGAAGGAAGAGTAATTGCATAACTCTGACCGGCAATACCCGTCACGGTAAAAGTTGCAGCCTGTGGTGTGCCACCCATAAGTGTAATACCTGCTGAAGGTGTCCGGGTCCCTACAGCATCCGCAGCCAGGACACAGGTTCCTCCTGATCCACTTGATGCCAGCGTACCAAAGTTCATGTCATCTCCCACGGCCTTTGTTATAGATATCGGGGTAAAGATGGTTGCAGCGGCAGATGCTGATGCTGTTGATTGAGAAAATCCGACAGCAGTAAACATACAGATCATAATCCCTAACGCAAATAGTTTTTTCATACTTTTTTCATATTAATTAGACAATAGACATCGTTTTGCAGTATTTATAGTTAACGTCGTTTAACGCAATACGTTAATTTTTGTTTCATTAGCAGGAACAATTAATCAGTACAGTTGCAGATCAAACAGACACAAAAATAAAACAGAAATGACTCCACATCTAAATTATTTAGTCAACATCAGATCGAAGTTATTAACAATAACCCCGGTTTAATGAGCTTTTAAGATATTTAGATTTATTGTCCTGATTTCTCTTTCAGATATTGAAATATCAATCGGAGAGTGATGGGGGAGGAGAAGCAGTTCCCCATTTTATGAGAGGTTCAGGACCCATTACGAATACCAGCTCACCTCCGGCCATAATATCTTTATAATCAATAAAGAGATTATTCATCGGAGCTCCGTTCAAAGTAGCCGACTGAATATAAATATTTGTATCAGAATTATTTATTGTCTTTATTCTGAATTTATTGCCATTACCGGTGTTGATGATTACCTCTCCGAACATCGGGCTGCCGATTGTATAGGTTGTACCTCCCGGAGTTACCGGATAAAATCCCATGGAACTGAATACATACCACGATGAAATTGATCCCATATCTTCATTCCCGCACAAACCTCCCGGCCCCGGCTTATATAATTTATTACATATCTCCCTGACTTTCTTTTGAGTTTTCCAGGGTTCTCCTGAATAATCATACATGTAAGCGACATGATGCGATGGCTGATTTCCATGTACATACTGACCAATGGTACCGACAACTCCAATATATTTGGGTCCTGCTATCGAAGGATCCATGTCGAAAAATGAATCAAGCTTTCTGTTGAATCTTTCATTGCTTCCAAAAAGATTAATAAGTCCTTTAATATCATGCTGGACAGACCAGATATATTGCCATGCATTTGATTCTGTATAATGCCTGTTTGGTCTAACTCCGACAAGAAGAGGATCGAAATATTTATAGTAACGGTGAGCGCCTGCTTCAACAATCTCCTGTTCCCTCCCGTTTATTTCTTCGAGAAAAGATCCGTCCGATTTACGTGGCCTGAAAAATTCAGTCGTCCTGTCCCATACATTTTTGTAATTCAAGGCTCTTTTCATGAAAAGTTCTTTGTCTTCATCTTTTCCCAGGGCTTCTGCCATAAGGGCAATGCACCAGTCATCATAGGCCAGTTCCATTGTATTGGGAACCGCTTCGGTTACTTTATCGATTGGTGCATAACCGAGTTTCATATAATATTCAAGTCCTGATCTGCCTGCATTTTCCGGGACCGGAGGCTGAGGTTTTTCAAGGGCTTTCTTCTTCATTGCTTCATATACAAATTCCGCATCAAAATCCCTGTAGCCTTTCATGTAAGCGTCTACGATTATTGGAATAAGATGATCGCCGACCATTGATTCGCGGTAAACATTTGAGAAGTGCTGTGCCGGAAGCCAGCCGAAATCCCTTATTTTAGCTTCAATTGATTTAAGGAAATCGTTTACATGTCGGGATCCGATTATTGTCAGAAGCGGATGCTGAGTTCTGTAAGTATCCCAGCATGAAAAGGAGGGATAAAAATCA
>JAKQPD010000399.1 GCA_029564935.1 Bacteroidota bacterium
ACTTTCAGAAATATTTTCTTCTTATACAGGAAATACAAAAACAGCCAGCCTATAGCTGTCGTCCCGATTGCATTGATCAAAGGAGTCCAGGCTTCGGGCAGAATCTCCGCAAATCCTCCGAATGTGAAGGTTGTTGCTGCTCTGAAATTAATAATTCTTCTCGCAAGGTAAATTGTAATTGGATTCATCCCGATAACAACGAAGAAAAATGCCCATTTGCGTAATCCCCATATATCAATTATCAGGTGGAAAACTGAAAATAAGAGGAGACTCAGTCCGCCGACCCAGCAAACAAATGAACTTGTCCACAGGTTTTTATTGATTGGAAAAACAATATTCCATAGCTTCCCGATGATCATGAGAGCTATTGCCGCCAGTGTCATGTACAGGACCTTTCTGTAAGGTTTTTCTTTCAGGTAATCCGACAGCATAAACTCCCCTGTGAACATACCGAGCAATGCAGTTGAAATGGCCGGTAATGTGCTGAAAATGCCTTCCGGATCGTGATTGCCTTTGTAAAGCTTACCGGGCATTATATGACGATCGATGAAACTGGCAAGGTTGCCTTCCTGGGAAAATGGATCTGTTGAACCAAGGTCATGAGCCGGGAACAGTAGCAGCAGCAGCCAGTATATTACCAGTATGCCGCCGCACCATATTATCCGGGAAGTAAGTTTTGTATTCATAAATATAAGAGCGGCAAACATCCATGCAAGACCGATCCTCCCGAGAACACTTCCGTAACGGAGTTCTCCGAAATTGAATCTTATACCATTATTATATATGATGCCCAGTAAGACCAGGATCAGGCCACGGAAGATCACGTGCTTATAAATGGAGCTCCTGCTTTCATTATTACGCATCCTTTTAGCCATCGAAAACGGGAATGATATTCCTGCTATGAACAGGAAAAGAGGGAAGATCATATCATAAAATACAAATCCGTGCCAGGGAACATGTTCAAGCTGGGTTGCACACCATTCAAAAACAGGCCAGCCCGTTAGTGCAGCCAGGGCAACGAAAATGCTTTCTCCGCCCATTATCCAGAACATATCAAAACCACGCAGGGCATCAAGTGAATAAAGCCGTCTGGCGGATGAGTCATTTGTCTTTTCCATAGTCAGGTCTGAGGTAATTTTTTTGAAGATATTATCTGTGAATTCAGGAACTAAAAATAGAATGATTAGTTAAACATTGTTATATGATTCGTAACAATTTTGTAATAAAAGTATATTTTAATATTTTAGCGCTCTCGCATATAGCGGATTTTTGATAACTAACTAAATTCTAACATCTATGAAGAAAATTCTGTTATTTCTGTTATTCCTTGCATCTACAGCAGTTTATGCACAGAGAATGACAGTTTCCGGTACTGTAACCGATGCCCAGGGGACACCGCTTCCCGGAGCGACGGTTCAGGTAAAAGGAACTAATATTGGTGTACTGACTGATGCCGGAGGAAGATACTCGGTTGAGGTAGCCGTACCCGGATCGGTTCTGGTTTTCTCATTTGTCGGATATAATCCTACGGAAATTACAGTCTCAGGTCAGAGCACGGTTAATGTGAATCTCACAGAGAGTGTGCTGGGACTTGAAGAAGTTGTTGTTGTAGGATATGGCACACAGAAAAAGCTCAACCTTACGGCTGCTGTGGACCAGGTAACAAACGAAACTCTCGAGAACAGATCGGTTCCAAACCTTACACAGGGACTGAAGGGAGTTTTGCCAAACCTGAACATTAACCTTCTTGACGGAAAACCTATCCAGGCACCCAGTTATAATATCAGGGGAACGACCTCAATAGGACAGGGTGGTAGCGCTCTTGTACTGATTGACGGCGTTGAGGGCGATCCCAGTCTTCTCAACCCGAATGACATTGCAAGTGTTTCCATTCTTAAAGATGCCGCATCGGCTGCTATCTACGGTGCCAGAGGCGCATTCGGAGTGGTCCTGATAACTACTAAAAATCCTGAAAAGGGCAGAACCAATATTACTTATTCAAGTAATTACTCAATTAAGAAGCCAACGGTTCCGGATTTTGTGACAGACGGTTATACTTTCCTGAAAATGTTCTCGGAGGCATTTGTTAATGGTGATGGTTCTTTTCCGCAGAACGTAAATAAAGAAACAAAGTTCTCACAGGCCTATCTGGATGAGTTCAAAAGAAGGGCTGAATCGGGTCAGCCTTATAATGAGGTTGAGATCGACCCTGTGACTGGTGAATATGTCTATTATGGCAATACCGACTGGTATGAATTACTTTACAAGGATTTTACATCGGCGACCGACAATAATATTACAGTATCAGGAAGCGGTGAAAAAGCTTCTTACCTTGTTTCGGGAAGAATTATGGATCAGCCGGGAATATTCCGTTACAGTTCGGATGATTATTCGATGGTCAATCTCCGTGCTAAAGGATCAATTCAGGTACTTCCATGGCTTCTGCTTGAAAACAATACCGATTATTCACAAATGAAATACTATAATCCGTTCTCGGTTGGTGAGGGTGCTGTGGATATATGGAATATTATAGCAGTTGATACTCATCCGCATTCTCCTATGTTCAACCCTGACGGTACGCTCACAACAGGAGCTGTTTACAGTGTGGGTGATCTCTGGTATGGTAAGAATGGTATAAATATGAAAAAAGCCGTTTTCAAAAATACAAGCGGCTTCACTGCAAGCTTTTTTGAGAATAAATTCCGTATCAAAGGCGATTTTACTGTAAGAAACGATGATAATGAAAATGTAACCAGAAGGGTGCCTGTACCTTATAGCAGTAAGCCCGATGTGTTATTATTTGTGGGTACAGCAACGAACGACCTGAAAAATGAGTGGACAAAGAGACAGTATCTTTCAACAAATATTTATGGTGAATTTGAAAACACTTTCCGCGATGTACACTATGTGAAATTCATGGCCGGCTATAATTATGAACAGTCGACGTGGAACAGATTGCTGGTTACACGTAACGGTCTGATTTATCCCGACGCTGAAGATCTCAATCTGGCCCTCGGACAGGCTATAACAACAGGCGGTGGCTATGAAAAATGGGCCATCCTGGGTGGATTTTCAAGATTGAATTATTCCTACAAAGACAGGTACCTGATTGAGGTTAATGCCAGATACGATGGATCATCAAAATTTCCGACAGACCAGAGATTTGCATTCTTCCCTTCAGTATCTGCCGGATGGCGTATCTCGAAAGAATCTTTCTGGAATGTTTCTCCCAAGATACTCTCGGATCTGAAAGTAAGAGCTTCTTACGGATCACTGGGTAACGGTAATGTAAGTTCATATATATATCAGGAACAGTTCTCAATATCCCAGTCAACAAATATCCTTAAGGGTCAGCTCCCACAGTACACCAGGAATCCGGCTGTTCTGCCAGACGGTATAACATGGGAAACTTCGACCACAACTAACTTTGGTCTCGACTTTTCAATGTTCTCGGACAGGTTGAGATTTGTCGGGGATACATATATCAGAAAAACCACCGACATGTTCACGATAGGTGTTACCCTTCCGGCTCTTTTCGGAGCCACTGCACCAAAAGGGAACTATGCAGATCTTGAAACAAAAGGCTGGGAGACTTCATTATCGTGGAGGGATCATTTTGATGTAGCATCAAAACCTTTAAATTATAATGTAAGATTCACGCTGGCAGATAATAAGTCGGTGATAACTAAATATAACAATCCAAACAAGCTTCTCTCCGATTATTATGTAGGACAGGAAATTGGTGAGATATGGGGATATGTGACCGAAGGATTTTTTATTGACGATGAGGATGTGGCAAACCATGCAAAACAGAGTCCCCAGATGAGGGCATCTCCCACAAGCGTCTGGTATGCCGGTGATATAAAGTTCAAGAATCTGAATGATGATGATTTCATAAATGTCGGTACAAACAGGGTATCTGACCCGGGTGACAGGAAAATTATCGGGAACAAATCTCCGAGGTTCATCTATGGGATCAATCTTGGAGCAGACTGGAATCACATCTTCATTTCGACATTTTTTGAAGGAGTCGGGAAACAGGACTGGTATCCGAGCACGGAAGCTGAATATTTCTGGGGTCAGTATAACAGACCGTATAATAATATTCCAATCTGGCATCTCGGGAACATGTGGACACCTGATAACACTGACGCATATCTGCCCAGAACAATGTCGCGTGCTGCCTCAAGTGCCACAGCAAGGGAGCTTGGAGTGCCACAGACAAAGTACCTTCAGAATGTTGCCTATATAAGGCTGAAGAATATTCAGGTCGGATATGATATTCCTAAAAATCTGATATCGAAGATCGGAATATCAAACCTCAGGGTTTATGTATCCGGTGAAGATATGTGGTCATGGTCTCCGCTTTACAAGATCGTTGGTAAAGGGCATATGGATGTCGGGAATATAGGTCCCAGGGATCAGGTTATACGTCCGGGAGCAGGAGCAGACGGATTTAATTATCCCATTATGAAGAGCTTTACTTTCGGTTTATCAATTGGAATATAATAATAATACAGTAAAGATATGAAAACAAGATATTTATGGTTTGTTCTCTTAATACTCCTGGTTGCAGGTTGCGAAAAGGAGCTTGAACAGTTCCCCTTATCGACAACATCACGGCCGGCAGTTTTCGGGAGCAAAGACGGACTGGAATTATATACAAATTCCTTCTATTCAATCTTACCAGGAAGGACCACCAGCCTCGATGCCATGTCGGATTACCTGGCTGTTAAGGCTGTACCCACATTCATCCAGGAGAACGCATATGCTCCGACATTAAGCTCAGGCTGGACATGGACAGATCTGCGAAACCTTAATTATTTCATTGTAAATTGTAATGATCCCAAGGTAGCCCCGGCTGACAGAAAACACTATCTCGGTATAGCCAAATTCTTCAGGGCTTATTTCTATTTTGAAAAGGTAAAACGATTCGGCAATGTTCCATGGGTCAGTAAGCCTCTTGATGTTTCCGATACTCTTATCCTTTACGGAGGGCGTGATAACCGCACACTGGTGATGGACTCTGTGCTGGCGGATATCAACTATGCCTGCGAAAATATTTCTGTCACAAACGATGCAACGCGCAGTACGGTAACCAAATATGTAGCTTATGCGCTTAAATCAAGAATATGTCTGTTTGAAGGAACATTCAGGAAATATCACACCGAACTGAATCTTCAGGGAACAGCATCAGCCTGGCTTGCCAATGCGGAATCTGCCGCAAAGAAGGTAATGGATGAGGGCGGATATACAATTTCTTCAACAGGAGGACCAGGGAAATCATACCGTACAATATTTACAAATGATGCACCGGTTGCCAGCGAAGTGATGCTTTCGGCAATTTCCGATCTTACTCTGAAAGTGTTGAATGATGCAAACTGGTACTGGACAAGCGGTACATACGGCGACAAAGCCAGCTTTATCCGTACATTCATTAACACATATCTGAATATTGACGGCACACCGTTCACCAGTAATCCGGACTGGCCCACAATGCTTTTCAAGGATGAAGTGAAGAACAGGGATCTGAGGCTGAAACAGACCATCAGGCTTGGCGACTATAAGAGAATTATCGGAGGTACAGCAGTAGCGGCACCACCGGTCTTTTCCTATACATTTACGGGTTACCAGCCTATCAAATGGACCCTCGACGATATGTACTATGACTCGGAAAGGCTTAATACAAATTCAATTACTATGTTTCGTTTTGCAGAGGTCCTTCTGAACTACGCAGAAGCAAAGGCTGAACTGGGTACGCTTACCGATGATGACTGGGCAAAAACTATAGGAGTGCTCAGGGCAAGAGGAGGGATCACCGGAGGATTATCCACATTACCGACTGTTGCAGATCCTTATCTTACTGCTAATTACTTTCCGGGTATAACTGATCCTGTAATTCTGGAAGTCAGACGTGAAAGGGGAATTGAGCTCTGTCTGGAAGGTTTCCGGTTTGCTGATATTCTCAGGTGGAAGAGGGGAGAACTGATGAACATGGAATGGAATGGTTTTTATGTTCCTGAACTTGTAACTCCGATGGATCTGAATGAAGACGGGGTAAATGATGTTGCATTTTACCAGGGAACCAAACCAAGCCCTGCCGCTGCGGGAGTTACCTATGTTGATGTTTCAGCTACAGTCGGAGGAAAAACAAATCCTCAGCTTCTTAA
>JAKQPD010000414.1 GCA_029564935.1 Bacteroidota bacterium
GTATTTCCAATACCCAGTCTTGATGAGACATCATTCCAATACATACCTGAAAATGATGTCCAAGTACCTGCATTGTTGTATAGCATTTGTCCTTCTGTTCCTGTGGGAAGAAGAGATGATGATATGTTTATACCTGTTGCGTTTGTTATTCTTCCTTTGGCATCTACCGTAAATTGAGGAATAGATGTTGATGATCCATATGTTGAAGGAGTAACCCCGGTGTTTGCAAGTGTGACAACTCCTTCTGAGGAGATAGATGATATATCTCCACTAATAGATTTAAACATCGGATCTTCTCCTGTTATACCTAAAAGAACCTGTCCGGTTATACCGGGTGTAGTAGAAGTTATTGCTCCGATTCCTGAACCAATCAGTACCCCATGATCTGTAAGAGTATTTGTTCCTGTTCCTCCGTGTGTTACATCAACTACAGATCCAAGCCATGATCCTGATGTTATGCTGCCATTTGATATGACTATTCCATTTATTGTATTTATGGATGATGGGGCATTGATTGGACCTGTTGATGTTAAGGATCCATTTATTGTTACTCCGCTTGGCAGTAGATTTATTAAATCTGTCTTTGAGGCAATCCCTATATCTTCCGATCCCAGGATAACTCCCCCTATAAGTCCCTCTCCTGCTACCTCAAGTTTACGACTTGGAGATGTTGTTCCAATACCAAGTCTTGAATTTGAAATATCCCAGAATAGATTGTTTGATCCGGATTGTTCATAAGGGTCTACAAAAAACGCTACTTGTCCCGGTTCTCCTGATCCCGAAATAACTCCAATTAAAGAAGATATATAATTGCATTCCCATGTTAATGTTGTTTCATTCCAAGATAAAACCTGATTATCTGAACAACCGCCGATTATTCTCAATCCTCCTGATGTTAGTTCTAGACCAGAATTTGATGATGTATTTGCAGTAGATCCGGACGTAATAACATCAAGAGAAATGTTGTCTGAATTTACTACAATTCCATCTCCAACACCAACATCCAAAGTTAGAAAGCCCGTTGCTCCCCCTCCTGTTAAACCCTGGCCAGCGTTTATCCCGGTTGTGGCATACAAACTTATTATGCTTGAATCCAGTAGAACTCCCGGTAAATTGTGCAAAAGATTTAGCTCAACAGCACTTGATTGAACTTGAGTTCCGGAAATATATAGTTCTTCTGTATTAACTGATCCTGCTACATCAAGATCAAAATATGGATTTGTTATTCCGATACCTAATCTGGCATCTAATATATTAATTGAGTCTATG
>JAKQPD010000429.1 GCA_029564935.1 Bacteroidota bacterium
GGATGCTTCAGCTTCCAGAACTCAAAAAATTTGCCTGCCGGAGAAGGTGGCGCCATTATCAGCAATAATGATGCATTGATGGATAAATGCACTTCACTTCATAACTGCGGAAGACCCTATGGTTCAGTATCCGGAAAATCATCATATCCGATATCCGGTACTAATTTCAGAATGCAACAGTTCCAGGCACTCATTTTAATGTCTCAGATGAACCGGATACGGAAAGATGCTGATATAAGACTGGCAAATGCTTTGTATCTCGATGCAAATCTGAAAGATATTCCGGGTATAATTCCGGCAAAACTTGTTGATGGCAACTGCCGGTCAGCCTATCATCTTTATGCTTTCAGATATATAAGCAAAGAATTCAATAATGTACCCAAAGAAAGATTCATCAGGGCTCTGGCTGCCGAAGGCATACCCTGCAGCGGAGGCTATGGTCCGCAGAACAAAGATGAACTGATCGAAGAACAACTTGGTTCAAAGGGATTTAAAAGATTGTTCTCCGAAGCCCGTCTGAAACAGTGGCGCGAAGAAAATATCTTACCGGGAAATGATAAACTCTGCAGCGAAGCTGTTACATTTTACCAGAGCATACTTCTGGGAAGCCGCAGCGATATGGAAGATATTGTCAGGGCAATCAGAAAGATCTATCAGAACAGAGATACTCTGAAAGCATAGCCGGTTGCAGGGAGCAGGGTGCGGGGGGCGGAGTGCAGGGAGCAGGGGGCGGAGTGCAGGGGGCGGAGTGCAGGATGGGGAACAAAGTGACAAAGTCCCTCATACCGGGAATACTTGGTACCACAAATAGGATAATACATAAGCTTGTTAAGATGAAAAAGATTTTTGATTACCTGATAAGGTTAATATTTGCTATTCTTATTTCTTCATGCTCAGGGAATAAGCCGGTATCTGAACCTGCTGATATACAGTCTAATAATATCCGTGATTACCTCGTAAAAGCTGCAAAGGATATAACGGATAATTCCGGTACTGATGTTATTTCTGAAGAAGAGTGGAAAAGGCAAAAGCCGGAAAGATATGCTGAATTCATCGAAATGATCAGTATGCAGGACATGCCTCTGAGTGGTGAACGTTCACCTTTAAATGTCAGAATTACAGGAACAATTCAGAGAGACGGTTACAGAATAGAAAAGCTTTATTATGAATCACTGCCCGGTCTGTATGTACCTGCCAACCTTTATATTCCGGATAATATAAATGGAAAGGCGCCTGCTATAATCTACCTTTGCGGCCACTCATTAACACAGAAAGTTCACTATCAGGCACATCCGGCAAAATTCGCAAAACTGGGATTTGTCTGCCTTATCGTTGAAACTATCCAGTACGGGGAGGTTCGCGGCGAACACCACGGATGCTATGCCCGGGGCTGGTTTAACTGGTACAGCCGGGGCTATACTCCTGCCGGAGTGGAAGTCTGGAATGCTATCCGGGGACTGGATCTGCTTGCAGAAAGACCTGAAGTTGATAAACAAAATATGGGAGCTACCGGCATTTCGGGAGGAGGAGCAATCAGCTGGTTCCTTGCTGCAGCTGACCCGAGAGTTAAAGCTGTCGCACCAGTTTGCGGTGCAAGCACTATGGAAGCCCAGATCACCACCAGAACCATTGATGGCCATTGCGATTGTATGATGGCTATCAACACTTACCTTGTTGATTTCCAGGATATAGGCGCACTTATAGCTCCAAGACCATTGTTGATTGGCCAGGCGGATCGCGATGGTTTGAACCAGATCGAATCGGTTAAAAGGATCTATAATGAC
>JAKQPD010000003.1 GCA_029564935.1 Bacteroidota bacterium
ATGGCAATTGCAATTACCAGAAGGACCGGGGATAATATTACCAGACCGATAAAGGAAAAGAAAATATCAGTTACCTTTTTAAATGCAAGTGCAGCCGGCCGGTAGGGAACATTTATGAAGGTAAGGAAATTCTTGTTTCCAATAACTGTGTGTACTGCGTTGGTGAGATTGAGTTTCGATTCATCGTGCATTAATCTGAACACGACGCCCAGTTCTTCGCATGACCTGATTATATTACGTATATCGGCAGGGACAATTTTACCTCTTATGTACAATACTTCATCTATGGGTTCAATTTCCATAAAATCGTACAGAGATTTACCGGATCGCTCCGGTAATACTTCAATTGAATCCTGATATTTCTTGATTACAGTCTGGGAATTTGTATAGATCAGAATGATCTTGTATCCCCATTCTTTGTTTTCAAGAAGGCTTTCAATGAATGGGATTGAGGATTCATCAGCGATCAGAACAGTATTAAGAAAATTATAACCCTTTGATCTGTAAATTTTGAAAAGCTTATATTCTGTCAGCCTTGCAATGAACAGGAATAAAGATCCAAATACTGATACTTCAATGAGAAAGAGCCGGGAAACTTTATAAAGTTTAAATGCAAAGTAGAATACAAGTATGAGTATGACTATTAAGAGAGTTGACTGAAGATATTCCAGGAAAAGCGTGCTGTATCTTTTTGATCTCGGAATCTCAATTACATCGATGAGATATAGTACAATGAGCCAGAATGGTGTAACCACGAGGTAAATCCAGAGAATTGTCAGGTCGGTAAAGAAAAAGCCTCCTGTCTGAAAGTAATTTATATAATATGACAGCTGGAAGGCAAGGGTAATGGCAAGTATATCCCCGATACGCAGGATCGTATTCAGCAATTTCCATTTCTTAATGAATGGAATTATCCTTTCAGTTAATATTCTGATGAAACGATCCATTGTCCCCGTGATTCAATCAACATTATACGGCAAAATATCAAAAAAGTTAAATTAAAACATTCCAGGTTTCAAGTTTCCCACCTTCGCCACCACCTTCGCTGAAGCTACGGTGGCCGAAGAAGGCTTCGGTGGGCGAAGCAAGTTTCAAGTTCCAGAAATCCGCCAAACCCGGAACCAGCCTTCGCCGAGGCTTCGGCTGGCAAAGCCCGGAACCAGCCTTCGCCGAGGCTTCGGCTGGCAAAGCCCGGAACCTGAAACCTTCTGTTTTTAAATATAAAAAAAAGTCGTTGTTCACGACCTTCTGTATATCAAAACTTCCACGTAAATTTTTATATCCTTTTAGCATGGAAATATGAGATGGAGTTCAATACAGTAATATCCCGGACTTTAAATCCGTTATTTTCAAGAATAAACATCGCTTCGTTCTTCGACAGGTTCCTGTATGTTCTTGAATCCATCAGATTATATAATGCATTTATGAATGGGATTTTTGATACTATACCATATTCCACAGCTTCCTCGTCAACATCATCCGGAATTAAAGAATACCCGTTGTGGTTTTTACTGTCTTTAAAGAAACCGACAAAGTTGCTCCCGGGTGTCAGGATCGTATAAATAGAATGAAGGAATCCTTTTATATCTTTTAATTCATTCAGAGAGATCAGATTTACCACGGTCCTTACATTCTTCATCTCCTCTGCGGCATAGAAGTAATGATGAACTGAGGAGAGAACAACAAGGTTTGGATCTTCATAAAGGTTCAACCACTCCACATAATTAACCAGGTCTTCGTTCCCCTTATCGGAGAGAAGTTCAACTCCCGGATTATTTTTGACTAAAAAGGGTGAATAATCAGGTCTGACAGTTTTTGTTCTAATTTGTTTGTTATAAGTAAGATCAGGTCTCATTATTAAAATTAAGTTCTCCAGAGTTACAGTAAACGATTTAAATACGAATGTAGAAAATATACCAACCCGAGTCAATAGCAAAAGGCATGCCGCAATGGCAAAAAGTACCTTATTTTTTCAGGTAATCCGGTATATTGATATGAACATCTAAGAGACCAGATTGTTCGTCAAAAATTATTTGCTATTCGTCAAAAACAGCTATAATTTATAAACAATTTTATGTAAAAATAGGATGAATTCCGTTCAGAACGTGCTAAAACAGTTGATTATCTGTACATTAATGTCAACCTATTAGAAAATGTTCCGGATAAATTCTGATTTCTGAATTTGACGAACGGCCCGAAAATGTTGATGAAAGGATACTATAATGATAGTTGGCGTGGCAAAAGAGAAGTTGGCAGTCCTCCTTCGCCACCTCCTTCGCTTGGGCTTCGGAGGTCAAAGCCCTCCTCCGCTGAAGCTACGGAGGTCAAAGAAGGCTACGGAGGACACAGTTGGCAGTTGGCACTCACGCCTCACGCCTTACGCCTCACGCCTTACAACTCAATACTTCCCTGCCCTGGACTTTGTGGTTTTCTTTTACGTGGCTTTTTGCCCTCGCTTTGTATTTTTGGTGATGCATCACCTTGTATTTCTGTACTTTCATCTGAACTTTGGTATTCCTGTTCAGTCTGATCCTCCTGTATTTCACCCTTAACCCTTAACTCTGAACCCTTAACGCTTAACTCTGAACCCTCAAC
>JAKQPD010000009.1 GCA_029564935.1 Bacteroidota bacterium
TATGAGACAGGCTCAACATCCTCATCTGCATTTTATTATATGCTCTATGATGGCAGCTCATTTTCTCAGCCGACATTGATAACAACCTTTAATTATGGCGCAGTTACAGGAATAAGTGGTAAAAGAAGAAGGGGCAGCTAATTCAGGCAGGAGAATGATAATGAATTCAACGGGGCTGATTATAATGGAGATGGAGTTAATGATATTTTTCTGAATAATCCGATTGGTAACTGGCGTATATATTCATTAGTGAATTTAACAGGTCAAATGACTCCTTTCATGAACCTATTGGGTTCCGGCACAATAAGTACTCTTGCCAGAGAAGTGCTCAGTGGTGATTTTAATGGCGACGGGAAAGCTGATATCTGGAGTTTTGAAGATACAGGCGTAAAGATTTACACATTTTCAGGTTCAACGCTTAGTCTCCTTTATAATTCTACCTGGCCTTCAAATAAACACTTCTTTACTCTTGGAGATTTTAATGCTGATGGTAAAACGGATATCTTTTTATATGGTTATGGAAGAGGTGGTACAGAATATGACTGGAGTGAATGGCAGATTCAACTCTCAACCGGTATTGGTTTTACACCCGTTTATTTTCCGAAAAAGAAAAACAATCTTAAGGATGACCTGGTGAGGCTGGGTGATTTCAACGGAGATGGCGCTACAGATATTATGGTAACCATGAAGGAAATAACCTGGACGGGAACCTATTTCTATATTTCAAAGAATAATGGTACGGATTTGTATACATATAATATTGCGGGTTATCCTGTTGCTTCACATAATTTTTATGTGGCTGACTTTGATGGTGATGCCCACACAGATTTTATCTGTACTGATGGTGAGTACGCCTGGTGGAACGGTTACCAGGTTTATAAGACAGTTGGAAACACCTCGATACTGATGGAGAAAGTCGGCAACGGACTTGGTGTTCTGACCAAAGTTAATTATACAAAGCTGTCACAGGCCTCATCGGGTATTTACCAGCGTGGATCAGGAGCAGCTTACCCGGTTGCTGATTTCCAGGGGCCCCTGAATGTTGTAACTTCTGTTCAATATGATAACGGAAAAGGGAGTCTGAATACTCAGAACTATTATTATGAAGGAGTAAAAATCCATCTTCAGGGTAAAGGTTTCCTGGGATTTACGAAAACCAGGATTTCAGATGTTGCCTCAGGGATAGATAATGAAAGTGTCATTACATCGGGATTTAATACAACATACTTTTATCCAAATGTTTATCTGGCTTTAAGAAAACGTTCAAATACTACTGATACACTTGAGAAAGCCAAGAATACGATGACGCGGATAGAACTGGATGTATCAAAAAAACGGATCTTCCCCTATGTGCAGGTTTCAACTCAAACTAATAAGCTGACAGGCCAAAAGATTACTGTAACCTCATCGTACGATAACTATGGTAATCCAACTTCAACTGTGAAGACTTTCCTTAACGGCCCCACAGAGACTACAACGAATCTTTATGATAATACAGTATCCTCCTCACAATGGCTCCTTGGCAGACCTACAAGTACAACATTGCAATATACTGGTGGCGGTAATACAATTACAAGGTCGGGATCAAGAACTTTCGGCTCTTCAAACAACAACCTGAACAGTGAAACCTGGCACTCAGGAACCAACCAGCAGGTAGTTAAAGGATTTAAGTATAATCCAAATGGAACTTTAAAGCGCGATTCCATTACAGCAAATGGTTCTTATAGAACCACAATTTATACCTATGAATCCAATAGCATCAGGATAAAAACGATTAAAGATCCCCTTTCTCATACTACTACATTTAATTTTGACAGTTATGGCAGGCTGCAGACAAAGTCAGATTACCTTAATAATACTCTGACTTATCAGTATGATGCCATGGGCAGAGACACAAGTATTGTTTCCAGTGAAGGGAGCCGTACAAGAACTGTCTATGGATGGGAAACTCCGGCATCTGTTCCAAAACCGGCCAGATATTCGGTACAGAAAACAGGAAATGACGGTTCACAGAGCAAAAGCTGGTTCGATAAGCTCGGCAGGGAAATACGCTCCGATGTTAAGGGATTTAATGGCACCTGGATATACACTGTAAAAAGATATAACCTGAAGGGGCAGACGGATAGCGTTTCAGAACCATACTATTCGAACGAAACCCCTTTGTGGAACAGGTATCAGTATGATAATTATGGGCGAATAACAAATCTGACCAGACCTTCGGGAAGGAATAGTTCATGGGTATACAATAATAACATTGTAACTGAAACAACCGGAGGGAAGTCGTTTACAAAGACCTATGCATCCGATGGCACACTTACCTCAGCACAGGATGCCGGGGGGACAATTACTTATACCTATTTCCCGGATGGAAAGATCAGAACAATTTCTGCCCCCGGAAGCATAATTACACAGATGGAATATGATATTGCGGGTAACCAGAAAAAACTTATTGATCCAAGTGCCGGGACTATAAATTACACTTATAACGGATATGGTGAACTGGTTACTCAGCAAAATGCCAGATCTCAAACCACAACATTTATCTATAATCCGGATGGGACTATTAAAAGAAAGGAAACTCCCGAAGGTCTTATCAAATACCGATATAGCCCAAATAAACAACTGGTAAATGTCAATTCCTATGGAACGGTGAGTCATACATACAGCTATGATTCGAAAGGGAGAGTAATATCTGTCGTTGATACCATTCCGGGAACAACCCCTTTAACAACATCTTTTAATTATGATAGCTATGGCCGGATGAGTACAATTACACATCCCTCGGATATAATCGAAACATACAACTATAATGGTAATGGCTATTTAAGCTCTATATCTGCAGGCGGTTCAACAATGTGGACAACCACATCAATGAATGCCAGAGGGCAGGTTACGGCAGGACAATACGGCAGTGACCTGAGTTCAACATACGGTTTTGATGCATATGGATATCCGACATCAACGGTTACCGGCACGCTTCAGAGTTATTCATACAATTTCAATACTGTAACCGGAAACCTGAACTGGAGGCAGAACAACAAATACACAGGTCTGAAAGAAACTTTTAATTACGACAATTCCGACAGACTGGATAACGTTTATAAAGGGACAGGAACACCGGTTCTGACACTTGATATGGCATACGACAGTAACAAGGGAGGTATTACGACCAAGAGCGATGCAGGGACAATGATTTATAACTATCCCGGCAATCCTTATGCCCTTGGCGCTATCTGTCCCACTACCGGACTTGTGCCATCGAATACCCAGACATTAACGTATACTTCATTTGAGAGTGTAAGTACAATAAGTGAAAATAATTATGTAGCTTCGTTTACGTATAATCCCGAGGCACAGAGAGCAAAAATGGTTGTTCAGCAAAGCGGCAATACAATACTTACCAGGTGGTATTCAGGCAGCAGCTATGTAAAAGAAACAGCAGGCGGTGTTACAAAACAATATACATATATAGTAGGCGATGCATATACAGCGCCGGTTGTTGCAATAAAAACAGGGACCGGCTCACCTGTTTACTACTATCTGCTAAGAGATTACCTTGGCAGTATAACTCATGTTGTAAATACTTCAAAAACTTTAGTAGCAGAGTACAGTTATGATGCCTGGGGCAGGATGAGAAACCCAACGAACTGGACAAATTATACTCCCGGAACAGAACCTGCCTTGTTTATAGCCGGAAGAGGCTTTACAGGGCACGAACACTTGCCATGGTTCAATTCAATAAATATGAATGGCAGAGTTTATGATCCTTTAATCGGACAATTTTTGAGTCCGGATAACTATGTTCAGGACCCGACATTTACTCAGAACTATAACAGGTATACATACTGCCTCAATAACCCATTAATCTATACCGACCCTGACGGTGAGTTCTTCTTCTCATTATTCTTGCCTATAATTGGGCCTATTTTGGATGCTGCTTGTTGGGGTGCTGTAATTAACGGAGGTGTCTATGCAGCTTCAACTGCTATTACAGGCCAAAAATGGGACTGGGGCCAGTTTGGTAAATCTTTGGCAGTTGGTGCTATATCCGGAGGAGTTGGAGCAGGAGCAGGGATGCTAACACAAGGACTTAATGTATATGGGGCAATACCTGGAGCGTTGGTTGAAGGCGGTATTCAAGGTACTGCCGGTGCAATTTCTGGAGGTTTCACAAATGTCATTATGAATGGTGGTTGGGGAGAAAATGGCAAAAATTTCTGGTCAGGAGCAGCCCAGGGATTTACTACTGGATTTATTTTAGGCGGAATATCTGGAGGAGTTGAAGGATATAAAAATGCTGCAAATTCAAAGTATGAGAGGAGTTTACTTTTTGGAAATTTAACGCGTAATGGAAGACAAGCTGCTTTTACAGACTATATCATAGAATATGATTTATGGAGTGCAGGAATGTCGGAGTTTGATTTTGCTGCGTCATCTAGTGTTAGGGGTAGCACGGAATTTATTAATCCAATTACAGGAGAAGATATTCGTTCCGTTTATGACGCAGCCAACAACTTTGATAAAGGAGTCATTTCAAGATATCATTTCAATTTAAAAAGAATGAGTTCATTAAGTCGCATCGAATCAAATGTTTTGCACGAAAAACAACATATGCTAGATTACTTCACTGGAAATGCTAATAAGATCTTCAATGAATATGGGGCAAGCGCATTAATCCCGAACTTAGAAATCCGGGCTCATATGAATGTGCTTAATCTAGGTTTTTTCAGGAACTATAATGTAGCCCGAATTAAACATTGGTTTAATCAATAATATTATTAGAAAATTTATGGTTGCAAAATTGTGTACTCTTCTTATTATGTTTTTCTTAAATTCTTTTGACTTAAAAAATGATGAAAAGATCTTTTATGCAAAAGATAGATACATTGAGGAATTTATTATCTTATATTCCGATGATAACAAAGGAATAAGAATTAATTTATTTAAAGATCATGATTGGTATGGGCAATCTGATTTTAAGTACATATTAAATGGGGATACCTTGAGAATTGATCTTGCTGATGATAAGATTGGAAATATCGTTCTATTTGTTAAAAAGAATAAACTTAAAAAAATCAATCATGATAACAGTTTATATTTTAATAAGTACCATAGGATTTCAGCGAAGAAAATGCATCGGATAAATGAAACATCTTATAGTAACAAAACAAATGTTCTTTGATATAGCGTTAGCTGAGAACGCTTTAATGGTATAGTTATTGCCTCAATAATCCACTAATTTACACCGATCCATCTGGGGAGTTTATTTTTACGCTTTTAGCTATTGTAACCGGTCAGTGGTGGGCTTTACCTATGACAATTGGAGCCGATGTTGGAATGTGGCAAGGA
>JAKQPD010000012.1 GCA_029564935.1 Bacteroidota bacterium
CGGGATTGATAAGAGGAATAAGCTGCCACGGTATTGTCTTCAGTGTGATGTAAGATATGCATGTCACGGGGAATGTCCCAAGCACAGATTTTTGCAGACACCGGATGGCCAGCCGGGCCTGAATTATCTTTGTGAGGGATACAAATTGTTCTTTAAACATGTTGAGCCTTACATGGAATTCATGGCAAAGGAACTGAAGGCCAAACGTGCGCCTGCCAACGTTATGAACTGGATCAGGAACAAGGAGAACCAGGTTGTAAGACAGGTCAGGCCGGAAAGAAATGATCCCTGTCCTTGCGGAAGCGGCAAGAAATTCAAGAATTGTTGCGCAAACAAACCGCCCTGGACAGGTCTGAACTGATCTTACATGTATGGCTTAATACTATTCAATACTAAATTATCCCTCCGGTAACCTGCGACAGGATTTCTTTAGTTCCTGCAAGCAGGATTATCTTATCTCCTGGTTTAATTATTGTTTGTCCGTCAGGTATCAGGTATTTTTCATCCCTTTTCAGTAAAGCGATCCTTGCATTCTGAGGAAAACCGAGGTCGATTATCTTTTTCCCGGCCGATCGTGATTCCGGTGAAATAATTATTTCGGCCATTTCGGAATTAACAGATTCCGATAGCAGGATATCGGCCGGGGTTACTGACTTTACACGTGCAGGTAATGAGACGTGAAGCCATTTCGCCACTTTTGGTATAGATGTTCCCTGGATCAGAACTGATGTAAGGGAGATGAAAAATACTATATTAAAGATCATATCGGCTTTTTCAATTCCTGCCATCAGAGGAAAAGTAGCAAACACAATCGGAACAGCACCTCTGAGTCCTACCCAGGAGATAAATGCTTTGACCCTTGCTTTAAGTTTGAAAGGTGTCAGGCATAAAAAGACAGTCAGGGGACGTGCCACAAACATAAGGAAAGCTGAGATCAACAGTCCTATTCCAATTACAGGTAAAATCCTGCTGGGGAAAACAAGGAGACCGAGTGTAACAAATAGAATTATCTGCATCAGCCATGCCATTCCGTCAAAGACCATCATTATAGTTCTTTTATGAAGCAGATACTGATTTCCAAGATATAATGCTGCAAGATAAACTGCAAGGAAACCGTTGCCACCGATCGTCGTTGTAACAGAATAAGTCAGCAGCATTATTGCAATTAAAAGCACCGGATGAAGTCCCTCATAATCCAGTTTAATTGAATTATTTACGTATTTACCGGCTATACCAAACAGAAATCCGAACAATCCACCTATAATAAGCTGTTTCAGAAAAAGCAGAAGAACTGAAATGAACGACTGATCACCGGCCTGAATGAGGCTTAAAAAGACGATTGTAAGAATATATGCCATTGGATCGTTACTACCGCTTTCAAATTCGAGAGTAGGACGTATATGTCCTTTCAGTGCAAGTTTTTTTGACCGCAGGATAGAGAAAACGGCTGCAGCATCAGTCGAAGATACGATAGAACCCAGAAGGAGCGCTTCTAAGAGCGTGAAATCCGTTACCCACCATACAAACAATCCGAGAATGCCTGCAGTGATCAATACACCAAGTACAGAAAGAGTAAGCGCCTGGCCGAAGACAGGTTTAACTGAAGTCCAGTCAGTCTCAAATCCTCCGGAAAACAGGATGAAGTTAAGTGCAACCACTCCGATGAACTGTGCAATACCGGGGTTGTCAAAGGGGATACCTCCTATCCCTTCACTGCCGGCAAACATACCAACAGCGAGGAAGAGTATAAGTGTGGGAATCCCAAGCCGGAATGATGTTTTCCCGGCAAGAATGCTTATGAAGAGTAAAACAGAGGCAACAAGTATTATCTTTTCAATAGTCAGATCAGGCATCTCTTAAAAGGTCTAAATTCAGATTTTCGATAGTATGAGCACCCAATCGTTTCCCGGTTCATATTCTCCGGGAGGATTAAATGTTACCATACCTTTATTATATATATCTCCGGGAACAGAGTTACCTGTTCGGGGGTCATACCAGGTTGAGTTATATTTTCCGTCAGGCATTTTTTCAAGATTAAGAGAAAACTCCCGGCCTGTCCAGGTATAAGCAAACAAATAATCATGTCCCCGTGTGATCGCAATATAATCATATTTTTCAGCCTGAGGTTCGGCGAGCATGTCATTTGCAGGGATTCTTTCAAAAAAAGGTTTTGAAAGCATCAGGTTTTTCAGGTGTTTCATTTGATTACTGCCCGGCGCATTAAGAGCGATATTCCAATATTGTTTTGCACCGTAGCCGGGATTCAGGTCAGTGGTTTTATAAAACTGCATAATGGAGCTATGTCCGTAAGTAAATCCGCAGCATCCCGCAAAAACCGACCAGTAAGCATATCTCCTTACATCCTTATCGGTCCAGTAAGGCTGAGTTGTATCATGAAGACCCTGGGGAATACCTTCATATGAAGGTTCTCCGTCAAGTGTGGGCTTAACCGGCACTTTTGAGTAATCATCAACAGCATATTTCCAGTTATCCTCACCATAGGCCAGTCCGGAAGTATCCTGGTCGTATCTCCTGTGACCCGACTGGAACATATTAAAGTCGAGCCAGGATTCATGATGGAACCAGGTTGAAGATTGTGTCCTTCCAAAGGGGTGAAAAGTAATAAGCTGGCCGGGACTTGTCTTTCTGATAGCTGAACCGAGTGCATTCCAGACATCCGTAGAATCATCACCCCTCACATCACCCCCGTTGAGCCAGATAACATTTGGTTTGTCTTTATATCTGCCGGCAATCCAGGTCCCGTATTCGGTTGCCTGTACAGATGTAACATGTCCGGCTCTGACATTGGATCCCCAAACCGGAACCAGTGCCATATATATGCCCTTGGATGCTGCCAGATCTATTATCCAGTCGACATGATCCCAGAAATCATACTGCAGCGGATCTTCAAATGAGTTCCCTTCTGTAATCAGCGGCTTATTAACCTGATGGTTCATAATTGCAGAGTCGCCATAGGCATTGACAGCATTTCTGACATTATGCAGAACCATAACCTGGATCACATTGAATCCCTGCTGATGCCTGGTCTCAAGGTAATGCCCGGTTTCTTCACGGTTTAGCTTCATAAAGAGAAGCCATCCGGTATCTCCCAGCCAGAAAAAGGGATCATTATTTCCGGATTCAAGAAATCTGTGGTTTTCTGAAATCCTAAGCGGGGGAGCAGTACTATTCTTTATGTTCGTATTACACGAAATGAGCAGTAATATGATCAATGGCGCAAGGGTGAGTATGTTTTTCAAACGTCTGTTTTTTATCTTTTAAATATACTATTTCCCTGCAGATTTTCTGAAGAATTGTAGTGAGAAAAGAAAATTCCTGTAAAAATATCATACATTTTACTGTATGAATATTAGACATATTCATTGTGAGTAGATTATGTATAGGATTGATATATAATTATTTAAAATAATGGCATGTTTTTAGCATATTAATATAAAAAAGTGTAATGAGATGAAGAGAATCGCTCCTGTATTTGCATTGATATTTTTGTTTTGTCTGGATGAAGCGAGTGGTCAGGAGAAGGAATGGACTATTGAGGATTGCATCAATTATGCCATAACAAATAATCTGGATCTGAAACGGCAGATACTTCAGACTGAAACAGCGGAAGTAAATTTTCTCAAATCGAAGATGGACATATTACCTTCGTTGAATCTCGGTTCTGATGCAAATCTTGGTTTCGGAAGATCGATAGACCCGGTAACGAACCTGATAACCTTTAAGCAGAATATAAGTAATTCTTATGCTTTAAATTCAAATTTCCAGTTATTTACAGGATTTAATGCACTCAATACCATAGCTGCAAACAAGTTCATGCTTAAAGCCGGGCTTGAAGCGGAGAAAGTCGCCAGGAATACTCTTGTAGTAGAGCTGCTCGGTCAATATTACCAGGTGCTTTATGCAAGGGGTCTGGAGGAGGTGGCAAGGCAACAACTCGAACTTTCGGAAAGGCAGCAATTCAGAATAACGAGAATGGTTGAGACAGGAAAAGAAGCAATGTCGAGACAGATGGAGATGGAGAGCCAGGTCTCTGCCGACAGGTTAGATTATACAATTGCCAGAAATACTGCTAATCAGGCTATTACAATTCTCCGTCAGATGCTTCAGCTGGATCCCGGAACAGCATTCAGGATAGCTCTGCCCGATCCCGCGAATATATTACTGACAGAAAATGATTTTAAAGCTGATAGTGTATACAGAATTGCTGCCCAGACTTTGCCTCGACTAAGAACTATCGAATATGAGCTAAAGGCTGCTGAGAAGCAAATATCTGCAGCAAGAGGGCTTGTCGCTCCAAGCCTGACAGTTGGAGGCTCTGTCTATACCGGCTATTATAAGGTACTCAGTGATGACAGCGGTGAACAGGCAGCATTTACAAGCCAGCTTAAAAACAATAACAGCCAGGCTATTTATGTATCTCTCGATATACCCTTGTTCAATAATTACAATTACGGCAGGAATATAAAGACGGCAAAGATAAGGAAGACTGATGCCGCACTCAGGCTGGAGCTTGAGAAGAACGCTTTGTACACTGAAATAGAGAACGCCTGTCTCAATTACAGCAGAGGCATGGATGAATTTGTTGCCGCCCAGTCAAATTTCGAGTTCAATAAAAAATCATTCAATGTGGTTGAAAAGAAATTTGAATCCGGACTGGTTGATGTGACAGACTATTCTGCTGCAAAAACAACTTTGTCGAGAGCTGAAACCGAAGCGCTGCGTACAAAACTGCAGCTGAGGATCAGGGAAATAATTATACAGTTTTATATGACAGGTAACTATGAAAGTATATCGTTTATCTGACTATATTCCAGGTTCCAGGTTACATGTTCAAGGTTAAAAACCTGAAACCCTGAAACACTGAACCCTGAAACACTGAAACCTGAAACACTGAATAATAAACTAAAGAAACTGAAATAATCAATAAAAGAAATGGATACTCCAAAAGAAACAATGGACCGGATATTGCCGAAAAAGAAAGGCCTTCAGAAGAAACACTATATATATATTGCCATTGGTCTTGCTATGATCGTTCTCATTTATATGGCTTTCTTTACCGACCGGACATCTACATATAAAGTCGATAAGGATAAGCTCATTATTGAAACCGTTATCCGGGATCAGTTCAATGATTATATTACAGTGACAGGTACAGTTGAGCCGATTAGCACGATATTCCTTGATGCCCAGGAGGGCGGACGGGTTGAGGAGATACTCATTGAAGAAGGATCAATGGTAAAAAAAGGTGACATAATCCTTAAGCTCTCCAATCCCGACCTGCATCTTGCCATTCTGGACAGTGAGGCCCAACTTGCCGAGAAAGATAATTTCCTCAGGAATACCCAGATAGCCATGGAGCAGGACAGGATCCAGATCAAGCGGGAATTGCTCAATCTAAAATATGATATAGAAAGAAAAGAACGGAATTTCAATCAAAATGAGATTCTTATAAAGGATAAACTTATTTCTACCGAAGAATATCTCAGGTCTAAGGAAGACCTTGAAATGGCTATCCAGTCAAGAAATTTGTTTGTCGAGCGCGAAAGGCAGGATTCTCTTTTCCGGTCCGTCCAGGTGGAGATCCTTGAAAACAATCTTCAGAATATGCGCCGGAATCTCGACCTGGTCAGACAGAGGGTGGAAAACCTGAATGTAAGGGCTACGGTTGACGGTCAGCTTGGGCTTCTTGTTCCCGAGATCGGACAGTCGATACAAAGGGGTGCCAATATGGGACAGATTAATGTTCTCACAAGTTTCAAAGTGACAGCTCAGATTGATGAACATTATATCGACAGGGTAAGAACACAGCTGACAGCAACACTCGACAGGCAGGGTAGTGAATTTGACCTTGTTGTCAAAAGGGTTTATCCCGAGGTGAGGAACGGAACCTTTGAGATCGACATGGTTTTTCAGGATACCGTGCCAGACAATATCAGAACAGGACAGACATATTATATAAGTCTTCAGCTGGGACAACCGAAAGAATCGGTGCTTGTTCCCATAGGAGGATTCTTCCAGGAAACCGGGGGTCAGTGGATTTTTGTTCTTGACGGTGATGAGACCTTCGCTGTTAAAAGAGATATCTCTATCGGGCGCAAGAACCCGAAATATTATGAAGTGCTTGAAGGTCTTCAGCCGGGAGAAAAGGTAATAATTTCAGGCTATGAGACTTTCGGTAAAAATGAAAAGCTGGTATTTAAAAGATCCGGCAACAATTGACATTCAGATTTCCATTAACAATTAAAAATATCAGTCATGATCAAAACGAATGAATTAACCAAGATCTTCAGGACAGAGGAAGTTGAGACAACTGCGCTCAACAAAGTGAACATGCACGTAAAAGAGGGTGAATATGTTGCTGTTATGGGCCCATCGGGCTGCGGCAAATCTACACTTCTCAACATCCTGGGTTTGCTCGACAATCCGACATCAGGAAGTTATATTTTCAATGGTACAGAAGTTGCCAATCTGAAAGAGCGCGACAGGACCATTTTCAGGAAAGGAAATATCGGGTTTGTCTTTCAGAGCTTCAACCTTATAGATGAGCTGAATGTTTACGAGAATGTTGAGCTGCCTCTTATCTATCTGAAAATGAAATCAGGAGAGAGAAAACAGAAAGTTGAAGAGGCCCTTACAAGGATGAAGATCACCCATCGTGCAAAACATTTTCCCCAGCAGTTATCGGGAGGCCAGCAGCAGAGAGTTGCGATAGCCCGTGCCGTTGTGGCAAATCCCAGGCTGATACTTGCTGATGAGCCGACAGGTAACCTTGATTCAAAGAACGGGATCGAAGTAATTAATTTGCTTACCGAGCTGAACAAGGAAGGAACAACCATTATAATGGTGACACATAACGACAGGGATGCGGGATATGCCCACAGGATCGTTAATCTTTTTGATGGTCAGATAGTCAGCTAGAAGGATCCATTCCCGAACTTTTTCATCTTGTTGTAGAGTGTCTGCCGTGTAATTCCAAGCTTTGCAGCTACAACACTGATATTGTTTGAATGTCTCCTGAGGCTGTCAAGAATATGTTTCTTCTCCATCTCTTCAAGGGTCAGCTCTTCGCCGGGAAGATTCTTTTCTGAGTGTTTAAACTCAAAATCTGACGGGATAAGAACCGGGGAATCAGTCATGATAACGGCTTTCTCAATTGCGTGCTGGAGTTCTCTAACATTACCGGGCCACATGTAATTGGAAAGCTTTGACAAAGCGCCGGAGTTGATCTTCATTGGCTTCTTTTCATATTTTTCACAATATAATCTCAGGAAGTAGTTTGCAAGGATAGGAATATCGTCAACACGGTCGCGCAGAGGGGGAACTTCTATAATAATCGTATTGATCCTGTAAAGAAGATCTTCGCGGAACCTGCCTTCGTTTACCATCTGTATCAGATCGCTGTTGGTTGCACAGATCAGCCTGATATCCACCGGAATTTCATTATTTGAACCTACCCTGACTATCTTTCTGTTTTGCAGAACCTTGAGAAGCCTCGACTGGGAATGAAGCGACAGATTACTTATCTCATCCAGAAAAAGTGTCCCTCCGTTTGCGAGCTCGAATTTACCTTTCCGGTCTTCCCTGGCATCCGTAAAAGCACCTCTGACATGTCCGAACAGTTCACTCTCAAACAAGGTTTCCGGTATAGATCCCATGTCGACGCTTATCATCAGCTCCCCTGCCCTATCCGACAGGTTATGGATTTCCCGGGCAATCAGTTCTTTCCCGGTCCCGTTTTCTCCTGTTATCAGGACATTTGCTTCGGTGGCAGCTACTTTCTGAACAATGTTCATGACCCTGATCATTGTGGGTGATATGCCACGGATCAATCTGGGAATTTCCTTACTCATCTGAGAAATTTGTGGTACTAATTTATAAAAATTGTCCAAATATTTGACAGGAGATGGTACTATATCACCAATTTCACTTGTTTCTAAACGACGACATGAACTCACCCCTTTCCCTGCTATCTGCAGGACGACACGAACTCACCCCCTGCCCCCTCTCTGCTGCGCAAAGAGGGGGGGGAACTAAAGGTGAATGTTGTGGTTGGTTTTACTATTGATCAATGCCGCTTTGGCGGTTTAATAATTTCTTACTTTTTGAATATTTTCTGCAACTTACCGGAAATATTGCCGTCTTTAATACAGAAATTGTGTTATAAGTGAGGTTTTTATCCAAAATATATCAGAAAAAAATGACAGTCAAATTATATCCTAATGAAGTTGTTCTTAAAGCCGGAGACACAAATCAGGTGATTGAGAATAATACAGTTGATGGAAAACTTATAGTTACAAATCAACGGATCTATTTCAAGACACTGAAAGATGAGCTTGAAAAGTTCAATCTGGAAATACTTTTCGATAATATTCTTGAGGTTATCTTTTATAAAAACGGATTATTTGCTCCAAAAGGAATAAATGTTGTCACCAGGGATGGAAGGAGTCATAGTTTTCCTCTCAAGAACCGTGATGAGATCGGGCAACTGATAAACAGGATGTATTAAATATCTTCTTAATAAAGAGGTACTGAAGCCGTTACCGGTACTGTTATTCATATCTCAATGATTCTGCCGGATTCTTCATTGCGGCTCTTACGATCCTGACGCTTAAAGTAAGTACCGTCGCTACCACCAGTATCATCACAGCGGATATTAAAATGCCGGCACCGATATTTACAAAGTAATCCCAGATACTGTCCATAAACATAAGTGACATATAATAACCTGTTGCACATCCTGCAACTGAGGCTATAATCAGCACAACGATGAATTTCCTGCTGATAAGGTACATTATCATTGGTATTGAAGCGCCCTGTATCTTCCTTATCCCTACTTCCTTTGTTCTGCGGATTATATCAAGTGAGATCATATTGAACATTCCAATCAGTGATAAAATAGTTGCGACAACAGCGAGGAACATATTCACTTTAAGAATGCTTTCATTAATATCCTTTTCCTCCTGCAGCAGGTCTTCCTGAGTCCTCCCTTCAAAAATGAGATTTGTTGAGAGGTTTTTCCATTTTCTGCTCAGAGATTCAAGGACAGCAGGGACATCATTTTTATTTGTTCTTACCGCCAGATAATTATATTGATCCGGTCTTGCTAATCTGAGCATTGTCGGTTCTATCTTCTCCCATAAGCCTGAATTGAAGAAATCATCGACCATGCCTATGACGTTCAGGGATATCGTATCATAGAGTGTAATCCTTTTCCCGACAGGATCTGTCCATCCGAAATCACCTGCCATTTTCTGATTAATAATAATTGAATTATTTGTTCTGTCGGCTGATTCCCTTTCTTTCTCAAATAATCTGCCTGCTTTCAGTCTCAGTCCCATCGTCCGGGCATACTCCGGGCCAATATCCAGGACGTCGACTTCGACTTGTTTCTGATTTTCCTTTACGGGTCTTCTGTAATTTCCCCAGCCGATTTGATTGCCGGTGCCGTCTGCAGCCAGGACTTTGGGGTCGGAAAGCACATCATTTTTATAATTTTCAAACAGTTCCGGAGTCAGTGGAACCATTAAAGTCCTGTCTCTGTCATACCCAAGGTCAAGCGTCCTCTGGTATTCAGCATTTTCCGAGAAAGTAATCCCCAGGATCAGGGCTGTGACCGAAATGGTGAATTGAACAGTAAGAAGGATAACTGATAATATACCTGACGATTTAAACGGTGCAGAGCCTTTCAGTATCATTACCGGGCTGAAAGAGCTTACATATATTGCAGGATAGACACCCGCTGACTTCTTACTCCGCCGAAAGTCTTTCTCAATCCTATTTCTTTTGTTCTCCTGCTGAATATTGCGATTGACGTATTTGCAAAATTGAAGCAGGCTATAAGAAGAATAAAGATTGCCATTATCGGCGGGGCAATCAGGGCAGCAGGGTGTAACCCGGGAAAAAGGCCGGAGGAACTCACATTACGGGTGTTTTCTCCCACATCGTCCAGGGGGATAAGCGAAAACCTGTTAATTCTGAAATCTTCACGGGCCTTGTTCTGAACAGGAAGGTAGTTTCTGAGATTTGCATTTACCGAGGGCAGTATTGATTTTTCCGGGACCTGAAGAAAAATTGCTGTTGTAAAGGTTTTCCAGTCAGAATCACTTGTTTCCCACATCCGGAGATAATTACTATAATTTGTGAGGATATCAATTCTGAAGCTTGAATTTTCAGGAAAGTCCTCGAAAGTTCCCGATACGGTAAATGTGAGCTCTTTGTTCCTGTCATTAACAATTGTAACTGCTTTACCGTCCGGGTAAACATTTCCAAACAGGGTTTTTGCCATTGATCTGCTCAGAAGGACATTCCCGGTTCCGGTAAGTGAGCCTGATTCACCATTAATCATGGAGACTGTAAAGATTTCTGTAAATTCAGGATCAGCATATATAACCATTGCGGGTAATATATTGTCTCCGATCTTCACGGTAGATCTTGTTCTCTGTAATCTCGCCGATCTCAGAACACCGGGAATATCATTTTTTATCTGTAATCCGAGAGTTGCCGGTACAGCTCCGTATTCCTGCTCCCGTCCTTCCATGTCCCTGAAGCAGGTAATCCTGTAAATCTCATTAAAATTCCTGTTGGTTCTGTCAAACTCATAGTTGAACATATGGTTAAAGAAAGCAACAATGCAGACTGACAGAGCTATTCCCAGTCCGAGGATGTTGATAAGTGTAAAAAGCTTATTTTTCCAGATGTTCCTGAGGGTTACAAGGACATAATTTCTGAGCATTGATCAAAAACTATTCATATTTAAGTGATTGGGCCGGATTGACCCTGGCGGCTTTAATAATTCTGAAACTTATAGTTGATAGTGCTATTATCAGAGCAATTCCAAGCCCGGCAATAAAAGTAAAAACTCCCGGATTGATTCTGAAATAGAAATTTTCGAGCCACCTGCTGGCAACTAGATAAATGAGAGGCCAGGCAATAAGTGCTGATATTGAGACGAGTACGATAATCTCTCTTGAAATCACAAAATATATTCCCGGGACTGATGATCCCATGGCCTTCCTGACTCCTATTTCTTTTGTGCGCTGTTGGACTGTGAAGGATGTCAGGCCAAACAATCCCAGACCTGCAATAATTATTGCCAGTATTGAAAATATTACTGCCAGCTGGGCATTCTGTTTTTCCTGCAGATACATCTGTTCAAAATCTTCATCCACAAAGTAATACTGTATAGGGTCATTGGAGGTGAATTGTTTCCATGTGTTTTCTATCTCAGTAATAGTCTGAAGATTATATTGAGGTGTCAGTTTAACTGTCACATATCCCCACCGGTTATCATCGCCTTTGAACTGGAAAACATAGGGCTGTATCGGATTGCGAAGTGATTCGAAATTAAAGTTCTTTACAATGCCTATTACCTGCATGATTTTGAAGTTCCCGGAGTCCCTGGGCTGGAGGAATCTGGCGTTGTCGATATCAGTAATATTGAAGTTCTTTGCTGCAGCTTCATTGATTATGCATGCATCTTTGTCGGTACTGAATGACCTGTCAAAGCTCCTTCCTTTTGTCAGCGACATACCATAAGTATCAATGTAATCATAGTCTATCCAGTTTGTTGTCATCAGGAACGATTCATCCCTCCTGCCTTCCAAACCATAACCATTAGTGTTATTATTCCTTCCGGGTACAGCTGTGGAACTGGCAATATTGGCAACCCCGGGGATCTTCTTCACTGCTTCCTTAAATGCTTCAACCCTCGATTCAAGAGCTCCTCCTCTGTTTATGACCATCATGTTCTCCTTATTGAATCCGACATCCTTATTGAGCATGAAAGAGATCTGTCTGTACATTATTAGTGTTCCGATTATCAGGATTATTGATACTGCGAACTGGAGCACCACGAGGATCCTTCTTATAGTTCCGTTCTGCATACTGCCGCGGACACTTCCCTTGAGGACCTCGTAGGGGTTGAACGAAGACAGAAAGAGTGCGGGATAACTTCCCGAAAGAAAACCTACAAGCAATGTAAATACTAACAGTCCGGGGATAGTGTACCATTTTTCAAGGAGGCTGAGTTTAAGATCCACTCCAAGCAGGTTGTTGAAATACGGGAGGGGAAGTTTTATAATTATCAATGCAATGATCAGAGAGATAAGCGAAAGCATAAAAGATTCGGAAAGAAACTGTGTAATAAGCATTCCCCGCGTTGACCCGGCAACTTTTTTAATACCGACCTCTTTGCCTCTTCTTGAAGCCTGGGCGGTTGCCAGGTTCATGAAATTGATGGCTGCTATCAATACAATAAGTACAGAAATAACTCCGAATATCTTCAGGTATTTTGGATCGCTTGGCTCTTTAAATTGCTGCTGAATAGCAGGATCAAGGTGAATGTCTTTAAGATTCTGAAGGAAAAACGAATATTTATTACCCTGGGCCAGGAAATCTTCAATCGATATACCCATGAACCGCTGAACTTCAGGGCCTACATATTTCTCAAGAAGAGCAGGGATCTTGTCTTCGACAGTTTTATAGTAGGTATTAGGTTTAAATAGAAGATAAGTGGAGTAACTGTTGCTCATCCAGATCGGATTCTGAGACCCCGGATTTGTCATGAATGACAGCAGAATATTTGCTTCAAAATGTGAGTTTCCGGGGATATCCGACATAATTCCTGAAATAAAATATCTGGCAGTATCACTTCCGATTTTAACAGCTTTATCAATTGGGTCTTCATCTCCGAAAATCCTTTTTGCTGTCGATTCCGAAACAACTGCTCTTCGTGGCTGGTTCAGAACATTTTTTACATCTCCTTTAATCAGTGGAATTGAGAAGAAGTTGAAGAATGTGGAATCCGCTTCGACTACATGGTCATCAGTGAAAGTCTGGTCCTTGTATTCCACAATTGTCGGACCCCATCCGTTCATCCTCAGATAATCTTCAACTTCAGGATACTCTCTGAGCATTGTCGGCCCGATGGCTGCACAGGTATAAGCTCCGATAATTTCCTGTCCGCCTATCTTGCCATTGAGGACAAGACGGTAAATCCTGTCTTTCTTTACGTTATATCTATCATAACTTGCTTCATTTAAAACGAATAAAGCGATCAGCAGACTGCATGCGATACCTATTGACAGACCGAAAATATTGATTAATATGTAGGATCGTTGTCTTTTAAACGACCTTAAGCTGTGTTTGAGCAAATTGGCAAGCATATTTTGATTTATTAATGTCTTATAGTCTTTCAGTCTTTTTATCTGTTGCCCTTGAACCTTTGCGCCGTTGAGCCGCTGAGCCGCTGAGCCTTTTATTCTATTTTTAGTGCTTCTGCAGGATTAATCCTTGATGCAAGGAATGCCTGAAAACTGACTGTTATTAATGCAATGATCAGCGCACATACAGCAATTATTATGAATACGATGATCAGTAAATCTATCCTGCTGGCAAATTGCTTCAGGAGATTTCCGACAATTAACCACCCGGCTGGAATTGCAATTAAAAGGGAGATTCCAACAAGTATCAGAAACTCTTTAATCATTAGATACTGTATTGTCACCGTACCCGCACCCATTACTTTTCTTATCCCGATCTCGTTGGTTCTTCTTTCCGCAGAATATGCAGACAGTCCGTAAAGTCCCAGGCAGGCGATAATTACAGCAAGTATTGTGAAGTATTTTAACAATCTGGTGAGGCGGATCTGAGCTCTGAAAATATTATTATAGTCCTCATCTATAAAGAAATAATTAAATGGATATTCGGGAATTATCCTTGTCCATACCATTTCCACTGCTTTAAGCGCTGTTTTTAAATTATCGGGCGATAGCCTTATGAGTATAAAATTAAGATAGTTGGGATCGGTAAGTGCAAATGCAATAGGTTCTATAGGTTGATCAGCGCCCTTGAAATTGAAATTTTTCAACACTCCTATTATTCTGCCATTCAGTCCCATGAAACTGAAACTCATGCCCACCGGATCATCCACTCCGATTATCTTTGCCACTTCTTCATTCACCAGAAAATTGCCGGTGGTGTCTTTTGCCAGATCGGCTACATATTCCCGTGAGAATCCTCTTCCTGATCTGAGTTCCATTTTCATTGTTTCGAGGTAATCGTAATCAATAGCGTTTGTTCCGATCAGAACACGTTTCTCAGGGTCTTTACCCTGCCAGGTGGCTCCACCGGAATTACTTCCTATCCTTACAGGATTGCTTCTTGCAGCCGTGATCCCTTCAATTAACACTTCTCGCTGAAGCTCACTCTTGAGCGTGTAATATTTTGGCTTCATATCATTGATCATCGGGATGCAGATAAGGTTTTCCTTATCAAATCCAAGATCTGTGTTCTGCAAATGCTTCAACTGCATATACATAAAAACTGCTGCAATTGCTATTAAAATTGAAAGTGTAAACTGAACAACCACAAGAATCTGCCTTAATCGCCCATGTCCTCTTCCTCCTGATACCGGTTCTCCTTTTAATACTACTACCGGATTGAATGAAGAGAGCCAGATTGCCGGATAGATACCTGAAATAATTCCGGCAATTAATCCTATCCCGGCCACGCTTATAATAAACCTGGCGCTCAGCAGGTCTTTCAGAATGAAGTTTTTTCCTGAGATATTATTAAATAAAGGAAGGGCCAGTCCAACCAGTATAATTGCCAGTATCAGAGCAAATACAACAAGAAAAGCAGATTCAAGCATAAACTGGGTGATCATTGTTTGCTGATCTGCACCTGAGACCTTTTTTATACCGATCTCTGTTGTTCTTCCGGATGCTTTGGCTGTAGAAAGGTTGATAAAATTGATGCAGGCAATGAGAAGAACAAAAACAGCAATAAGTGTGAAAATAAAGACAACAATTACAGGGCCTTTACTTATTTCAAAGCCGAACTGGGAATGCAGGTGAATATCGGGAAGAGGGAAAAGAAGGTATTTGGTTGTTGTTTCAGGAAGAAATTCCAGAACGACATCAGTCAGCTTTTTATTGATTGAATTAATATCTGAACCTTTTTCAAGCAGGACGAAGGTAAGGATTGAATTACTTCCCCACTGATTATCGGCTGCCCCTATCTGATAGAGGAAAGGATAAGGGAAAATACCCTCAAAGTTGAACATGGAGTTCCGTGGCAGATTCTTAATTACTCCCGTCACCGTGAACTGAAGTTTATTTTCAATATTAAGCGTTCTGCCTATCGGATTGTCATCTCCGAAATATTTTTTTGCCAGTTTCTCAGTCAGAACCATTGACTGAGGGTGGCGGAGTGCAGTTTCCGGGTCACCGGAAATGAATGGCAGAGTAAATATTTTAAAAATTCCGGAGTCGGCAGCGACAATTGATGATTCGAAAAATACTTTTTCTTCCTGCCGGAAAAGAAGCCGTGGCATTCTGTTAATTCGCGTCTGAAAACGGATCTCAGGGATTTTTTCTTTCCATACAGGCCCGCTTGGCTGCGGTGTTACGGTCACATGATATCTCTCACCCGAATAAAACTGATCTTCCTCTATCCTGTAAATGTTTTCATAATTCGTGTTGAATTTGTCATAACTCAACTCATCCTGAACCCAGAGCAGGATC